>DYDH01000069.1:0-21255 GCA_020717985.1 Herpetosiphon sp. | reverse complement strand
CGATGATCCGTTCTATCACAGTTGCAGCCGCAACAAGTCCAGCCAGTTTGGCTGCTATTTCACCGGTTTGAGCCGCATCTGTGGGCGGGGTTGTGCCCTGTGCATAGACCACCCCTGTATATAAAAGGGACAAACCTGCGGCTAAAGTCATGGATAACCAAAAACGTTTCATGGAATCCTCCTTTGAAGACCCTGATTAGGTCAATCTGATAAACAAGAAACTCGATGGTATTCGATTTTTACGTGGATAATTACATCAATAGGCACCTTCCTTTCACCACACCCAGGATTTATATTGAGACCGCTGAAATCAATATACATGAATTCACTTCGCGATTCAAGACCCGCCCGACACAAGGTGATTCAAAGCCAGAGATAAATACCCAAATTTACACCCATCCAATTCCCCATTGAAATTTTCCTGGTTCTACCGGAGTTTGTGGTTTTGCCGTTCTTGACTAAACCAGCCACGAATATTGCACGAATTCACGAATTTGGAGTCGTCTATTCGCGCATTCGCGGCACATTCGTGGACGGTTTGCGACCCAACCACAAAAAACATCAGAATCAGAAATTTTCATATCGTATTTTGGTGAGATGCTCCGCGAAGCGGGCGGAGGGGGCACACACCATCTCCCCGCATGGACAAATGATAGCTTATATAAATATATCCTATCCTTTAAGCATTTTAGGAATATTGGGTTTAAGAAGGGGCTGAATTTGGATTTCTAATTTTTTACAGATACTTTCTCGCAACTCACGCTTTGAAGGATATATATAAAAATAATGCCAGACTAAATGTCTCAATAGTTGAGCAGAGAATCTATTTTTATATACTTTCTTGTATAGGTCCAACGTCTCGTTTTTAGGAAATCCTTTAGAATTTTCTAAGCGTACAGATAAGTCTATAAACCTATAAGAAACATTAATGCTTGAATTCAAAACATCTTGGTAGGTTAAAGAAAGTCTCTCTAAGCCTACAGAATCTGAAGTATGCCTGATTATTACGAATGCCAGTCCTTCTAAGACGCTAAACATTAAATATTTAACTTCATCATTCAATTTCTCATATAGCCATTTGGGATGTTTAGATTTTAATATTCCACCAATATGAGTTACCATATCTTGCTGACTATTTTGAATATTTTTTACAGCAAATTTCATTACACGTAATCCCAAAGAATAGCATTCCTGTGCTAGCTCAAATTTTTGATTGCCCTTTAATGAACCAGGAAAATTCCTTAAAAGCTGTCCCAAGATTTGTATGGTTTTGAAAGCTACATTGATTTGTAACATCTCCTCCAATTCTTCGTCAGATCTACCGTCATCTACTACTACCTCCTCATCACCACCATCTTTACTTTCTGTATAATTATCTTCTTCTTCTAAAATAGTTCGATGGTTTTCATCTGCATCTTTATCTTCCAACACTATACGAGGAACATCAGGAATCAAACCGCTAATTGATTTAGTGTCAGTTACTAGATCGCACTCAGGGTATGCAGCAAAGAGGCGCTTAGATGTTTCAAGTAAATTTTTTAAAATAAAGGGGTCTTTGGATAAATAGCACAAGAAAATAATTATGTTTGCCGATTCTGTGTGGTGCAACCTTCCGCTCATTTTTCGAATATGCTGATGTATTTCCTTTTCAGTGATGTGATCTCGAAAGTAACGAGCCACAAAATAAAAATATATATAGGGATAACGAAAAGAAATTCCACTGTTGTCGACTTGAAGAATTCCAACTTCGCCAAGATAGTTCAGTATATCTTCTTGGTTAATGGTTAATTTATATGTATCGCAATATTTTACATGCCACTGGTCCATTTGTTCATAATCAATACTTGTAGATGCTCGAAGAAATAACGCATAGGCTAATTCTGACAGATAACCGTACTGGGTATCAACATCTACATCCTTGTGAGGGTTTTTTGAAAGAGACATCGTCAAAAGAGATTCGTATAAATACCCATATGAACCTGACGTTGTCTCAACTGGATTGCGAATTTCAAGCTGCTGGAGCATTGCCAAGATAAAAATTGGAAAGGAAGGGACAAAGTTGTTGCCAATTAAGGATGAGATTATCTTTTCAGCCTGAATTACCTCTTTTTTTAGCTCCACTTCATCAACAATATATATTTTTCCTAGCGAATACCATTTCTCTATAAGATCCTTTCTTTTCACCTTGCCAAATTCCATAATTTCACAAGTTGAATAATCCCAAAAAGAACTATTTTTTTCGTTTTTTCACTCATTAAATTAGTAAAACGAAGTTGATCATCACCAAACAGGATAATTTGTCCAAAGTGATGCTCTAATTCTTTCATTAGTAAATCTCTACTCGGCGCGTTTAATGGACATTTGTGATAATCGTCCATTATTAAAACTTTTTTGTCATCACTTAGCTGGATATATTTCTCAAATGTAGGTGATGAATAAATGGTTTCAAAGAAGCTGTTTATTACATTGGTGATGTGTGATTTTTCGAGGCTTTTAAAGCTATTCCCAGGTATGATTATTGGAATTAACTCAGATTTCAATGTATCTCGAAATAGTATCTTAGCTAATGAAGATTTTCCACTTTTATCGCCACCAATAAAAAGTATCTTTTTATTTTTAAGGACAAAATCCAGTAAGTGACCCTGCAGGATTGTTTTTATCCACTCGGGGTCTCCAGGTAGGTGCAGGTGTCGAATTTGAGGGTATATAAATATATCTTCAAGGCTTATGGAATCTTTATCTGGGTGTGAAAATTTCGCTTCAGGATCAGACAGCTTCTGTCCAAAGCCTTCTGAAACAATATACTCATTTCTCAGACGATAGCTGTTACGTCTAAAATTTGATTTTTCTGAATTCAAAATCTCAAAATACTGATCTTTTTCCTTCCAAGAATATAAATTGGTTAAATATTCTTTATTTTCCAAATCAATTTTGACAACGTTAAATTCACAAATATCCCTGAAGTCGCCTTGTAATACTCCGCCCTCAATGTATTCCACATGTTGCTTTTGAGAAATCTTGGTATATCTAGCACTATCATGTTCGTGCCCAGTAAAAATAATGTCTGATACAGCTTCAACTTTATCTTTTAGTAATCGTGCATTATCTGGATGAAGCCATTGATAGGGATGATGCATTAAGGTTATTGCAAGCAGGGAAGGATTGTCTACTTCGTCTACGACGGTTAATATTTCACTTTCTGGAAACAAAAGAGTTCCTGGAATCTCGTGTAGCTTTGACATCCATGCTGTGTTGATCAAGTTAATTCTAATTTCCCCATCAGTAATCTTTATTTTAAAACTCTTAAAAATCTCACTATCGAGTTGAGCTAAAGCATCTTTATTCCAGTTTCTTGTAAAGTTAAAGTAGTTTTTCTGGACGTCTATTAAAATACCTATAATGTCAGGAGGGATAGTTTCATCTATCGAGACTGTTGGCAATATTCTTTCTCTAACATTGTTTGCTGGCTTAAATTCGCAATCGTGATTACCAGGTATGAAAATAAAAATCAATTCAATTGCATCTAGTTCCTCGGACAACTTCAAGCGAAGTTCTTGAAAAAAACTCTGAGCAACGGTATATTCCTCTGCGCTCCCCGAATATGCTATGTCACCTGTAATCAAAATTAAACAGGCATCTACATCATTTGCGGAAGAATTAATCGCAGATGCTATTTTGTCAATTCTCTTGCATAAGATATTCTGCTCATTACTTTTAAAGTGTATATCGCTTAGTTGGGTAAGAACTATATTCATAAACAGCCTCCCGTTTATTGTTTCTGAAGATTATACATTAATGCGAAAACGCAACACCGTTTTAATTACAAAAAATAAGATGTGGCTTTGTGAAACAAGCCACATCTTATTTTAAACCTAACACTCACTAAACCCACAAGCATAGCACTTGCGACAGCCTTCCTCATTCACTACCGCCGCTTCGCCGCACTCAGGGCAGATGTCACCGATCTTCATGGTGTGGACATGAGGCTCCGATCCGCTGCCTCCGTTCCCCTTCACTTCCTCGGTCACAACTCCATTCTTCTCATTCAAGTATTGATCCAGCACCTGTCCAATGCCATCGGGCAGGGAGCGCACGCGGTTGATGCCGAAGCCGAGCGAACGTCCGCCGCCGATGCCGATCAACTGCACGATGATCTCGCGCATTCTATCCAGCGGCGCAACGGGCGAAGCCATGCGCAGGATGTAGGAGATCAAGCGTCCAATCGCTTCGGAGACTGCGGCAATTTCAGAACCAGCCTTGGCGGTGTTGATGAACGCCTCGAAGGGCTGAGTCCCGCCGTTTTCGTTGATGGTAATGAACGCCTTGCCAACAGGCGTTTCGATGTTGTAGGTTTTGCCAGCCAAAGCCTTGGGACGCGGCTTCTTCGTCCCATGCCAGAGGACAGGCTCGGGCGGGGTGGCGCGGCGCTCCACTTGTACCTCGGTCGGCGCTTTCTTATCCGCAGTGGCTTTGGTCTCCAGCACAACCTTATCGCGTGAGCCCGTCACGTACACGGTAATGCCCTTGCAGCCGAGTTCCCAAGCCATCATGTACACCTTGGCAACATCCGCCTCAGTGGCGTGTTCATGGAAGTTGACGGTCTTCGAAAGCGAGTTATCCACAAACGCCTGCAACGCGCCCTGCATCAACACATGCTCATCAGCGGTGATGTCCGCTGAGACCACGAACGTATCGCGCACAGCTTGCGGAATTTCGATGATGTTCTGGCAGGTGCCGTCGTTCATCACCCGCTCCACAATTTCCTGACGCTTCTCTTCGCCAAGACCGAGATTCTTCAACGCCTCATCAAAACGCGGACTGGCGTAAGTGAGGGTCAAATCCTTGCCGTTGTCGTTGACGTGACGAATATAAGCCAGCGCGAAGACAGGTTCACAGCCATAGCCTTCACAGCCAGCCACAGTGGCGATGGTGCCAGTCGGAGCGACGGTGGTCTGCGCGGCGTTGCGAATCCCATGCTTTTTGATTCCGTCCACGACCGCATCCCACTTAACCTCGGGCATGTCCCAGTTATTCTGATAGTGGACCAGCGATTTGGGCGCTTCCCAGCGCATGTCATCCATGTCATAAATTGAACCTTCGATGGCGGGGAAAGGTCCGCGCTCCTCGGCGAGTTCAATGCTGGTCTGCATCGCATGGTAACGCACAAACTCCATGATCTGCGAGCCAAACTCCTGCCCTTCCTTCGAGCCATAGCGCACGCCCACGTGATACATCAAGTCGGCAAGTCCCATAATGCCGAGACCGATACGGCGCGCCTTATGTGCAGCTTCCTTAAGCTGCGGCACAGACGGCACATATCCATTCGCCTGCACCACATCATCGAGGAAGCGCGTGGCGGTCACAACAGATTGGCGCAGAGTTTCCCAATCCACACTGTTATTTTCTCCGCAGTGCTCGTTGAGATTCACCGAACCGAGACAGCAGTTCTCGTATGGTCCCAACCATTGTTCGCCGCAGTTATGAACAACCAAACCATTTGCGATAAATGAATGTGTATCGGGCTGATGAAGATCGTAAACAGCCTCAACTCCATCAGGCTCAATCACTTGAACAGTCGCAAGGAAGGGTTCTTCGTATGGACCACGTACCATGCGGCTGAGATAGTCCGCCAGTTTTGTTTGCTTTGCTTCTGTCAGGAAACCAATTTCATTTGCGAAGCGGATCAAGTTGGTTTTGCTGACTGCCAGATCGTGTTGTGGCAAATGGAAATAATCCTTTGTTCCGCCTTTGCCATCTGGCATTGGACGCATACCACCCAGACGGCGATTTTCATAAATTCGGCTTGCGATACCAAAGTTCAAGAGCAAACGCTGTGTATCTTTGAGCAAAGTTATATGGCTTGATGAAAGGCGCACTGAACAACCTTTTTCGCCGCCATCATTTACTTGCCCATCCGCTGTAAATAAAGCTTGCAGGAAGCCGCGTTGAATTAATTCACTTCCCGCAAAAACAGCAGATGGAACAAAATGTTTACTGTTTTCTGTAATTCCATATTGAGCAACCCAATCGCGCAGGCGATCAGAAGCCACTCGCGCTTCGTCGCGTCCATCAACATTAATTACGCCTACGGGATAAGCACGGTGTTGGTTAGGTTTCTCAACGAGGTTGGTCACCATCTCGGCAAATGCAGGAGCCAATTCTTGTTTTTCGTCTCCAAAAAATGAAAGTACAGCACGCACAACATTTACCGTACCATCGCCAACCAGCCAGCCAAGCACTCGCCCTTCTTCAAGCGTGCCTTGTTCACCAAAGCCGCCCTTTCGATTCAAGATATGAACACGGTCACCCGATTGCAATTTTCCAGCTTCCACCCAGCCGCGAGAAGTCATCACACGGTGATCTTCGGTAAGCCGCAACTCATAGCCTTCACGCATCATCAAGCGACACACTGATTTTGTGCCCGTTTGAAAAACATGTGTGGCAGGAAGGAAGGTATCCGTACCAAAACGGGCATCGGAAGTGACATTAATTTCCTGTCCATCAATGGCAAGTTCGTCAGCACGGCGCAAACCCTGATCTGTGTAAATTAAAGTGTCACCCGTCACGCACGGGTTTGTCGACTCCAATGGATATAAATGCGGAACGGGGTTGTCCCGATTCGCCGCATCCAAAAACAACATGCCCGGCTCGCCGTTATGATGCGCCTGCTTGACGATCTTATTGAACAAGTCACGCGCGCGCACTTTTTTATAGGATTGAATTTTTATTCCAGCGGCTTCGGCTTGTTCCAGCGTGCCGTCGAAATTGTGTTCCTTCACTTCATGCAGATCGGGATAACGCAATTCCCAATCCTCGTCATTTTTCACGGCGCGCATAAATGCATCGGTAATGCCGACAGAAATATTAAAGTTCGTGATCTGGTTTTCATTCGTCTTGCACTCGATGAATTCCTCCACATCGGGATGGTCAATGCGCAGCACGCCCATATTGGCTCCGCGCCGTGAACCGCCTTGGGCCACCTCGCCAAAAGCATGGTCATACCCGCGCAGGAAGCCCACAGGCCCCGTTGCGCGTCCTGCCGAGGTCTTCACCATCGAATCCTTGGGGCGCAGGCGTGAGAACGAGAATCCATTTCCGCCGCCTGTCTGCTGAATCAACGCGGCATCGCGCAAAGTTTGGAAAATGCCCGAGCTTTTACGTCCCATGTCATCGGAGATCGGAAGCACAAAACACGCGGCCAGTTGCCCAAGCGGAGTTCCCGCACCGGTAAAGGTTGGAGAGTTCGGGAAAAATTTCTTGCTGGAAAGCAGGTGATAGTATTCGACTGTACGCTTCGCAACGTCGGCGCCCCATTCCTCTTCGACCTTTGCAACATGATAAGCCACACGCCAGAACATCTCCTCCACATTTTCGGCGGGCTTGCCATCATCCCCACGGCGCACATAACGCTTCGTCAACACCTGGCGCGCGTTATCGGTCAACTGTGCCTTGGGCAGTCCCTTCGGCATCGGCGGCGTGGGCAACAGACCGTTCTTAACTTTCGGTTCAGCAGATTTTGTAACCATTTGATACTCTCCTATAAAGTTGGTTATTTGAACAAAACAGACAAAGACACTACTCCGCCAGCAACGGAGACATCTTTGCCTGAAACTAGTCTTCGAGTAACTGATCTATTTCTGTGCGGATGGACTGCAGATCATCCAATCCCAAATACACGATCGCATAGCGGATGTATGCAATTTGATCCACCTCCTTCAAAGTTTCCATCACCAAATCCCCCACCACACGCGAAGAGACTTCCGCCTTGCCGAGTTTTTGCAATTGGGTTTCCACCTGTCCGATCATGCGCTCAATGTCGGCGGCAGAAACGGGTCGCTTGGCGCAGGAGATTCGAATGCCGCGCGCCAGTTTCTCACGGTCAAATTCTTCACGCGCACCATCCTGCTTGATCAACAACGGGGTCGCCAATATCGGACGTTCGTAACTGCTGAAACGCTGTCTGCACTTCAAGCACTCGCGGCGACGGCGAATTCCGCCATGGCTATCGTGGGAAGTATCCAGCACCTTGGAATCATGGTGTTTACAATAGGGGCAACGCATTAACTCTCTCCAAATATTAGAACAAATGTTAGTGCCATATATGGGCGTTTCGGCTCTGCATCCCCGTACATATGGCTAATGTGGACGGCATTTTAGCATCATCCTCATGGTCTGACAAGAGGACTTTGGTTTATTGCTTCCTTAAAATATCTGCAAGTTTAATTTTTTAAGTTTGGGTGTATCATAAGAAATCAGACCGAAGCATGAGAGTGTTAAGTGAGTGATCGAAATTTGACAAACTTTAGCCGCTCTGTCAGGGGCTAAGCCCCCCGACAGGGCAAGTCAAATTCTAAAATCTTTCGACGGTTTACTTATATAAGGCATTTGGTAGAAATATATTTTAAATCCCTAAAGTGGAGAGACATTAAATCCACTTGATATTTGGGAGGATCCAAAAATCTGGAGGATTAGCGATATGAAAATACATGCGGGAATAGGTAAGAGTAACTCTCACGATTCCGCCGAAGCCGGACGGGAGGCTGCAACCATGGCGATTGCGGCATTATCTGGCGAGGTGCCAGCGCTTGTGCTTGTCTTTACAGCTCCCAAATACGATCTTCACGCATTACTCGCAGGGGTTCGCTCCGTCACAGGAGATGCGCAATTGGTAGGAGCAACTAGTTCCGGCGAAATTGTGCATGGTCAGTATATGGGGTTCGGTGCCGGGGTCGGCGTTCTGGCATTATCGGCTGGATCGTATCGGTTTGGCACGGCATCAGCCAGTCATGTCAAGGGGAATTTGGACCAAGCCGGGCAGCAACTTGCCCGGGAGAGTCGGGCTAAAGCTGGTAAGAGTCCGCATGCCGCCATCATGTTATTTGCAGATTCATTACTTGGTGATCTCCAACAACTTGTACAGGGCGTTTACCGTATCACTGGTCCCAAAGTGGCAATTGCTGGCGGCGCCGCTGGTGATGAACAGAAATTTATAAAGACATTTGTATTCCATAACGATCAGGTGATAGAAGAGGGTGTGGTGGCCTTGTGGATTGCAAGCGAGCATCCATTGCAGGTGGTCTGCCGGCACGGTTGGGAACCAATAGGCATCCCTTTGCTGGTTACCCGCGCTGAAGGTATTGAGATTGTCGAGCTTGGAGGACGCCCGGCTGCCGTTGTCTATGAAGAACAACTTGGATTGGAACCAGGACAGTTGAGCGCTGAAAAATTTTGGAATACATCCATCCGTCATCCTTTCGGATTGATCCAATCCGATGGGACAACCGTGATACGTGTGGCTCGTTCGAAGACAGAACAAGGCGCGCTTCGAATCCAGGGATGCGTTCCCCCAACCGGTAGCGCTGTTCAGGTAATGTCTGGCAGCCCTGAAACACTGTTGAACGTTGCATGGGATGTGGCAGGCACCGCCCTTAATCAAAACCCGGAAGCTGGCGTCCTCCTTACTTTCAGCTGCGCGGCTCGAGCGAACATCTTTGGTGAGAATACACCCGAAGAAGCCCGCCGTTTGCAGTCTGTGGCTGGAGACATACCGACCTTCGGCTTCTATTGCTGTGGCGAATTTGCGCGCACATCGGGCGTACTTGGGACACATAACGCAACATTAACAGCCCTTGCATTGTAGGTTATTCACATGTCACAGTCGGAAGATTTAACGCCAGAGAGTGGGAATAATATATCTCAACTGCGCGCAACACGCGATGCGGCTCTTCTGGCTGCACAGACTGCCATTCGTGATACAACCCGACTCACACGTTTGCTGACCATTCTCAGTGATCCTGCTCCGCTGGAGCAATTGCTGGACCGCGTGTTATCCACGCTTTCAGAACTATTCTCCGCAGATATTGTTGTGCTTCTGGACCCTGCCGGCAATGGGTCATTCTCCCCGCTGGCTGCGATCGGGCTTCCAGAAGATGTCATGCAGGAAACATTTTCCAATGCCGATGGGAGTTATACATCGGCAACAATGAATTCCCAAACTCCCATTTTGTTGGAGGAAATGGATGAGGACCCCAATGTAGATCTTCAACTACGCGAGTTGGGCGTCAAGACAGGAGTCTGGTTGCCGGTAATTGGACATTACGCAGCGCGAGGGGTGTTGATCATGGCTCGTTGCAAGCCAATTCCGTTTATGCATCATGATGTGGGGTTGCTTTCAGCAATGATATACCGGGTCGGTTTGTCTCTGGAACAGGCGCAGAAAAACTCCCAACTGCAGGAGGTTATTCACTTCAGCCGCGAAATCGGACGCCACCCTGATGAAATCGATGTGTGCTCCAAGGCTGTCTCGATGTTTCCGCAAGTAATAGGAGCGGATTTCGCAACCATGTTTCTGAAAGATGTGGTTGGGAAACCTAAATGCGTTGCCGAAGCTGGTTTCAATCATCCCTGGGTCCCTGACTGGATTTCTCTTACGGAATATCTGATTTCTGACATGGACTTCAATAACATAAAATCCTACGACACCACCGACCTGTATCAAGTGCTTGAGAAGATGGGCGTCAAAACTCCTTTGACTCACCCGATGTTTTCGGGGATCGCTGTTCCAATTCTTTATGAACAACAAGTGCAAGGAATATTATATGGTATGCGTTTTTCAGCGACAACTTTCAACCCCGATACCTTGCAGGTGGCCATACTCTATGCAAGTCAGACATCGGCGGCTGTAGAAAACGCAAGATTATATCGCTCCGTCCGTAATGAATTATTGGAGCGAAAGCAGGTGGAATACGCATTAAGAGTCAGCGACAACCGCTTCCGCGCTTTGATCCGCAGTGTCTCCGATGTTATCTGCATCCTGACCGTGGAAGGACGGATTTCCTATGTCAGCCCCTCCGCTGAAGTCACTTGGGGAATCCCGCCTGAAAAAGTGCTATCCCAAAATGTATCTGACCGTATCCATCCGGATGACCAGGAAATGGCGGAACGGCTTCTATCCGCGCTGCTTGAACAGCCGAATGCAACTCATTCGCAAACGGTGCGCCTCCGTTATGGTGAGGATGACTGGCGGGTTTTCGACGTTATCCTCACGAATTTGCTGAATGAGCCTGCTGTAGGCGGGATTGTTGCCACTTGTCATGACATTACTGAGAGAAAGATCCATGAGCAGGAACTGAGAGAATTGGCATTCCGTGATCCGCTTACCGGACTTTCCAATCGGTCACACTTTAGGGATCTCCTTCACGATGCGCTCATCCGCGCCGCCGCGCAGAATCAATCAGTGGCGGTGATATTCCTTGACCTGGATGATTTCAAGTCCGTTAATGACACATTGGGTCACGCCTGGGGAGATCAGCTCTTGCAAACAGTGGCGAATCGATTACAAGCCTGCCTGCGCAAAGCAGACTCGGCGGCACGGCTGGGCGGTGATGAGTTTACAATTCTCGTAGATGGGGTAACCGAGATTGATCAGGTGATGCCGGTCGCTCATCGGTTGTTCAATTCCCTAAAAACCCCTGTCCGTTTGAAGGATTGCGATTTGTTCGTGGATGGCAGCTTCGGAATTGCGATCAGCACCCCCAATCAGGATACAGTCGATGAATTGCTCCATAAAGCGGATGCAGCAATGTATGCCGCAAAGAGTCAAGGAAAGGGCAGGTATGCCATCTTCGATACAAACTTGAACACCGCATCGGTCAAGCGTATTGAAGACTCTTCCGGACTGTAGTTACGGCAATAATTCGAGGTGTATAAACCGGAGCGCGCCCACTTGGCGCGTTTTTTTATTCCAGACGGGGATTTGCAATTTCAAATGCAAAGTTCTGATTACCTTACACTATATTTTTTGGACGCTGAAAAACGCAGATGGACGCAGAGTTTTTGATTTTTTCTCTCCAAAAGACATTCTGAATCAGCGTTTTCAGCGTTCATCTGCGTCCCGATATTAAGAGTGTAAGGTAATCAATGCAAAGTTATAATCACTCAATGACGCGCATACGTTTACGTCAGCCAATATTTCCCATCCTGATCGCGTTCATGTTTGGTCTGCAACTCATGCAGCCATCACGCGCATGGATGATCTGGCTCGCCGCAGTGACGGGCATATTTGTCAGCGCGTATCTTTGGGCGCGGTCTCTTGGCGGCAATCTGCAATTGCGGCGCGAAACCCGATTGGGCTGGGTGCAGGTCGGGGGGCAGATAGAGGAGCGCATCACTTTATCCAATGCATCCTTATTCCCCGCATCCTGGGTTCAGTTCGAAGATCAATCCACACTGCCGGATTTCAACGCAAGCAAATCTACAAGCATCAGCGCGGGATTTTTTGAACAATGGACTTTAACCGCCACATGCAAACAGCGCGGATCATTTTATCTCGGCGGCGCAAAAATTTTGACAGGCGATCCGTTCGGGATATTTGAGGTCACCATCCACGCATCCCAGCGGACCTCGATCCTGGTCCTGCCCCAAACAGCGATCCTACCCGACATGCTGGTTGCGCCATCCGGCTCCTATGGAGATGGTCAACCGCGACGCAATGCCTTACAGCAAACGATCCACGCATCCACTGTGCGAGAATATGCATATGGTGATAGCACACGTATGATCCACTGGCCGACCACTGCGCGCACGAACAAAGTTTTTGTGCGTTTGATGGAAAGCGCGCCCGAAGGTGACTGGTGGATTTTGCTCGACCTTGATCAACGCAACATGCTCGGTCAAGGCTGGGACTCGGTCGAAGAGCAAAGTGTCACACTCGCCGCCTCATTCGCTGACCGCGGACTGCGTTTACGAAAATCTGTCGGACTGATCAGCAACAGCCATGAGTTAGTCTGGCTGCCTCCGCAAAAAGGCGAAGGTCAAAGATGGGAAATCATGCAAGCGCTTGCCACCGCCAAACCAGGCAATCTTGAACTGAGTACAGTCCTCGAACGCACCCAATCTTCACTTGGCAAACACCACAGCCTGATCGTTGTCACCGCGTCCACAAAACTGGACTGGCTCAAAACACTTTTGCCATTATCCAAACGGGGCATCATCCCCACCGTAATATTATTGGATGCGTTTACTTATGGCGGCAAAGTATCCGCGGAAAATGTCGCCGCAAATTTACAATTGCGCGGCATCAAGTGCCACATCATTCCGCGTGGCATGATCGAACTGCCAAAAACACCCACACAGAAAAACAGCCATTGGAAATGGCATGCCACGCCCACAGGTGAGATCGTGCCAATCAGGAATTAGAATGCTGTCGTTGCGAGGAGCGCCCTTGTTCTTGCGACGAAGCAATCTCCTAATTAACTGATGTTACACACCGTCCCGAAGGTTTGGATGAAAAATAAGTTTGATTTACGGCAACCTTCGGGACGTTTTGCGTAAGGTGAGTAATTAAGTCAGGGATTGCTTCGTCGGGGAGAGCACCCTCCTCGCAACGACATGAGATAGCATGAAAAAACTTTTCACACTGCGTTCGTTTATATCATGGCTCATCCTGCTCATCTTAATCAGCGCGCTGGCGGCGGGGATAAAAGAAGGCGTGCTGGATGTAGAGGATGCGGCTTTCTTTCCCGTTGCAGCGTTTGCAGTAACACTCGCGTATGTACTGGGATTCAGCACATGGTCGGCGCGGCGTGTATGGAGCGTAGTACTCATCAGCGGATTTCTGGTCGCATTGATCGAAACCGCAAAATTGGTCGAGCCGCTCCGCGTCATCAATCGGTCAATTCCACAATTCGAGTTGGAAGTTATGCGCTGGTTGTTCGAGCATGTCCGTTGGTTATTTGAAAAGGAAAATCTTGAAATCCAATTTCCAGATACAACACTTTTCCAAATCCAATTTGCAGAGATCGCAGTCAGGATAAATACATTCATCTCGCTGATATTCAATGCGTCCATCAAAAATCCGTCTGTGCGTGAATTTATCTGGGACATGCCCCTGCTTGTGCTTGCCGCCTGGGCAGGCTGGGGAATGAGCAGGCGCGAACAAACTTTGCTGGCAGTTGCGCCGTCTCTTGTGCTGCACACCTACATTTTGCAATACACAGGCAGGGATGTATTCTCCCTGCAAGTCGCTGTCTTTGCGCTTGTCCTGCTCATCGGCATAAATCAAAAATGGAGCATCCCTTCTGAAAAAACAGAAAGCGGCAGTAAAACAACAGCGGAGACCTACTCCGCTATTTTGATCCTTTCCATTGCGCTCACGATTTTTGCGGGTCTGATGCCATCCATCTCTTTCAAGGAAGTCGCAAAAAAACTCACAAAGAAAGATGACCTTGGTGAAACCCTTGGATTGGACAAGGAAACCGCGCAGACGCACGTCACCGCTGGCACATCCGGCCTGCCGCGCCAGCATTTGATCGGGCTAAGTCCGGAACTTTCCCAGACAATCGTGTTCACGGTCAAGACAGGAGAGATCGCGCCTGCGGAAGATGCGATCATTGACGAAGTCATACCGCGTCATTACTGGCGCTGGCTGACCTATGACGTTTATAACGGGCAGGGATGGGCAAGCTCGCCGACAGAAAATGATCCCTACTCAGCAAACGAAGCATTGCTCCCAATCACTGGTGACCGATACAATTTCATCCACCAGCAAGTGGAAAAAGCCTTTGCACAAGATAACCGCCTGTATTGGACAGGTTCACTTATACGTGCGAGTCAGCCAATCAAGGTAAGCTGGCGCACAGCACCAGAGTCGCTTGCCGAAGGCATTGATTCAATTCTCAGAGCGGACATGCTCGGTGCAACTACTGAGAAACAAAGTTATCAGGCTGATTCGCTGGTCCCCATTGTCAGCGCAAATCAACTGCGTGCTTCATCGCAGATCTATCCAGAGGAAGTTCGCACAAGATATTTGGCACTGCCTGAAACCACTCCGCAGCGCGTGCTTGACCTTGCCAAAAAACTGACAACAGACATTCCAAATCTCTACGACAAAGCCAGGGCAATCGAAACTTATTTACGCACATATCCTTATTCCTTGGATGTCAAACCTCCCCCATCAAAACGGGATGTGGCGGACTATTTTCTTTTTGACTTGAAGAAAGGCTATTGCGATTATTACGCCACGTCCATGGTCGTGATGGCGCGCGCCGTCGGACTACCCGCGCGGCTAGTGATTGGCTACTCAACAGGCATCTACGACCCGACAAAGGCGGAGTATGTCGTCCGCGAAGCGAACGCACATAGCTGGGTGGAAATCTACTTTGCCGGCGTCGGCTGGGTGGAGTTCGAACCGACTGCAAGCCAACTACCGATAACCCTGCCCGAAGAATTGCCGGAGGAAGTCTATCCGTCCATAACGCCTTTCCCGACCATATCCGAATCCGATCTGAATGCACAGGCGGCACAAGAGGTTTCGCGCAAGCAAAACATCATTTCGCTTGCCATTGTGTTGACGGTTGCCATTTTATTGGTCGGCTTGTCATTCTTCCTGCGCGCACAAGGATTATTGCGGATGCATGAATCTGTTGATTCGATTTACGAGTATGTTTATTATCACGGTAAAAAGATATACAAGGATGCGCCGCTGCATGAAACCCCGTCCATTTTTGCAGACAGATTACAAGCAAGGCTGCGGGTTGGTCATCGCTGTCTAAGTCCCGCGCCAGATGAGATCAGACTGCTCACTAAACTTTATTTACAGGAAATATATAGCGCCCATCCGATTACAAGGGATGAACGCATTCAGGCAGTGAAAGTGTGGAGAAAATTATTCTGGAGATTGTTGTATGCGCGAATGACTCTGCGCTCGTAGGTCACGCTTTCAGCGTGACATTTTTCAAAAATTCCATCACCAGCGGATTAAATTGTTCAGGATGGCATTGATGCGGTACATGTCCACAGACGGGAAAGGTATGCGAAGATACGATGTTCGGAAGTAATTTACGAATACGCGGAAATGACTCCGCTGCAAGGGTTTGATCACGCCCGCCCCACAGGAGCAGGGTCGGCAGTTGGATGCGGGACAGGTCCAGGGTCAGGTCGGGAAGCGAGCGTGGGATATTGTAAATCCCCGAAGCGGCGCGTGTATAGTCCAGCGCAGTCTGGTAGCGGATATGCTCAGGCAGGGTATGCGTCTCACGGCTCCCCATGTGAAAGTGAATACTGGTCATATCCACGAAAAAACGGAACAGACGGTATGGCGTGCGTTCGATCAAGGTGGTGTTGATCAGCTGGCGCTTGAAGGCGATCTGCAAGATGGGAGGAAGTTGGCGAATATCGTAAAACGGATTGACCAGCGCCAACGCGCGCACGCGTTCAGGGTAACGAAGCGCGTACAGCAAAGACAATCCCCCACCCAATGAATGACCGATGAGAATCAGCGGGTAAGCGAGATTCAACGAGTCAATCCACGCGGAGAAATGATCGAAAACCGCATCGAATGTATATTCATGATGGTCAGCGGGTTTACAACTTTCACCATGACCGAACAGGTCAAGCGCATATCCGGCATAGCCCGCATTGGCAAGTTCCGGCAAAAGGTCATCCCAATCATGCAATGAGGCGGCCAGTCCATGTGTGAGAATGACCGGCGCGCCAGTACCCTGTTGAACGAAACTTACGGTTTGGTTGTTTTCAAGAACCCCGCTTTGTGTCATGACTTGATTCATTGTGGATATTTTTCCTTATCAAACTGTCCTTCGACTACGCTCACATTGTCCCGATGCACTTTCGGGAGGACGAAGATATTATTATTCATCCTTCATCATTCATCCTTTTCTTCATTCCCCAGCAATTTGTTTGCCATAGCGTTTTGCCAGTTCACGCCGCAAGACCTTGCCTATAAATTTATAGGATATTAAAACCAGAGTCGGAGTTTTTTTGAATCAAGCATGGACAATGATATGTTCACGGCTCAACTCAATAAACCGATTATTGGACAGGTCTGCAATAATTTGGTCAAAGTTAGCAGCAAGCAACGCTTCAAGTTCTTTATTGCTAATATTCCCAGTTGAGATTAACAACAACTTATTCGGGCGGTTATTCAACCAGAACGATGTCGTAAAGTCGGAATCTTTCGTTGTGATAGCACAATCATTTTCGTCTGAATATTGCAGAATTGCCGTATCTTCTGTTGCGTTTCCGTCAGAAAGGTCAAGCGTGTGAATTGTGTGATAACCGCGCTCACGGAAAAGGTTGACCAAACGGCGCGGCAGATTGGCATCAATTAGAAAATTCATACAAGCGCCGCACTCATTCTTTTGACCTGGCTCAAACGCGCGGCATAAAGCAAGACCGCTTGAATATCAGCCAGTTCAAGGTCCTCATAATCAGAGAGTATCTCTTCAGTAGACATTCCCGAACTGAGGGTCTCCAACAGCCACTCTGCGGAATAACGAAGTCCGCGAATTGTCGGTTTGCCGAACGCCATTGCAGGGTTTACTGTAATTCGAGTAAGGAGTTCTTGATTGGTCATGGTAAATCTCCTGCCGCAATCATACACGATTTTACGGCTTGTAAACTACTCCCCTGCAATTTGCTTCCCATAGCGTTTTGCAAGTTCTCTTCTCAAAACTTTCCCAATGAAAGTGCGCGGAAAATCATCCATGAAAATCACAAAGCGCGGAATCAACTGCGGAGGCAGGCGCCGTTTGCAGTAGGCAATCACCGCCTCAGGCGTGGGACGTTCGCGTCCTGCGATCACGAACGCAAAGGGATGTCCCGCCACAGCAACGACCACCACTTCCTTGACTTGCGGAATTTCATAGATCACTTCCTCCACATCACGCGGGAAGGCAGGCTTGCCGGGTTTTTCGGGATACCACATGTCGGCTTTTCGCGCGATGATGCGGAAATAACCGTCTTCGTCCATCTGCGCCACGTCGCCGGTCAACAGCCAGCCATCATCCATGAGGACGGCGTTTGTGGCTTCTTCATCCTTCCAGTAGCCCATCATCACCTGCGGACCACGGATCGCCAGTTCGCCGATCTGACCAACTTCCACTTCCTTGCGGGCGCGGGCAAGGTCAACTACAACAGCTTGCGTGGACGGCAGGGGGATGCCAATGCTCCCAACTTTGCGATTGCCATTCAGCGGATTGGCGTGCGTCACCGGCGAGGCTTCGGTCAGTCCGTAACCTTCCACAAGTTTGCCCTTGGTAAGTTTCTCAAATTCCTCCTGCACTTCCACGTGCAGGGGCGCGGAACCGCTGATGCAAGCCTTGATGGATTTGATGCCATATTTACGCACGCCGCGAAAATTGCTGATGGCGTTGTACATGTTCGGCACGCCGGTAAAAATAGTCGGCTTGTACTTTTTGATCGTGTTGAGAATATCCTTGATCTGGAATTGCGGCTTCAAAATCAGAGATGCGCCGATGGAGACGGGCACATTCAGAGATGTCGTCAGCCCGTAACTATGCGAGAAGGGAATGGCGCACAGGAAACGTTCGCGGCCCTCCTCTGCTTTGGGCAGCCAGTGACGCGTCTGCAAGGCATTTGCCACCAGATTGCGGTGTGAAAGCATCACGCCTTTTGACTCGCCGGTTGTGCCGCCTGTAAACTGAATCACAGCCAAATCTTCCGGGGCAACCTCAACCGTCGGAGATTGGTCGCTTTTACCTGAAATCCAGCGGCGGAAATGCACCGCGCCCGGAACATCCAGTCCGCGATTGCGCCAGCGTGAGATCATGCGTTTGGGCTGTGAAAGATATTCGCCCGCATCGGTCAACACCAGCAGGGGCAAGCCGCTGTTTTTTTGCACCTGCGCCGCCATGCCCGCCCACAAATTCAAAGTAACCAGCGCGCTGGCTTCCACCAATTTCACCTGACGAGTCAATTCTTCGGCATCGGTCAGGGGCGGCGTGAAGACCGCCACCGCGCCCGCTTTGATGACGCCATAGAAAGCGATCACCGCTTGCGGGATGTTCGGTAAATACAAAACCACGCGCGCGCCCTTGCCAATTCCCATGGCAGTCAATGCGTTGGCGAAGCGGTTGGCTTCGTGATTCAAATTGCGATATGAGATCTGCGCGCCTTCAAAATAAATTGCGGTACGCTTCGGAAATCTCCGCACGGCTGAACGCAAAAGATGATGCAGGAGAATGCGTGGAATCCCGATCGTATATGGCACGCCTTCTTCATAATGTTTCAGCCACGGACGTTCCGCCGCCAGTTCATCACGTTCAGGCTTGATCTTGACAACCGATTCATCGCGCCATGATTTTTTGGATTCACCGCCGAGGAAACGGGATATGGCACGATTGACTGCTTCGCGCCGCTCAAGCATGACCATGTGACCCGATACCCCGATGTCCTCCTCCTCCGCGCCAACGATGGAACCTGCCACTTTTTCGAAGAGCGGGCGCTCAAAGACTACGTCACGATGTCCGCGGATGACGAGGGTGGGCACGTTGAGTTTGGCAAATTTGTCCCAGCCCACCCACTGCGACAGATTATCCAGATAAAAAGGTTTCAGCGCATGAGGCGGACCGGAAAGCCATTTGCGCGTAAAAGGTTCGATCACACGCAACGACCATGTGGGAAGATTTAATCCAAGTTTGAAAAGCGGATTTAGTTTGAACTCGCCCGCAGTGGCGATCATGACCAGCCGCTCGACACGTTCGGGATGGTTGAGCGCAAATTCGGTGACGATGGCGCCGCCGAAGGAGTGCCCAACCAAAACTATCGGCGTGGACACTCTCAACAGGTCGAGAGCAATCTCCAGGTCGAGTTGGATGCGGGGCATGTCGTAGCCGGTGGATGATTTGTCGGAGAGTCCATGTCCGCGCATATCCAATGCAATGACGCGATTCTTCAAGGCAAATTTATGCAGTTGATGCTGCCACTGCAATGCCTGTCCGCCAAAGCCGTGGATAAAAACAAAAGTCCGCTCGGGACGCTCGGGCGAAATGTCAATCGCCGAGAGACGCACAAGCGGGTCGGATGAGACTCGTATTTCGTGGCGATAAAGGTCGAGGTCTATGTCCATTTAGAAATGATACAAGAGTTGACCAGAATTGTCAAATTATATGAATGCCTGAATCCCTGATGGTATTTTCTTTGACAAATCCCCCCCGCCCTGCTATACTAACCTTAATTAAGTTGACTTTCACTGTCATAATTATGGCAGTTTGTTTTAAGAACAATCGCAACGTGGTACGGAATTTCCCCTCGCGAACAAGTCGGCAGGGGTCTTTTTTTATGTCGGGTTCGTTACTAACAATCTTCGCATTTCAAAATTGACCTTACCCGCCTATGGCGGTTTAATCATTATTTAATTAACAAAAAAGGAAAACAGAAAAAACATGAGTAAGAAAAACAAATTAAGAATTATCCCGCTTGGGGGCTTGGGCGAAGTGGGAAAGAACATGATGGCCTACGAATTCGGTAACGACATCATTGTTGTAGATGCGGGAATTATGTTCCCCGATAATGACATGCTGGGGGTGGATTACATCATCCCCGATTTTGAGTATCTCGTCAAAAAAGCTGGAAACGTGCGCGGCTTGATCATCACCCACGGGCACGAAGACCACATTGGCGCGATCCAGCACTTTATCGAGCAGATCAATGTGCCGATCTACGCCACCCCGCTCACCCGCGGATTGATCGAAGGCAAACTGAACAGAAATAATGCCCAGCACAAGGCGCATTTCAAAACCATCCAGGCGGGCGAGTCTTCCAACATTGGACAATTCAAAGTGGAATATTTCCACGTGAGTCATTCCATCCCGGATGCTGTGTCGCTTGCGATCACCACACCCGCAGGTTTGATCATTCACATGAGCGATTTCAAATTTGACCACACTCCCGTGGATGGCTGGCCGACTGACTTTGGAAAACTCGCAGAATACGCCGCCCGTGGTGTGGATCTGCTTCTGTCAGATTCGACCAACGCCGAACGCCCAGGCTGGACTCCCTCCGAGAAGATCATCGGACCCGCATTCGATAAAGTATTCGCGGAAGCAAAAGGACGCATCATCGTCGCCACATTTGCTTCGCTCATTTCGCGCGTGCAGCAGGTTGCGGATGCCGCCATAAAAAGCGGACGCAAAATGGCGATCGCCGGTCCCAGCATGGTGGATAACATCAAGGTTGCGCGCAAACTAAAATATTTGGAAATCCCCGACGAAGTGATCGTGCCAATCGAGCAGGCGTTGAACATGCAGGATCATAAAGTGATTATCATGTGTACCGGCTCGCAGGGCGAACCCTCGTCCATCGTCGGCAGGCTTTCGGCTGGCACAAACCGTCAATTCGACCTCAAGCCCAACGACACGGTTGTGCTTTCCTCGCACCCCATCCCCGGCAACGAAGAAGGCATCAGCAAGACCGTCAACCGCATCCTGCGCCGCGGCG
>DYDH01000068.1:12770-21413 GCA_020717985.1 Herpetosiphon sp. | reverse complement strand
ATGAACAATGTTCACAGAGAATCGCTGTCATGAAACCAAACTTCCTTTTTTTGACGGAAAAATTACGCATACCCCCATTGGGGGATATGCAATTGAAAATAAACTTCTTGTAATAAGTCTAAAGACGGCATATAATGATTATTGAAGCGATGTTAATGTATAGATGAATGGGAAAATACTGTTAAAACTTTTAATGGTAGTGTAGGAACAAGTCTTGAAGAATTGATTGTGACTTTCGGGACGATCAGTATGCAGAGGAGGGGAACCGCCTTGATCTTTCCCAAATCGGAGGATATCCGGACCCGGCCCATAGAGGGATTTTTAGACCATGGTAACGGTGGATATTCCGGAAAAAGGCAACTACATCTTTTCGTCAACAATCAGGAGGTGCTGTTCTTTGTCATGTCATGTTGTGTATTTCTGTATTCAAATCAATTATTGATTATTTGAAAGGAGATTTCGATGACCACCATAAAAAGTGCAACAAGAAGGAACGGTTTGGCAAAGTTTGTAAGCATACTCGTTGTTTTGGGAATGATGTTCAATATGACAAATTACCAAAGCGGCGTGGCGTATGCCGAGGGAGAGAGAGCAGCGCTTTCCTTCGAGTCGGCGACCTATCGTGATGAAACCATAGGTTTCGAATTTGATTACCCGTCCACCTGGATCGCGTCGGACACGGTGGCATTGGAAGGCGGGGAAACCCAGGTCCAATTTGCCGCCCCAGAGGGGACGACTACGTCTTTGATAGTCCATCGTTGGGAACCGGTAAACGACCTGGATGCCTATATCAGATACCGCACGGAGGGCTGGTTGGCAGCCGGGATGACCATCCTCTCGCAGGACCCGATGACGTTGGCTGGTGACCGCGTTGGGGGACGTTTTATGGTCCAAACGACGGCAAGTGAGCAGACATTCTTCTTCTTGACCTCATTTGGGGACCGCTATCTTGAGATGAACAGCCTTGGTGACTCGGCTGTGTTGACGGAAATTGCTTCGACGGTGCGTCCGATTGACACACCAATCCCGCCGACTGAAGCACCGATTGTGACGACTGAAACACCAGTTGCGCCGACTGAAACGCCGGCTCCTCCGATTGACACGCCCACCCTTGCCCCTACTGCAACGGCTGATGTCCGGCCAGAGGCAGGACTGGTGATTCCGGCAGGGGAAGTTATTCCTGACAGATACATCGTAGTCTATAAAGCCGGGGTTGCTACAGCCTCTGCAGCCGCAGCGGATACAAGTGTAATTGAATCATTAGGCGGCGAAGTGAGTTTTATTTATACTTCCGCCCTGCAAGGCTATTCCGCTTATCTGCCAGCCAAGGCGCTGGAAGAAGTAAGGCGCAACCCCCTGGTTGATTACGTGGAAGCTGACGGGTGGGCTTATATTGATGATGATGAGGTGGGGATTGAAAGTGTGCAAGCTGGGGCCACCTGGGGATTGGACCGCATTGACCAGCGTAATTTGCCATTGAATACCACTTATACATACAATACCACCGCCAGTAATGTGAACGTCTACGTAATTGATACTGGCGTTCTTCCAACACATACCCAGTTTGGCGGGCGTGCTACGGCCGATGTAAACTTCGTGAGTGACGGACATACCCTTGACTGTAACGGACACGGCACCCATGTGGCAGGAACCATCGCCGGTTCAACATACGGCGTGGCCAAAGGCGCCAGAATCCATGCAGTGCGCGTGTTTGGTTGCTCTGGGGGGGCGCCGTGGTCAACAATCATTGCTGGCGTTGACTGGGTGACCGCCCACCACGTCCATCCTGCCGTTGTTAACATGAGCCTGGGCGGCGGGTATTATGCCTCATTAGAGACCGCGATCCAGACCGCAATCAACCATGGGGTGACTTTTGTGGTTTCCGCCGGCAATGATAATGCCAATGCCTGCAGCTATTCACCCGCCCATTTAGCCACTGCAATTACGGTTGGCTCCACCACCAATACGGATGCGCGTTCCTCCTTCTCGAACTGGGGTACCTGTCTTGATGTTTTTGCTCCGGGTTCGAGCATTACATCAGCGTGGTATACCAGCACTACGGCCACTAATATCATCAGCGGCACTTCAATGGCTTCTCCGCATGTAACCGGTGTGGCTGCCTTGTATCTGGCAACTCATACCACCGCCCTCCCAGCGACGGTGGCAAGTGCGCTGATCACCAATGCAACCACTGGCAAGGTAACCAACCCGGGCACAGGTTCTCCCAACCGCCTGTTATATTCGCTATGGGCTGCAGGTAACCCTGTTCCTACTCTGAACGGTATTGCTCCATACGGCGCAGGAGCTGGCGGACCGGCTTTCACCTTGACAGCTGTCGGGACGAGCTTTATCCCAACCTCAAAGGTGTATTTTAATTCGACTCCTTTGGCGACGACTTATGTCAGTTCAACCCAATTGAAAGCTTTGGTACCGGCGGCGTTGATTACCACAGCCGGCAACCGCATTGTGCGCGTCTATAATCCAGCTCCAGGCGGTGGTTGGTCTCTAAGCAAACCATTTGCCATCAAAACCCCAAAACAATGGACCTTCATGGTTTACCTGGATGGTGACAACAACCTTGAAGCAGACGCGGTGGACGATTTCCTGGAAATGGCAAGCGTCGGTTCCAGCGCCAACGTTAACATCGTCGTGCAGTTTGACCGGAGACCAAGTTATGACACCCGCTACGGAGATTGGACAACTACCAAGCGGTTTTACATTACGCCTGGCATGACCCCCGTTGCTGCCAGCGCCTTGTCTGACCTGGGTGAGTTAAACCAGGGCGATCCAAATACCTTACAGAGTTTCGTAAACTGGTCCGAGTCCACATACCCGGCGAATAAGTATGCCTTGATCCTGTGGAATCATGGCGGCGGTTTCCAACCCACCAGTGAAGAAGTTTCGGTCGAGGGAGTCTCCTGGGACGATACGAACGGTGGTGATTACCTCAGCAATATTGAGCTATCCAACGTTCTTGCATTTGTCACCAGCGCCGGCGCCAACAAGCTGGAAATGGTGGGCTTTGATGCCTGCCTGATGGCGATGGTTGAGGTGGACCAGCATATCAAGAATTATGCCAATTCACGCGTCAGTTCAGAGACCACGGAACCCGGCGCTGGTTGGCCCTACAATACCATCATGGCTGATCTCAAATCCAACCCGACCTGGAACGGCATTACTCTGGCAAACATTATTGCCACCCGCTACTACCAATCCTACGGTAATGGACAGACTCAATCCTCGGTCCAGTTTGGCACGAGTTACAACGCCATGGTGACGACTTACCTGAACGCATTTGCCCAGGCGTTGAGGGTCAACATGTCCACCCAGCGAAGTGTCATCGCAGCCGCCAGGACTGCCAGCCAGTCCTTCGCCTACCCGGATAACATCGATCTTGCCGACTTTGCCCAACAGGTATACAACCGGTCAACGAATGCGGCCGTGAAGTCTGCGGCGATCAACCTGCATAATGCGGTCGTTGGTGTGGTGAAGAATAACAAGGCGGGGGCAAGTTGGCCGCGCGCACATGGAACGGCCATCTTCTTCCCACAAACAGAGCCCGTTTGGGGAGCATGGGCATCCTCATACCAAACCAATCAATGGCTGGCGCGTGATACGTACTGGAATGAGTTCCTGAACGAATACTATGGAACCACCATGACTGTCACCCTTACTTGGGGTTCCCAGCCCTACGATTTGGATTCTCACTTATGGCTTCCTGCCGCCACTCCTTTCCATGTCCGCTGGAATAGTAAAGGCAGTTTGACGGCATTCCCATTTGCGCTCCTGGACGTTGATGACAGATCCAGTTACGGGCCGGAGAATATCAGTATCAAACAATTTAAACCGGGACTTTACCTGTATGATGTTTATAACTGGTCCGGGAATACCTATAGCACACTCAAGGCCTCGGGCGCAGTTGTAAGGGTATATCGCAACAGCGCACTGGTTAAGACCTACTACGCTTCAACTGCTGGCGGCTTAAGCACTGATCGTTGGTGGAAAGTGTTCTGGTATAACCCCACGACAAATGTCTTTACCACCCTAAATACCTTGTCATCTGTTCCTGGTTCATCTTATCAAGCTGCTCCATCCGACGAGAATGGGGAGGCGCAAAAGAAGTAATAACTGTGATCCATCAAGTATGATTAAAGAGGCTTCTCTCGCCTAACCCGAGAGAAGCCTCAAATCTCAAGCATCCCGGGCTGTTTATCGGAAGCGAGAAAGCCTGTTTACTTTCTCCTAATGTCGGACGGATATATGTCAATATAAGTTCGTCCCGTTATGTGTCCGGTGGACTTATTCGGGAAACATGACCACTGTTGAGGGCTGCCTGGAAAAGAAGAACAGGCGGTCCTCTTTTTTGATGGGTATGGTTCATCGGAACCATTTTTCCGGTGTAAACGTCTAATAATCAACTCTTGATGATCCAAGTAATTCATCGAAAATATTTTTACACTCCATTCCCGCCCTTTCGGGGCTTAGCCCCCGAAAAGCCAAAGGTGTGTCTAAAAACTTTCGACCGACTACTTATCATAAGATATAAGGAGAGAGAATATGGACGGAAAATTTGAAATATTGATTGTAGTGATCCTGCTGGCTATCGCCGTGACCGGTTGCCAGGCAGCGACTTCTCAACCTGATATTCAACCCGAAGCAACCGATGAGGCTGTCATAATGCCTTCCCCCGCCATTCAGGATGGAACATTGTCAGTTCTAAATCCATTCAATCCCGTTCCGGGAGATGATGTTTTGATTCGGAGTCAGGCAAATATTGATACGGTGCAATGGAACAATCCTCAAAATACCAAAGATGTGGGATTTGTCTTCAAGGGGTCCATGCCCACCCCCTGCCATCAGTTGCGATTGAACTTTTTGCCTCTGACCGCCGATAAAAGCCTGGAGGTTGAAGCGTACTCTGTTTCCAATCCAGATGAGGTTTGTACTCAGGTGATACAGGAATTTGAAGCTGCGGTATCACTAACTGGCTTGGGGCAGGGCGATTACACCCTTTTCATCAACGGAAAGGAAATGCTGCGCTTTACCATACCGTCTGGAGAACCAGCCGCAACTCCAATCATTACTTTGACCGAAACTGTCCAGGATAACCAGTCAATTCTAAATCCGTTCAACCCTGTTCCGGGAGATGATGCTTTGATTCGGAGCCAAGCATTTGTTGATACGGTGCAATGGGACAATCCTCAGAATACAAAAGAAGTATCCCTCATTTTCAAGGGTTCCATGCCTACTCCCTGTCACCAGTTGCGCTTGAACTTTTTGCCTCTGACCGCCGACAAGCGCCTGGATGTCGAAGCGTATTCTGTCTCCAATCCAGATGAAGTCTGCACTCAGGTGATACAGGAATTTGAAGCTGCGGTATCGCTAACTGGTTTGGGGCAGGGCGATTACACTCTTTTTGCCAACGGGCAGGAAATGCTGCGCTTTAGCATAGCCTCTGGAGAATCAGTGACATCTCCAAATGATGCTTTCACTAGTATTGTCCAGGATATCCTATCCAATCCGGAACAAAATGTCGACCAGAGTGTGGTGATTGTTGGTTATTACCGTGGCTGGAATCTGTTGGGCGAGGCAAGTGGACAAAGTCCGGTCACGCGAAGTGACTGGGTCATCAAAGATAACAGCGGCGCGATCTATGTCTCTGCGGAAGGAAATGGGCTTGGAGATGCCGGTATCTTCCCGGGTTCGCTGGATGATACGACGAAAGTGCTGCGCGTCACGGGGAGTGTACGCCTTACTTCAACAGGCCAGCCCTACATTGAGCCTGCACAGATTGAACTTATCCCCTGACAGGCAATAAATTCCGCTTGAAACACTTGTGCCTTTTCACTTGCAAAAAATGTATTTTTAGAAATTGCCCTTTTGCAAAAGTTGCGGGCTGGGCAAATCGTTGAAAATAACTTTACAACCCATCTGCTCTTTCGGGGGCTTGTCCCCCGAAAGAGCCAAAGGTGTGTCTAAAAAATTTCAACCGACTACTTAAATTCCATAAAGAACTTTGTTTACGAATTGATTGGATTAACAGACGAAAAAGGACTTATGTGAAAAGTCCACTATAAAATTCACAGCCAGTCCATACAGAGAATCGCTGTCATGAAACCAAACTTCCATCTTTGGGTGTGAAAAGTGCATGTGCCCCTATTTGGGGGGCACATGAAAAAATGAAAACACATTTCTTGAAATGAGTCTTAACGCGTTATATAATGACTATTGAAGTGATCTGTTATGGCAGACGGGGAAATTCAGCAAAAACTATTAATGGTAGATATTTCTGTATTCAAATCAATTATAGATCATTTGAAAGGAGACTTCGATGACTACAACAAGAAAGAAGGGTTTGGTAAAGTTTGCAAGCATACTTGTTGTTTTGGGAATGATGTTCAATATGACGAATTACCAAAGCGGCGTGGTATATGCGGAGGGAGGGAAAACACAGGTCTCCTTCGAGTCGGCGACCTATCGTGACGAAACCATAGGTTTCGAATTTGATTACCCGTCCACATGGATCGCGTCGGACTCGATGGCATTGCAAGGCGGAGAGACCCAGGTGCAATTTGCCGCGCCGGATGGGATTACGACGTCGTTGATAGTACATCGTTGGGAGCCGGTAAACGACCTGGATGCCTATATCAGATACCGCACCGAGGCTTGGTTGGCAGGCGGGATGACCATCCTCTCGCAGGACCCGATGACGCTGGCTGGCGACCATTTTGGGGGACGCTTTATGGTCCAGACGACGGCGAGCGAGCAGACATTCTTCTTCTTTACCTCATTTGGAGACCGCTATCTTGAGATGAACAGCCTTGGTGACTCGGCTGTGTTGACGGAAATCGCTTCGACGGTGCGAGCGATTGAGACCACGGTCCTGCCGACCGAAACACCGGTTGCCCCGACGGAACCGCCGGTCGCACCGACAAATACACCTGTCGCCCCGACCAATGCACCAGCCGCCCCGACCAATGCGCCGGTCCTGCCCACGCTTGAATCCAGTTTATCCGCAGACGGGTTGTCCATGTATAACGGCGTTGCCCCTCTGGTGGTTGTAGTTGACAACAACCCGGCCATGCAGGGAATTCAGATTCCAGCGGAGCCCGAAGTGGCAGCAGCAATCTCTGCCGCAGTCACTGATCCTTCTGCGGTTAACGCGGCGTTCTCGATCACGTATAAAGCTGCCGGTACGACAGACCCATGGGGCGCAACATGCCAAACTTTTCCGACAGCGGCAAGGACTGCCTTCAATGCGGCAGCTGCCATTTGGACCGCCACACTCCAATCTTCGGTGCCAGTTACGATTTCGGCTTGTTGGTCGAACCT
Source organism: Herpetosiphon sp. (assembly GCA_020717985.1). GTDB lineage: Bacteria > Chloroflexota > Anaerolineae > Anaerolineales > Villigracilaceae > Villigracilis. Next base: position 14,081 of record DYDH01000068.1, on the reverse strand, counting down.
TGGCTCGTCGACCACTCTGGGATATTCAGGCGATCAGCCTCTTCGCCGAAACTTTACCGGAGCCCCAAAAGCAAATACATGGTACCAGGGTTCGCTGGCCAATGCGTTGCATGGGAGTGACCTTGACCCATCAGTGCCCGATATGCACATCACACACAATTCAGGCTTTTCCTGGTACTACGGAACAGATGGTCATCCGCCAGCCGGAACGTACGATCTTGTCACTGTTGCCGCGCATGAAATGGCTCACGGGCTAAACTTCTCCGGATCAGCCGTGTACTCGGGGGGATATGGCGGCTACGGATACGGATTGAGTAATCCCAATCCCAACATCTATGATACTTTCATGGAGAACTCAGCCGGAACGAAGCTGACCGCCCTCACCAACCCATCCACAGCGCTTGGTTCGCTTTTAACATCCAACAGCCTGTGGTTCAATGGCGCCTATGCCAGGGCGGCCAACGGTGGTACGCGGTTGAAGATGTATGCGCCATCCAGCTGGGCATCTGGGTCGAGCTATTCGCATCTGGATTACAGTACCTTTGCGGGTACAACAAACAACATGATGGTCTATGCGGTCAGTTCTGCGTCTGCCCAACACAATCCGGGTGCGGTTACCAAGGGATTGCTGAAAGATTTGGGTTGGGTACTGACCTCAATTACCCCAACTGTCCCGACCCCTGTGGCGCCCAGCGGGACGATCTCGGATACGACGCCAACCTTTACCTGGACCAGGATATCAGGAGCGACGAATTACTATCTGGCGGTCTATAACGGTACCACCACCCTCGCGTACGTGAATACGGTTGCATCCACCGCTTGCGGCGCCAGTACCACGACCTGTTCGCTTACGCCGACGAATGTTTTAAGTATCGGCGCACACTCGTGGAAGGTAATGGCGTATGTGGGCGGAGCATGGGAAGCCCTCAGCGCTTTCAAGCCCTTCACAGTGACTAATGTTCCAACTCCTATAGCTCCCAGCGGGACGGTCTCGGATACGACACCAACCTTTACCTGGACCAGGATATCAGGAGCGACGAATTACTATCTGGCGGTCTATAACGGTACCACCACCCTCGCGTACGTGAATACGGTTGCATCCACCGCTTGCGGCGCCAGTACCACGACCTGTTCGCTTACGCCGACGAATGTTTTAAGTATCGGCGCACACTCGTGGAAGGTAATGGCGTATGTGGGCGGAGCATGGGAAGCCCTCAGCGCTTTCAAGCCCTTCACAGTGACTAATGTTCCAACTCCTATAGCTCCCAGCGGGACGGTCTCGGATACGACACCAACCTTTACCTGGACCAG
>DYDH01000068.1:0-12660 GCA_020717985.1 Herpetosiphon sp. | reverse complement strand
CAGCGGGACGGTCTCGGATACGACACCAACCTTTACCTGGACCAGGATATCAAGAGCGACGAATTACTATCTGGCGGTCTATCAGGGTACCACCCTCAAGTACGTGAAGGGGCTTGGTTCGAGTGCCTGTGGCACCAGTACTACAACCTGCTCGCTTACGCCGACGAATGTTTTGAGTATCGGCGCACACTCGTGGAAAGTAATGGCGTATGTGGGCGGAGCATGGAAAGCCTTCAGCGCACTCAAGCCCTTCACGGTGACTAATATTCCGACCCCGATATTGCCCAGCGGAACGACCACTGATACGACGCCAACCTTCACCTGGACCAGGATATCAGGAGCGACGAATTACCACCTGGCGGTCTATCGGGGTACCACCCTCAGGTATTCGAAGGCGGTTGCTTCCACCGCCTGTGGCGCCAGCACCACAACCTGCTCGTATACTCCGACGAATGTTTTGACTGCCGGCGCATACTCGTGGAGGGGAATGGCGTATGTGGGAGGAGCATGGGAACCCTTTGGCGCACTCAAGCCCTTCACAGTGACGACTTCGACTGCATTCAATGATTTGTTCATGAGCAGTTCCGCCGGATAGGCTCCTACACGTGGAACGTGGGCCATAGCAAGCGGGTACTTTCTCAGACACTAGGTGTCGCCAGTTCGTTCACTAACACAGCACATAGTAACATCTACAACACCTTTACCTATCAAGTCAGGTTGTTGCGAACGGGTTACACATGGTGCATGAATGGCATCTTGTTCAACGGCACTTCTTCGCCTATTAACTCTTATGGACAATGGAATAAGGGCTATTGGTTTGCTGTTAGCAACAATGGCACATATATAATTGGGAGATATTCGGGCGAAACTTGGACCCCCATAATAAATTACACCGCCGGCTCATACATCACCAGTGGTTGGAATACGCTGAAGGTGACCGTGAATTCATCCACCCATTACGCACAATTCTATATTAATGGATACAGGGTAGCCTATGGTAACCTCGGCACAACATACACTTCGGACAGGTGGGCATTGGCGTTTACAACGACGCCAGCGCAGGCAACAGGTTATATGTGGATTCTGCCAGTTTGAGTCTGACTGCCCCCAGCGCAATTCTTGCCGGTGAGGGTTTGTCGTTGACGAGAAAAGCAAACCCGGCGGTACGATGACTCCTTAATGCCGGCGTCAACCAGCGCTCAGTGAATGAACGACGATTATTAGAGATATAAACTAAATGTAATGATGGCCCCGCGGTACGCGGGGCCATCATTGTTTATTCGAGCATATACACCTGGTTTTAGCGCGCTACTGCCGGTTCGAAGAAAAAGAACACTCCATTGATCGGGACGATCAGGTGTCCATCGGGTAGGCGCATGTATTCCTGAAAGCCAGGGAGGCTGCAATTGGTCTTGAAGACCTGCATGTCCTGGTTATCAATACCCAACTCTTGCGGTGTGGTCTTCCATACATTCGATAGATAATCGGCGGCATTGACAGTTTCCTGCTGAAAACTCACGCTCTGGCAAGTCTTTTCGTCGAATATGATTTCAGTCTCGTTCATGTCAAGGGGTTTGAAGAGCAATGCCTTCGCTTCCTGTTCACCCCAAGCGGCGCCCTTGCCGATGGTATAGCCAGAGACAGTCCACAAGACACGCATGGTAACGCCGCCGCCATTATCAAGAGTGATCCCGCCTGAAGGATCGGGAGTAGTTTCGTCCGGGGTGGAATTATTCATTGCATCGGAACCTGGCTCGGCGTCACCAGCAACAGGGGCGGCTGTTGCTGGTGGGGATACTCTCCCGCCTGTCGAAGAACCACAACCAATTAATGCGGCAACCAACATTACACCCACAACAAGTGTAAAAAGTTTTATGGTTATCACGAGCCTCCTTTTGAAAATTATTATACTGGCTTTCCCATGGACTTATATTTCCGATGAAATGTTCCCGAAGGCTTTGGAATTATTGAAAGAGATATAAAAATATTCCACTTAAAACAAAAAGGGAAAGAGGTTTTCACCTCTTTCCCTTTTTTATTACAGACAAAATTCAAACTTACGGTTTGGCGGGAGAAACACCGGTCTTGATGGAACCATCGAGCAAACCAGCGTTGATTTTTTCCATGGAGGTCTTGACTTCCGCGGGGACTTTGCTGTCAAGATCGTGGAACGGGGCATAACCAGCCTGACCAACAAAATTGCCGGCTGCAATCGAGCCACCCTTGGCGGCGGCGATCAACTCAGCAACTCCGGGGGTGATGAGTTTCATAGCGCTGGAGAGCATACGAGGAGCAGCTTCGGGCAGGGTCAGGTATTGGTCGGCATCCACGCCAATGGCGTACTTGCCAGCCTGGGCGGCGGCAGTGATGGCGCCGTTACCGGTGAGTCCACCGCAGCCAAAGACTGCATCAGCGCCGTTGTCCATCATGGCTTTGGCGGTCTGGGCGCCCCATTCGGGATCGGTGAAGGTCTTGTCGAAGCCCACATCGCTGTGGTACACAACCTGAACTTCGGTGGCGGTCTTGTTCATGCCGTCGGCATAGGCGGCGCCGGCTTTGTAGCCTTCACCAAAGCGCCAAACGGGAGGAACCACATCGGTGCCGCAAACGGCGCCAATGACATGGCTCTCAGACATCATCGCGGCGAGTGCGCCAACGAGGAAGCCGGCATTGTCTTCGGGGAAATTCAAACCAGTGACATTGGCTGAGTCGTCTGCCTTGTCATCTGTATACTGCCAGGCCTGGAATTGATCCACACCAATGAATTTGACGTTAGGATAGGTCTTGCCAGCCGCAATAGTGGCTTCGCCGAGACCAAAACCAACGGTCACGATCACGTCATAACCGGCATCAGCAAAGGTGCCGATGTTCTTGGCATAATCCTTGGCATCAGCGGTCTCAATAAATTGAACCACATCAGCTACGCCATCTGTCTTGGACTTCTGGACGCCTTCCCAGGCAGATTGGTTGAAGGATTTGTCATTGACTTTACCCACATCAGATACGAGGCCAACGCAGAAGACATCTTTCTTGGTGCAATCTGCTTCACTGGGCGCGCTGGCGCCACAAGCCGTGAGGATCATCGAAGCGACGATCAACAGAGCCATAACAAAATACAGTTTTTTCATTTTTCTTCTCCTAGAAGAGCAAGGGTTTTACGGCATGCTGCCATTATTAGCAGAGCCTTACGACATAACAAGTATAAATCTTCTCTTTTCATTGTGCAAGCCCGCGTATTGTTACGGTTTCGTTAAGGTTACATTCGTCTTAATTTCACCAACCCAGAGCGCCAAAAGCAGGGAATCCATTTCCCGCGTTAGACTTTCCGGGAATTTCTGATTGAACGGAACATACTCAATTTGACTTGGTCCCGGTTCAAAGGCGTTCCCAGCCCTCAGCAAACGCATCACATTCTGGACCTCGAAACTGGCGCTCCCAAAAATAGAGGTTACCACCCTTGAGCCTGCCGAAGGTCCCAAAGCCGCACCCTGGTCACGTTCTGTTCCAATGACATCCACCTGCGCCTCAGCCGCCGCGCGTAACGCGCCCTGACCTGTTGCTCCGCCCGCCGCAAAGATCACATCCGCCCCGCGTTGAATTAATGTCTGCGCGGTATCATAGCCCCAGGTTTCATCAATGAATAAATTCTCGCGATCCCCATTGTCGCGATAGATCACCTGAACTTTTATATTTTCATCCACATGCGTGGCGAGCGCGCCCGCGCGGAATCCTTCGCAATATCTCCACACTGAATCAATGCCCGATGTCTCACACACGGCGCCGATGACGTGAATTTTTGAAATGCGCGCCGCCAATGCACCGGCGAGGTACCCCATTTGATCTTCCGCAAATGTGACGGGGATGATGTTCGGGCGAACTTCTTCATGGGGTTGATTCATGCCGACGAAAACAGTATCAGGATACAGGCCGGCAGAGCGAAGCGTTTCGTCGCGCATACCAACGCCGGTGGTAATGACCGCGTCATAGCCTCTTTCAGCAAAGTAGGCGATATTCTTTCCATAATCGCGCGTGTCGATTGATTCAATATATTCAACGCGGTCAACGACTCCACTGACTTTGGACTCTTGCAATCCCACCCATGCATCCTGGTTCATGCCGTGATCGTCAATGCCCAGTACATCCGTTACCAACCCTGCGCAGAAGACATCCTCCCGAAAACAATCTGACGATTGTGCGCAGGCCGTAAGACCAAACGCAACAATCGTCAGAATGAGCCAACTCAATCCGGGACGAAATTCATCCTTCATCTTTTTTATGCTGTCGCCTCGCCGCGTTTGACACCCAGCATCAGCCATAATGCGATCAACATAAAGCCGGGCGCGATCAACATGATGATGTTGTAATTGTTGTTTGTAAGTACAATTGCCCAGCCGTTGAGGTTCGGGCCGACAATGGCGGAGAGTGTGGAAAATAAATAATACAAGCCTGTGAATGTGCCGATACGCGCCGCGCTGGTTAAATCCACGACCATGGGCAGGGAGTTGATGTTGATGAATGCCCAGGCGGCGCCGGCGATGATCAGTATGACGCCCGCAAGCGTGAGCATACGCGGACCACCCTCCACAAGCGGAATGCCGACCAATGGCAGGGGCGTAATTCCTGTCAACAGGGCGGGGGCAGGCGTGACATATAGCAATACCAGCATGAGGGCGATGGTGACCAACCCGATGGAGATCGTGGTGCGGCGCCCAATTTTGCCAGCAAGCAAACCGGATGGGATTGCAAATAAAACAAAGAACAAGGGAAGCACAGATAACAAAGTGGCGCCGTCGCCTTCGTTCAAGCCGAGATGATTCTTGGCGTAAAGTGTGAAGAAAGTATCCACCGCAGAGTAACCGATGAACCAAAAGAAAATGGCAAAAAGGATGCGAAGTCCGCTTTTATCTTCGCCGGTGAGCACTTCGCGCAGGCTTGCCAATATGCCGGGCTGGACTTCCGTTTGCTCGTAATCTTTGGGTTCTTCAATAAAAAGATAGACGATCAATGCGGCGGCCAACACAAGCCCTGAGCCAAGCCAGAAGGGGAAACTGGCATTCATTTTGTAAAGGATGCCGCCAGTTTGCAATGCGATAATTGCGCCAATGCCGCCCATGAAATTAATGATGCCGTTTGCCTGTGAGCGGAATTGGGAGGGCGTGATGTCGGGCATGAGCGCGATGACCGGAGTGCGCCACAATGCCGCACTCAACAGCAGGGTGCTGGTACAAGCTACGAACAACGGGAGGATGGCCGCGACTGGAATTAATCCAAAGGCAAAAGCGCTGATCGGCGCGCCTATCAGGATGAATGGAATACGCCGCCCAAGCGGGGTGCGTAACCTGTCAGACCAGGCGCTGGCAAACGGTTGAATGAACAGGGCTGCGATATTATCCAATGTCATAAAGAAGCCGACCAGGATGGGGGAGAGATTAAATTTTTCCGAGAGAAAGATGGGGACAAAAGCGTTGTATACGCCCCATATCACGCTTACACCAAAAAAACCAAAGCCGAGCAGGAAGGTCTTGCCATAGTTCAATCTTGTTGCCATGATTGCCTCCAGAGAAAATGTTACGTGTTGCGTATTTCGTGGTGGAGATAACGAACGGAACACGCGGCACGAGTTACTTTTGTTCAATGGTTTTCAAAAACTTTAAATCTTCCTTACTTAACCCAGCCTTCTCAATCATGTCGGGACGTTTCTTTTGCGTGCGAAGTAACGCCTGTTCGCGGCGCCATTTGTCTATTTTTGCGTGAGCGCCAGAAAGCAAAACTTCAGGAATTTTCCAGCCGCGAAATTCGGGCGGACGTGTGTAATGTGGATATTCAAGCAGGCCCATGGCGTGTGAGTCATCCTGCGCGCCGGTGGGGTCGCCGAGCACATCGGGCAGGAAACGTGAGATGGCGTCAATGAGGATTAGCGCGGGGAGTTCGCCGCCGGTCAGCACGTAATCGCCAATGGAGATTTCATCTGTTACAAGATGTTCGCGGATGCGTTCATCAATCCCTTCGTAGCGGCCGCATATTAGAACAATGTGTGAATGCTGCGAAAGTTCCTGGGCGATGCTTTGGTTGAAGACACGTCCCTGCGGGGTTAGCAAAATGATCGGGATGTTAGATTCGCCCGGAGCAGCGTCGAAGGGCATCTCTTCGACTTCGCCCGGAGCGGATAATCCCAAAACAGATTCTACGGCTTCGAATATCGGCTCGGGTTTCATCACCATTCCGCCGCCGCCGCCGTAGGGTGTATCGTCTGTCATGTGATGCTTGTCGTGGGTATAATCGCGGATGTTATGCACGCGCACGTTGATCAATCCCCGTTCACGGGCGCGTTTGATGATGCTGGTCTCAAGATATGAGGGAAATACTTCGGGCAGGAGTGTGAAAACCTCAAATTGCATGAAGGGATTTTAGCATAGAAATATCCTTGAAAATAATTGTTTGAGAAATTATCGCGTTTTAATGCAAAGATGCAGTCAGCTTAAAAACCTGCTTTTTCCTGTGCGTTCACTGTGTCATTTCGAGACGAATATCTTTTCTCCCTATCGCGGGTTTTTACTACCAAACTACAAAACTACAAAACCAACCCAGGAGTTTCAAGTGAATAACTACATTGCCCTTGTCATTACCCTTGCCCTTACGTTAATGTTTTTACGCGCCATGGATTTCATTGCACAACGCGGCTGGATGGACAGCAAACTCAGCCGCAAGGTCATCCACATTGGGACAGGCCCGTTATTTGTGTTGTGCTGGTTCCTCTTCCGCGAGGAGCCTAATGCGCGCTGGCTGGCGGCGCTTGTGCCGTTTGCTGTGACTGTGCAATTCGCGCTGATCGGCTTGGGCGTGATAAAAGACGAGGCGTCAGTCAAGGCCATGTCGCGCACGGGGGACCCAAAGGAAATCTTGCGCGGACCGCTTTTTTACGGGATCATGTTCGTGCTGTTGACCCTTGTGTTTTGGCGGGATTCGCCAACTGGCATTGTGGCGTTGATGATGTTGTGCGGGGGCGATGGGATTGCGGATCTGATCGGGCGGGCAATTAAATCTCCAAAGCTTTCGTGGAGCGAAAACAAATCCATTGCGGGTTCGCTGGGTGTGTTCGTCGGCGGCTGGATCATGTCTGCGCTGATTTTGTTTGCCTATGTCAATGCGGGTGTGTTTGCTGCGCCGTTCACTTCGTATCTCATGCCGTTGACATGGATCGCTCTCGCAGCAACCGCGGTGGAGTCACTGCCCTTCAAGGATGTGGATAACATCACTGCGACGGCGGTCTCTGCTGTGATGGGATATTTTATGTTTTAACCGCAAATGGTGAGTCATGTCACCTTGTATGGACATGACTCACCATTGACCAGCCATCGCACAAGCCTTATCTCCTGTTCTCGAAGTCCTTCAACTCAATAATTATTTGGGTGTGCTCATTTCAGTTGAAACCGTCCCGAAGGTTATCAAAAACAGCCTGATTTTCCGAACAAAACCTTCGGGACGGTGCTTGTGGTTATTTCCGATAAAGTCTATTTCTCCGCCTTATCCAAATCCTTGCCGATGTCACGCTGGAAATCCCAGGTCAGGTAATCGAGATTCGATGGGAGCGATAATTCAACTGTGTACAAATATTGCATTTCCACTTTCACCTTGCGCGGACGGCACTCCAGCAAATGTCCGCCGCTGGCGAGGTCTTCGGTGATGAAATGCAAATGCACGCCCGGCACATTCAACGACGGGACAAATGCGGGTGTGTAAAACCCGACCATCAAGCCTTTGACATCCTTGAATTCGAACGTCGGTTGTTCCTTCGCCACTTCCACCAGTGGACGGTAATTTTCCTGCTTCGGCACCGAGCGCGTTTTGACATAATCAAACTCGCCTTCGATGCGGAACGCGTAGAATAAATTGGGTGAGGGCATCAGGTCTTTCATCCAATTCAGGAATTCCTCGTAGGATAATTCCTGTTCAAGTTCATCTTCGCTTGCCGGTTGAAAAAAAGTGACGCACGAGAACGGCGTGCAAGTCTCTTCATCTGTGATCTGACTTGCTTTTCCATCGGATGCTATGCGATAGATCAGCCCGTTAAACATCATCATCTCGCCGTCGAGATCGTTAAACGTACCGAGCCCGAAGTTCCCGTGTTTTCTGATCTCAGAGAAGGGAATATTCTGCTCGTAAATTCCCTCCACCAGCGCGTTCACCGGCGCGCAAAGATAAATTTTATTGTCGGCTTTTCTTTGCCTGATCCTTCGCAGTGTTGTCCGTTCCATTTTGTTCTCTCCCGTTATGTTGTATGAATAATCCGATTATACACTTATGAATTGGCAAAATTGAATGGGGTGTGTTTCAACTGAAAGGCGCCGTTACTTCGCAAATGAGTTGGGAGAAATCCGTGTTGCGTGTTCCGTTTGGAACGGTTTACCCCTTCGGGACACGCAACACGCTCCTTTCATTTGATATACTTCACAAAATTTTATGGACATTTCACAAACCATTCACCTGCTTGGAGACCTGCTTGGACAGGTCATTTCAGAACTCGAATCGCCGCTGATCTTTGAGGTCGAGGAACGCATCCGTGCGCTGGCCAAGGCGCGTCGAAGCGGAGACCAGTCTTCGGCGGAGAAATTGCCGCAGGAAGTCTCCTCATTGAAGACGGAGGAAGCGCGGGTCATTGCCGCGTCGTTTGCCGCCTACTTTGACCTGGTCAACTGCGCGGAGGAGAATCAGCGCGTCAACGCCCTGCGGCGACGGGAAGATGAAAAGTACCCGGAGCCTATTTCCGAATCGATTGGCTCTGCGATTGCCGCTCTCAAGGAGCGCGGCGTCAGCCATGAACAGATGCAGGAACTGCTCGCGAATTTGTCCATTGAATTGGTGCTAACTGCCCATCCGACCGAGGCGCGCCGGCGGACTGTGCTTTCCAAGATGGAGCAGGTCACGCAGCTTGTCAAAAAGATCAGCGCCGGGACGCTTTCCATGCGCGAGCAGGAGGATGCCGTCGAATCTTTGCACAACGAAATTTCGGCGCTGTGGCTCACCGACCGGGTCCGCGCCGCAAAAGTGACTGTGACCGATGAAGTACGCACCGGCTTGTATTTTGTCGACTCGTTCTTCTGGAATACCATTCCCACGATTTATGACGACCTTGAAAAAGCGCTCGCCCGTTACTACCCGGGACTCCACGCGCCCGCTTCATGGTTCAAACTTGCTTCGTGGATCGGCGGCGACCGCGACGGAAACCCAAACGTCACGTCAGAAGTGACTGCCGAAACCCTGCGCCTGCACCGCGGACTTGCCGTGGAGAATCATCGCAAGAGTTTCCACGATCTGGCGCGCCATTTGAGCGTGAGCTCCAACCGCATTCCGCCGCCGCGGCATTTACTGGACTGGATCGAAAATCGCAGACCATTCCCGCCTCACATTGCCTACATTGAACAACGCTATGTAACAGAGCCATACCGCCTGGCGCTGTCTTTACTCGCCGCTGATCTGTCTGAAGCTTCGCGTGAAGATATGAAAGGGCATTTGTTGCAGCGCTATCCATATCGCGCCCGCCTGACAGCCAGTGAACTCGCCCAACCTTTGGATATTATTGCATCTGCCATGCCGGCCAAACTTGCGCAGAGTGAGTTGCAGGAAGCCCGCCGTAAGTTAAATATCTTTGGTTTGCACGCCGCGAAGTTGGATATCCGCGAAGATTCGAGCCAATTGAATGCCGCACTGAGCGAGATCTTGCGCGCGTTGAATATTGAATCAGATTTTGAAAACCTGCCCGCCGATTCAAGAATTGAATTGCTCGTGCGATTGTTGAAGGAACCCATTCCGCATCTTTCTCATCACGCGGGCGTCACATCTGGAACCGCCGAGACCTGGTCTTTATTCCAACTCATTGGACGAGCATACGATGTATATGGAAGCGAACTTCTCGGTCCCGTCATCATCTCGATGACTCATGCCGCGGCAGATGTGTTGACCGTTCTCCTGCTTGCGAAATGGGCGGGATGTAATGTCATCCCGCAGATCACGCCGCTCTTCGAATCTGTGCCCGACCTGAAAGATGCGCCGCGCATCCTTGAGATTCTCTTCGCCTCGGAAATTTACCGCGAACATCTCGCGTCTCACAATAACGAACAAATGGTGATGATCGGCTATTCTGACAGTAATAAAGACGGCGGATATCTGATGGCAAACTGGTCATTGTACGTAGCGCAGGAGGAGATCACGCGTGTCGCACAAAAGCACAACGTCAAGCTGACCATCTTCCACGGTCGCGGCGGAACCATCGCGCGCGGAGGCGGACCCGCCAACAGCGCCATCCGTGCCCAGCCGGCAGGTAGTATCAATGGTCGGTTTCGTCTGACCGAGCAGGGTGAGATCATCGCTGTGCGTTATTCCAATCCCGATCTTGCCCATCGTCATCTTGAACAAATCGCCAGCGCCGTCATCGTTGCATCGGCTCCGCACCCCGCACAGGCAGTCCCCGAGAAGTGGCGCGTTGCCATGACGCAGATGTCGGAAGTTGCGCAGCGTGCCTATCGCGGGCTGGTTTATGAAACTTCGGGCTTTATCGAGTTTTGGCAATCTGCCACGCCGCTGGATCAGATCAAACATTTGCAGATCGGTTCGCGTCCATCGGCGCGCTCGCAAACCGGCGCGGTCAATCAAATCCGTGCCATCCCCTGGGTTTTCTCATGGATGCAAAGCCGTTTCAACCTGCCGGGTTGGTACAGCCTTGGTTCTGGGTTGGCCGCCATTTCAGATCAAGCGCTATTGCAGGAAATGTACGCGGGCTGGCCGTTCTTCAAGACACTGCTTGCCAATACAGAAATGTCCCTGCTTAAAGCGGACATGGATATCTCAGCCCTTTATGTGGACCTGGTCCCAGACCGCAAACTGGCTAATGGCATTTTCTCCTCGATCCGCGCGGAATATAACCGCACTCGGGATGCTGTTCTTTCCATCAGTGGGCATTCGACTCTGCTTGAGCTTGAACCTGCCACCCGCCAGGCTGTCCAGCTGCGTAACCCCTACGTTGACCCATTGAATTACATCCAGGTGGAAACCCTGCGCCGCCTGCGTGCATTACCCGACCAAGATAGTGCCGAAGCCGAATCTCTGCATGAAGTAATGGCGATCACCATCAATGGAATTGCTTCGGGGTTGAGAAATACAGGGTAAAGATTGGATGAAATCAATAGACGTTATCGGTAATTAGAAAAAACGTCCCGAAGGTTGCCATCCAGCCCTCAAATTACTCGAAAGAAACCTTCGGGACGGTCTCTATAAGTTATTTCCGATAACGTCTAATATAAAAAAATCTCGAAGGGACAAAAAATCCTTCGAGATTTTTTTACATCAGCAACTCTTATTACACTTGTACGGAATCTCAGCCTGAGTTTTTTTCACGATCAAGCCATAACTCGCGATACTTGCGGTTCCAGTCAATCAGGAATCTGACTGCGATCACGATCCCTGCGCCCAGCGTCACCCACAATGAAATATCACGAATATGAAACAGCCATAATACAGGCGCAACAAGAATGCCTGTGAATACACTCGCGCGTGCTGAGTGGCGGACCACCAGTACAAGCAGGATGAGAAGCCCAAGGCTGACGAGAAAAGCCAGCGGGTTGACTGCGAGAAAAGTCCCTCCAGCGGTTGCGAGCCCCATGCCGCCGCGAAATTGCGCGAACACCGGCCAGCAGTGACCGATCACTGCAAATGAGGCTGTCAGTACAACAATGTAGGTTGGGATTCCAGCCCGACTAAACGCCAAATAGGTAGGAATAAATCCCTTTGCGATATCCAAAACCAGGACAAGCGCACCCCAACCAAACCCAGCCTGACGGATGGTATTGGTCGTTGTCGCATGTCCTGAGCCTGAGTCGCGGACATCCACGTTTTTCACATAGCGTGTGACCCAGATGGAGAATGGCAAAGATCCAAGGACATAGCCGAGGATGGGAAAGAGGAAATAAGAAGGATTCATTTACACCGACCTTGAGAGTGCGTCGAGAGTGCGTCGCACCTCACTAAAGAGGAAAATCTAACAGAGTAGATTTTACCGATTTACAAGATTTGTCTACCCGTCAGGTGCGACGCACCATTTGTTACAAAATAACCCGCTCAACCTTGAACGGTGTTTCGTCGGGGTCAATAACTTCGTCAAATTCACGCGCGGCGAGATGACCGCTGAACACGGCTTGCGCGATGATGTTGGGGGCTTCGGCATCACCAATTACACGTAATGATTTAAGTGTGCCATCCGCGAGCGCGGGTAATAATTCGTGATAAAGCGCGTCATTGGGGAGTCTGTCTGTGACCATGACGATGGCGTCGCAGGCGAGAACTGTCTCAGCGTTGGTCATGCCATTTGAAACAATAACAGTTGTCGGGTTGTGGGAGACGATGACATGGCTTGGGAGCAGATCAATCTTCAAGCCAGTAAGCCGCTTGAGAATGCGAGTCTGCTCAAGGGTGAATTGAGTCCAATATGAAATGGATGGAGCGGGAGTCACCAGAGTGACTTCACAATTATTCAGCGCGAGTAATTCAGCAAGAACGCCGCCCATGTAGTAATGGTCATCGTCGTAGACCACAACCTTTTGGAGTCTGTCGGCTTGCCGGCAGCGTTCCAAAAGCAAGCTGTTGGGGTCCAGAAGGTCGTCGGGCGTG
>DYDH01000312.1 GCA_020717985.1 Herpetosiphon sp. | reverse complement strand
AGCGGTAAGTTCTTCGTTGACACCAACATCTTCGTCTATGCCGCCTTGCAAGCCCCAGACAGCGAAGGGAAACGGGCTGCCGCCATATCCGTCTTGACCGGGGCCGGAACAGTCGTGGCCAGCACCCAAGTGCTGAATGAATTTGCAGTGGTACTCTTGAAGAATCGGTTTGCCGATGCCGATGTCCAGTCGCGGGTTGAAAGCATTGTTGCCGATTGTTCGATTGTCCTCGTCACGCTCGATACCATTCGCCTGGCCTGGAAGGTAAAGAAGCGTTACCAGTTCTCCTACTGGGACAGCCTGATCGTAGCCGCCGCCCTGCACGCGGACTGCCTCACCCTCTACACCGAAGATCTGGGGAGTGGCATGCTGATCGACAACTCCTTGCGCGTCACCAATCCTTTTCTTTGAGTTCTCTTTCCTCGTGATTGGCAGGGCTACGCTTACCGCAGCCTACGGTGATACTGAATGCGTAATTGGCGTGCCATCGTGAACCTGATTTATTGCCGGTCAGCCATATGAATTTCTGTTTGACTTGTCATGGTGTAGACGCGACCCCAAGTCTGCCCCCCAAGTCTGCCCCGACTTGAAGCTCAGCTCACGGCGCGCTATGCCCACATCGGCGAGAACTCCTTGCGGGCGGCGGCGCAACGGCTGGAGGCAGGCTAAAAGGCTATAACTTTTTGCTGCGCCCCGGACGGTTGGAGTTTATAGCAATTTATTCGTATGTATACGGTGAATGGAGTATAAATGAGTACATCTTGCCTGATACTAATAGTTGGTATATATTATGAAATGGACAGTCGAGTTTACCGGTCGGGCACGGAAGCAAAAAGAGAAGCTACCCGCCAAGGTTCGAGAAATCTTGTTCCAGTTGGTGCGAGAGATCGAGGCCGCCGGACCCGTGCGGGGCGACTGGCCCAATTACTCCAAGCTGTCAGGCGGAGAACACCATTGCCACCTGAAAAAAGGCAAGCCCACCTATGTGGCGATCTGGCGGGAAAGCAAAGGCAAAATTAGACTTGTAGAGGTGATATATGCCGGTAGCCATGAAAAAGCCCCATACTGACGAAGACATGATAATCCTGCGCCTGCGTGTCCATCGGAGCAATGCGCCAAGGATCAAGGAATATGTCCAGACGGTCGAGGCCGGGGATGATCGTACCTACACCATGGCCGAGGTGTTTCCGGAGTACGTTGGCAAGGAGCAGCAAGTTGCCATGCGTGGTTACCGCTACCGTGAAAATCTCACGCAACGGCAATTGTCTGAACTGACCGGTATTCCGCAACGCCACATCTCTGAAATGGAAAACGGCAAGCGCACCATCGGCAAGGAGATGGCCAAGAGACTGGGCAAGGCATTGAACGCCGATTACAAAATGTTTCTGTGATCTCAGGCCCCATCGGCTTACGCGCCATCAAGTGGTTTTACGATGAGGCGCTGGCGGACGTGCTGTGGATGTTTTGCCATTGGCGTTTCAGCCGTTTGCCTGCTATGGTGGCAACGAGGTCGAGGTAATCGCATGGGTAAAAAATCAGTTATAGCTATAGTCGCGCAGTTCACGAGGGAATTGCAGGCGAGGGCATAGCTCGTGAACCGATAAACGACGCTTCATTCCCGGAAAATCGTCAAGGAGAAAGATTCGACCCCCAGCTCCGGGGGCAGGGTTTGGGGAAAGGCGGTTTGGGTATTGATTATGAAATGCATAAATTTCATTTCTTCATACTGTCAATTTTGGCCTGGAGTTCTGCGGCTAGGGCTTGGGCTTTGATGCGTTGTTCTGGGGAGAGCTTGCTGGCGACCTCATCTCGGAGCTTTGCGGCACCTTCTTGCCCTTGGGCAGCAGCCAAGCTGTGCCAAGCGTAGGCATTTATGTCGTTCTGGGGAACACCTTCGCCCTTAGCATACATGACACCTAAACCGAGTTGCGCCCCTGCGTCACCTTGCTCGGCTGCTTTTCTTAGCCAGTTGATAGCAAGTTTGTAGTCTTGAGGAACACCGTCGCCTGCATAGTAAAGAGCAGCTAAAGAGACCTGCGCTTTTGCATCTCCTTTTTCAGCCTTTTCCTTAAGTGTGGCGTTTGCAGAATCTGGATTGAGAGGTGTTGATTGAGGTATATCATTAACTTGTTGATTGTCTTCTCCCATCGCTACTATCAAAACAACGGAATCCATCGTATTCTTTATGACATCAGCCTTAGCAATTCTATTTGTTGATATGGGCGCTGAATTCCATGATTCTCCAAGCTGAGTTCGAATAAGGGGAACAAGATAGTCAGATTTTACGGCATAATTCACATTCTGTGGCAAATGACCGTGATCTTTCATTGTTGATAGTTCATCTAAAGTTGCGGTAACGACACCAGAAACCTGCCCACTATCATTTAATAATGGACCACCTGAATTACCTGGTTGAACTGGAACATCAATTTGAATAAATCTAATGTCTCCATTAATATCATTTCTGTCTTTACTTGTAAAACCACTCAAAGCGTTTATATGTCCGAATGTTACTTTTTGTTCTTGTCCCTGTCTTTCAATCAATGGATAACCAAGTGTAAAAACATCATCGCCTACCGACAGTCTATTTTCTTTAAGAACAGGTAATGGTTTTGATGCATAATCTACTTTTAGGATGGCAACATCGTTGCTAGGATCTCCTTTCAAATATCGAGCACGCATTTTTGTGCCATTTTTAGTAATGACAAAAAGTTGATCTGAACCATCTATGACATGATAATTTGTGATTATGTGTCCATTTGCTGTAACAAAGAATCCTGTCCCGGTACTAAAACCCTTCTCCTTTCTTGTTTCTTTTGGTCTATAAACAGGTGGAACAGGGGGTAGATTTGATGTAAGTATTACTAACCGTTCAATATACATCTGTGCCTCAACATCAGTCATCCCATACACAAAAGAAAGTTGGTTGCCATTCTGATCAACGCCTTGCGCTACACCTTTACGGCACTCAACGGCCTTCCATTTGCCGGCGATGACTCTACCGTCATCACAAGAAACGTTGGCATCGCCTTCCAAGCCTTTACAGTCCACTGTATTATTCGGGACTTTAGTTGCAATGGAAGAACCATAACATTTCATGCCAGTCAACTGCCCTTGAAGCTCAAGAACAGATTCCACGGTGTTTGATTTTTCATAAATATGTCCGCGAAAAACTTCATTATGATCATCAAAAACCCCAATTACTGCATACGAAGGGGGCGTGACTGTAGCTTGGCCACTTATTCTTTCTAACAACGTTGGATAACCATTTATTTGATCCTTATCGTTAGCATAAAAATAGTTGCCATTAAGTATCCCATCTTCAAACAATTCCAAACGTGCCGTGTAATAAACAGCCCCGCCAGACAGAAAAACGAGATAGGCTGTTTTCCCTGAAACAACCCCTTTGATATTATAACTACCGATAGAGCCGCTTATCGTGTTTTGTTCCTGGTGTAAGTAGCCTTCTCCCCAACCGACCATGAAATTCCCGTTTGCATCATGCCATTTTCCTGAGATGTCAATTTTCGGTGGCTGGCCACCTGATACTGTATTGAGCCACGGGCCAATTTCGTTCTGTTTTAATCCTCTGGTGGCACATGAAATCATAAAAACCAGCGATAGAGTTAAAAACACGGTTAAGAATGATTGCATTACTGATGCCTCCTTGGAATGTTTCTGCATAGCCATTTTCAGTTTCAACGCCTTTGGGAATTTATTAAACCGTTTTAAATTGACAGCCCTAACGCAAAACTCGGACGGAAACGTGCAAAACTCATTAAGCGCAATTGATTTCGCCCTAAGAAGCTTATAGCAGTAATTCCAAAAAAATTTCAAAAAATTTTGTTTGCCTTGCTTGCCTGAGTTTCAAAATATCGTTCGCATGCAAAAGGGGCTTCAGCCACTGTGAGTTGGCCGATGGGGGCATGCCCCACCCTCTTTGGATCAAACACGGTCAGAGTATTGCTAAACCCTGGCCATTGATAATTTTGATAACCAGACTGTTTTCCTTTCGAGCGAGGCGGTTTGCTTATGGCCTTGTAAGGCGGGAACAGGACGGCAGGAGTTGGGGGCGTCGCATCGCAAGTGTTACCCATGCGTTACCCAGTGCCACCATAAACGAAAAAAGGGTTTACAGAATTAACCGTAAACCCTTGCTGTTACTGGAGCCGGCAGGCGGAATTGAACCGCCGACCTACTGATTACGAATCA
>DYDH01000311.1 GCA_020717985.1 Herpetosiphon sp. | reverse complement strand
GTTTCGCGCTGGCCAACTTTGAGGGAGTCTTTGGGATGTATACTCAACTCCGCTACGATTACAGCGCCACGCAGGTCGGCATTGTGTTGACAGTAGTGGGATTGGTCTCTGCTGTGGTTCAAGGTGTACTCACGGGACCCGCCACCCGAAAATGGGGCGACGCGCTGGTGGTCAAGGTTTCGCTATTCTCCAGCATCTTTGGCTTCATCTTGATGACCCTTGTGGAAAGCGAACCTGGCAAGATCGCCGCCTCGGTCATGCTGGCGGCTGGCTTCTTCATGCTGACCAATTCCATGATCCGCCCAGGGTCTTCCTCGCTGATCTCAAAACAGCCAGGCATTAGTCAGGGTACAGCAATGGGCATGAATAACGCGTTCATGAGTTTGGGTCGGATTGTCGGTCCGCTGTGGGCAGGGTACGCGTTGGACATCAACCTGAACTATCCCTACCTAACGGGCGCATTCATCATGGCGGTGGGGTTTGTATTGTGTTTGTTCTTTTTGCAAAAAACAGAAACGGCTGTCACGTTTCAAACGTGACCTACGTGCAAAATCCGCGCCCAACATGGGTGGACTTTTTCCACATGCAGGCGTCCGGCATTCACGCGGAATTCGTCGGCGGGGTTGAGCAGGTCAACGAGGCGGGTTCCATTTGGCAGTGACACGGGAATGTCGAAGGCGGAGTCTGTGGCTGCGGCATTGAGCAGGACGATGATTGATTCGTCTGGAGTTTTACGTGAGAAGGCGAACTGCTCGGAGGCGACGAAGATTTCGTTGTAATCGCCGTGGCACAGGGCAGGAGTTGCAAGCCGGATGGACGCCAGGCACGCGAGGACGGCGGGAAGATTCGGCTGGGGAGATGCCGCTCGGAGCAGATTCAGGTCAAGGGTGGGGCGAAGCGGGCGGTCATCCTTTTCGGTGCGCCCGCCTTCCAATCCCCATTCGCTTCCATAATAAATCGAAGGAATCCCAGGCATGGTGAAGAGCAGGCAATACAGCGGATAAAGATGACGGGGATTTGTGAGACTGCTCGCGACACGGTTCACGTCGTGGTTGTCGGCGAAGTTATATAAATTCAAATTGCGATACATGCCGCCCCGTCCGAATTGACGTTTGAGCGAGTAGGCGATCTCAAAATAGTTTTTGTCAGCAAGGCTGGAATACAAACCTTTGTAAGCCTCGTAATTCGTGACCGAATCCAGCATGGCGGGATTCGCCCAGTTGTTGTAGTCGCCATGAACGACCTCGCCCATCAGCCAAAAATCGGGGTTGAGCGAATGACAGAAGGTCGAGAGGTCGCGCATGAATTGCGGGTCGAGGCAGTCGGCAACATCAAGGCGCAAGCCATCGATTTCGAAATCCTGAACCCAACTGCGGATGGCATGAAAGAGGTGGTCGCGGACTTCGGGGGAATGCGGGTTGAGTTTAACCAGGTCAAAGTTGCCGTTCCAACCTTCGTAGCGGAAGTCATCTCCAAACTGGCTACGCGCAGAGAAATCTATACCCTGAAACCAGTCGCGGAAGCGCGAAGATTCGCCGTTTTGTTGCAGGTCACGGAATGCCCAGAAGTTCCGCCCCACATGGTTGAAGACGCCATCGAGAATGACTTTGATTCCGTTGCGGTGCAGGTTTTGGATAAGATAAGTCAGCGTTTCGTTCGTGCCGAGGCGGCGGTCAACGTGGAAGTAGTCGGCGGTGTCGTAGCCGTGGGCGGTGGACTCAAACAAGGGTCCAAGATAAAGCGCGGTGATTCCCAACTCGCGCAGGTGCGGAATCCACTCGTGGAGTTTCTCCAGCCGTGGCACGGGCGCGGAGGTGAAGTCGTTGCGGGCGGGGGCATCGCACAGACCGAGTGGGTAGATGTGATAGAAAATTGCGTCAGTTGTCCAGTGGGTTTTCATGAAGTTTCCTTTTGTGTACTTACCAGCTGGTACACATTTGAGATAAAAAAATTTGACTTTACTCCGCTCGGTCGGGGGCTAAGCCCCCGACCGAGCAACGGGTGGTTACGAGAAAATTCCGTGCATGAATTGATGAACCGCCTTGCGGACAAGGTCATCATCGAGTGTGGTGTAGCCGTTGAGTCCGAGGGCAATGTAGGTGTTGAGCATTCCCAAAAAGGTGGCGGCGTAGGCTTGGTGGCGTCCGCGCATGTTGCCGTGGTCGGCGGCGGCTTGCAGGAACAGGGCTTCGAGGATTTGCTGCTGCCGCTCGTTGACCTGGGCGACGGCTTTGAAAGCTTCGCTTTCAGCGGGGGAAAACCACATCGAAAGCTGCATCCGATAAAAGGCGCGGCGGGTGCGGGCAAAGTCGAAGTAGACTTTGGCAACGGCTTCGAGCGAATCGACCACGTTTGGGTTGTATTCCACTTTTTCGAGGGCGGCGAATAAATCTACAAAGGTTTCGTCGAGGACGGTTTTGAGCAAGCCGCTTTTGCTGCCGAAATAATGGTAGAGGGTGGGCTTTTTGAGACCAGCGGCGTCGGCAACTTCCTGCACGCCCACGGCGTCAAATCCGCGAGAGGAGAAGAGGTCAATGGCACGGGCAAGGATTTTCGAGCGGTTATCTTCCATGCGCCAGAGTATACCACTCGGTACACAAGTTGTCAATTTTTTTAGATGACTTAGGTGCTAAAAAATAGACTTGCTGCGCTTAACGTCACAGATTTTTTTGCGATATACTGACCGTGAAAAATAACTCGTTTGGTGAGAATCATGAAAAATAATAAACCACATCACATTGGAACGCTTTCGCCTGAAATGGCGCTGCTCGGCTTGCTTTATGGCGAGGCAGGCCATGGTTATGATTTACACCGTAAGGTGGTTACTGATTTGGGACAGGTCTGGCATCTTAGCCAGAGTCAGGCATATGCGATTTTGAAGCGTCTCGAATCACAGGGCGATATTTCTGGAAAGGAAATCCTCCAAAAAAAATTACCTTCCCGTCAGTTGCTGCACATGACCGCACAGGGACGTAAAAAATTTTTGAGCTGGCTGGATGCTCCCAGCGGCGGCAGTACACGCGCCATACGCATGGAATTTATCACCCGCTTGTATTTCCTGAACTTGTATTTCCCCGAAAAACTTTCTCATACATTCGACCAACAACGGGCGGAAGTGGGAAACCATATCCAACGGCTGGAGAAATTGTACGCTGAATTGCCAGACGAACAAATTTATAACCGTATGAGCTTGGAGATGCGCTTGAAACAATTGAAGCTCGTACAGGAATGGCTGGACGATTGCCAGAAACATTTCAAGCAGGGTTGAACAGCTTTTAATATTATTCTCTACCGAACTCAAAGGTGAACCGCAAAGCTCGCGAAGAAAAGCTTTGAAATTTAGCGTTCTTCGCCGTAGAAAAATATGGGGGCGAACAATATCGGGATGTTCTTGGTATGGCGGGTTATCCACTTGTCAAAATCAAAGATTCTGCGATATACTCACTGAGTGAGTATCAACATCACAACATTCCATATTTTCATGAAGGAGATTCCATGAAACGCCTGCTTGCTCTAACTCTCTTGCTGGCTGTCTTTTTGACTGCCTGCGGCTCGGCGGTTACACCGACGTCCTTGCCTGCCACCGCTATCGAAGCGCCGACTTCTGCCGCGACGGCCGTTCCGCCAACAGCAACGCCTGAGCCGGTACCTCAAACACTGACTATCTTCGCCGCCGCCTCGCTCACCGACGCATTTACAGAGATCGGCGCTGGGTTTGAGGCAGCCAATCCTGGCATCACGGTCACATTCAACTTTGCAGGGTCACAAGCCTTGCGCACGCAGATCGAAGAAGGCGCGCCTGTTGATGTGTTCGCGTCCGCAAGTGGAAAAGAAATGGACACACTCGTGACGGGTGGTTCCGTCACAAAGGATGTGCCGCAAATTTTTCTGACGAACAAACTGGTTGTCATCCTGCCTGCGAACAATCCTGCCGCGCTCACAAAACTGGAAGACCTTGGCAGGCCGGGCATCAAGTTGGTGCTTGCCGCAGAGGAAGTCCCCGTCGGTAAATATGCGCGCCAAGCGCTCAATCTAATGAACGGTTCGTACGGGGCAGATTTCAAGGAAAAAGTTTTGGCAAATGTGGTATCCAATGAAGATAATGTCAAGCAAGTGGTTGCCAAAGTCCAGCTTGGCGAAGCCGACGCGGGCATTGTCTACATTTCAGATTCAATCGCCGCACCAGAATTGAAATCCATCGAGATCCCTAGCGAGTTAAATGTCATCGCGAAATATCCCATC
>DYDH01000067.1 GCA_020717985.1 Herpetosiphon sp. | reverse complement strand
ATGAAACAGGCGAGCTTTCTCCGCTTGTGGCGCGCAAGAAGAAATTCGTGCTGTACCCGATGGATGAAGACGAAGCCATCGTGCAAATGCGTAATCTCGGACACGATAACTTCTTTATCTTTTATAATGCAAAGACCAGCAAAGTCAATGTGTTATACCGCCGCCGCAACGGGAGCTATGGTTTGATCGAGCCAGAACTCGGATAGACGGATAGACCATGGACTGACCTGGCGGCTTTGCTGTCAGGTCAGTTTTTATTTTGGAGCAAATATGGAATTTGACGATGTGAATGAGAAGGACGCGGGCGATGATAATATTGATAACGCCGCGATAGAGAATGCGGTCGCCAGCATATTAAGCGCGGTGGGTGAAGACCCTCAACGCGAGGGTTTGCAGTTCACGCCGCGGCGTGTGGCGCGCATGTATCATGAGTTACTGGGCGGTTACACAATGGATTCAACCGCCATTATCAACGGAGCTCTTTTTGAAGTGCAGTACGATGAAATGGTGATCGTACGTGACATCGAGTTTTATAGCATGTGCGAACATCACATGCTTCCGTTCATTGGACGCGCGCACGTTGCTTATATCCCCGATGGCAAGGTGCTGGGATTATCCAAAATCCCGCGCATTGTGGATATGTATGCGCGCCGCTTGCAGGTACAGGAGCGCATGACCCGCCAGGTTGCGGATTTTTTGCGTGACCTGCTCAAGCCACAGGGCGTTGCGGTCGTGGTTGAGGCAATGCACTTATGTTCGATGATGCGCGGTGTAAAAAAACATGACGCGCGCATGACCACCTCAGCCATGCACGGCGCATTCCGTGCGAATCTTGCCACACGACAGGAATTTTTAGCGAATATCTCACGCGGAGAGTCGCCTTTATGGATTTAGTTTTTATTTTTGGGATCTAAAGCGCGCTCGCTTGCACTGACGTGCGGCGCACGTGTCGCTCTTAATCTCAAGCCTGATTCTTCGACCGTTCGACCTCCACCGCTACTGTATCAGCTTCGGGTACCGCCCCAGGTTTATCCACCCGCAAGATGACTCTTATCACCCTTGATTCTTGCAGACAGATTTCCGCCAGATCGTTTGCCAACGCTTCGACAGTCATCCGCGCCGCGCTTTCTGCGTGGGCGCGGAGTTTTTTTGCCATGTCGCTGTAGTTGACGCAATCGGAGATATCGTCGCTTTGCGCGGCGGGATGCGTGTCAGTGAACATCGTGGCGTTGATGACGATCTCGCGCGGGGTGACTCGCTCCCAATCGTGTATGCCGAGTATGCCGCGCACGCGCAGGTTTGTGATAAATACCTTATCCATGATAACTCCCGTTTTCCAATCATCCGTTTATCCGTTTTGCGGAGCAATCCGCTCCCGAAACCGTTTTTTCAAATCTGATAATGAAAGGCTTAGGATTTTTGAAATTGGTATTCAAATAACACAAAACAGACAGCCAGCACAACCCATGCAATGACTTGTTCCTGATGTAAGCCATTGAAAATCAATGTGCTGTCGCCGCGAAAGGCTTGGATGAAGAGTTGCGCGGCGGCGATCAACGCGGCATAAGTGAGGAAGAGAATGCCCGGGCGTGGATTCTCCTTTTGGAACCAGACCAGCCCAAAGATTAAGAGCGAAGCGAGTATCTCGTAGATTTGAGTCGGGTGGCGGGTCGCATTCCACAAATTGATTCCCCACGCCGCGTCGGTTTCCATCCCAAAGGCTGTGCCAGCCGCGAGATGACTTAATCCGATGCCGATGGCGAGGACTGCGAAATATGGAGTGAGCGCATCGAGCGTGTTCCAGAATAAAAGTTTGCGGCGTTGACCGTAAACAAACGCGACAATGAATGCAACTGCCAGCGCGCCGAGCGGATCGAAGATATCGGGGTTGATGGAGATGATGCCAAGCGGGCTTTTGATAAAGGCAGGCATGTTTTGCAAAACGAACGAGAGACGTCCGCCGACAACGAAGGCGATCAGACCGTAGTAGGTGATGTTATTGAGGTCGTCTTTGCTGACGCCGTGGCGTTCGGTGTGTTTTTCGGCAAAGGTGAGTCCGATCCATGTGGCGAGCAAAAGCAGGATCATATGGCGGGGCGGTGAGAAAAAGCTGCGGAATAATGTAAGCATGTTATTTTAGGATTTGTTCGATGCGTGTGCGAAGCAGGGCTTCAGACATGGGACCGCCGATGACAACTTCCTGAATGATACCGGCGCGGTTGATAAAGTATGAAGATGGCAATGAGCGCAATTGATACGCGGCGCCGACATCGCCTGTTTCTTCAAGCAGGATGGGGAAAGTGAGATTATATTTTTTGATGAAAGGCGCGATATTCGCGGGATCATCCTGATAGGTCATGTCCACTGCGAGGACAACGAAGCCCTGGTCTTTGTATTCCTGATACATCTTTTCGATGGCAGGCATTTCGGCGCGGCAGGGCGGACACCAGGTTGCCCAAAGGTTTACAAGCACGGCATTGCCCTTAAGTTCGGAGAGCGTGTATTCTTCGCCGCCTGGTGTTTTGAGCGTGAAATCAGGTGCGGAAAACCCTGCCTGCGGCGCGGAAGTTTTGTTTGTTGCGGACGTTGTGTTCGCGCTGAGAGCAACCCACGCCGCGCCTGCAATGAGGACAAGGAGATAGAGAATGATGCGTTGGTTTTTTTGCATGGTTTTCCGAGTATACATGAAATGAGGTGTAAAATGTATTTGCTTTTATTTGTTTACCCGCATACCTGGTTAATTACTCATGTTTTTCACTGACTCGGCCTTCATCGGTATTTCCCCCGCTTCCGGACACAAGTCCTTTACTTATGCAGCTTTGGATAAGGATTTGAATCTTTTCGCGCTTGCCGATGGCGAAATGGACGATGTGACTGCGTTTATTGCGGGGCAGAATTCTGCGACAGTGGCTGTCAATTTGCCTGCGGGAGTCAATCGCGGGCTGGCGCGTGAAATGATGAAAAAGAAAATGCTTACGCCGTATCAGATTCGGCGCACGGAGTTGCGTTTCGCTGAACATGAACTGCGTGAGCATGGCATTGCGGTGACAAAGACCCCCGCAAGCGCGGAGTTATGTCCCGCGTGGATGCAGGCGGGGTTTGAGTTGTATCGCAAGTTGGGGAAGGCGGGATTTCAAAAATATCCCGAAAAGGATTCGACTCATCAAATTTTGGAAACAAATCCACATGCGTGCTATTGTGTGATGGCAGGGAAAGTTCCTTTGGCGAGGCTTTCGTTGGAGGGCCGCTTGCAAAGACAAATTATTTTGTACGAGCATGGTCTCCGCATCAAAGACCCGATGGATTTTTTTGAAGAAATCACGCGTTACAAACTTGCCAAAGGAATTTGGCCAATGGAGTTGTTATATCAGCCTGACCAACTTGATGCGCTGGCTGCGGCGTATACCGCATGGCTGGCAGTTGAGAAACAAGGAAAAACAACCGGCGTTGGTGATGTACAGGAAGGGCAGATCGTATTACCTGCTACAGAATTGAAGGATAGGTATTAAGAACTTAGCACCCTTAGCCATCAGGGAAGATATTCCAACCAGATTCCATTGTCTGCCATATCAACAAAATTTTCATTTTGCACAAGATATGCCAATCCTCCGGGGTCGCCTGTCTGAAAGATGATTTTTCCTCCTTGACTTCGCGAATGGAAAACTGATCTGCAAGCGCCTTGCGCTCTTCCGCATCCAGCAATTCGAATATGGGAACTTCATAAAGAAATTCGGATCAGCGATGGATAGCCTCCTTTGAAAATTCATCAAAGCATGTCATCGTTTGGTAAAATAGAGATTAATCTTTCTTCAAGGAAAAAATCATGACATCTGATTTGCAAGTCCGTTCGATCAATGCGCTTCGTTTTCTTTCCGCCGATGGCGTGCAAAAAGCCAATTCGGGACACCCTGGTTTGCCAATGGGTGGAGCAGCAATGGCTTACACCATTTGGACTCGTCATCTGCGGCATAATCCGCGCAACCCAAAGTGGGCTGGACGTGACCGATTCATCCTTTCGGGCGGGCATGGTTCGATGCTCCTCTACTCTTTGTTGCATCTGACAGGGTATGACCTCTCGCTCGATGAACTGAAAAACTTCCGTCAGTGGGGAAGCCTTACGCCGGGTCATCCTGAATATGGATTAACCCCCGGTGTGGAAATGACCACTGGTCCGCTTGGACAGGGCTTTGCAACAGGCGTGGGCATGGCTATTGCCGCCTCACACCTCGCCGCAAATTTCAACCAGCGCGGACATGAGATTATTGACCCGTTCATTTATGCCATCGTCACCGACGGTGACTTGATGGAAGGCGTGACCTCCGAAGCCGCATCACTGGCGGGACATTTATCACTTGGGCGTTTGATCTATCTCTATGACGACAACCATATTTCCATTGACGGCTCAACCGACTTGTCCTTCACCGAAGACCGCGCCGCCCGCTTCCGCTCCTATGGCTGGCAGGTTTTAATCGTGGCTGATGGGAACGATGTGGAAGTGATAGACAAGATGATCCAGGAGGCGAAGACCGACCCGCGCCCAAGCATTATCATGTGCCGCACCACCATTGGATTTGGTGCGCCGAATCGACAGGGCACATCCAAAGCGCATGGTGAACCGCTGGGTGACGAAGAATTGAACGCCGCAAAAGACAACCTTGGCTGGCCCAAAGAGCCGCGTTTCTTTATCCCTGATGATGTGCTTGAGTTTTATCGCAAAGCCGTGGACCGTGGACGTGAACTTGATCATGACTGGAAAATGCGCTTCGATGCCTATAAGCGCATACACCCTGTTTTGGGCGCAGAGTTGCAGCGCCGGCTGGATGGCGAACTCCCCGTAGATTGGGAAGCCGCTTTGCCCGCTTTTCCCGTAGACGCGAAAGGAATGGGAACTCGTGTGGCTTCGGGCAAAACGATCAACGCAATTGCCGCGGCACTCCCCGAGTTGATCGGCGGCTCTGCGGACCTGGCTCCCTCGAACAATACAAAAATTGATGGAAG
Source organism: Herpetosiphon sp. (assembly GCA_020717985.1). Classification (GTDB taxonomy): domain Bacteria; phylum Chloroflexota; class Anaerolineae; order Anaerolineales; family Villigracilaceae; genus Villigracilis. The sequence continues at coordinate 16,488 of DYDH01000067.1, read as the reverse complement.
CCCCGCCTTCCAAAAAGATTCACCTCAAGGCCGTAACTTCCACTTCGGTGTGCGCGAACATGCAATGGGTGCGGCGTTGAATGGCATGGCTGTCTTCGGCGGTGTGATTCCCTACGGCGCCACATTCCTGGTCTTTGCAGATTATGTGCGTCCCGCCATCCGTCTTGCAGCGTTGTCGCATATCCCAACCATTTTCATCTTTACGCATGATAGTGTTGGGCTTGGCGAAGACGGTCCCACGCACCAGCCGATCGAGCAATTGACTTCATTGAGGATCATTCCAAATCTTGTGGTCATCCGTCCCGCAGATGCGAACGAGACCGCACAGGCATGGAAGGTTGCGATTGAACGTCGTAACGGGCCGACGGTGCTTGCGCTATCACGCCAAAATGTTCCGACAATGGATATACCAACACAGGTTGAAAAAGGCGCGTATGTATTAAAAGATTTCGGAAAACCCGAGATCATCTTAATGGCTTCCGGTTCGGAAGTTGGACTCATTCTTGAGGCGGCGCAAAAACTGGCTGACGAAGGCAAGGGCGTGCGCGTGGTTTCCTTCCCAAGTTGGGAACTGTTCGAGAAACAAGACTCAGCCTATCGCGAGTCTGTGCTGCCGAAAAATATCCAGAAACGACTCGCTGTCGAAGCGGGAGCAGGCATCGGCTGGGAAAAATACGCCAAGTCTGCCATCAGCATTGAACGCTATGGCGCATCCGCTCCTGCGAAGATCATCTTTGAAAAGCTCGGCTTCTCGGTCGAGAATGTAGTCGCGAAGGCGAAAGAGTTGTAATTTCATAAACCCTAAAGGTTTTCTCGATTAACAAGGATTCTTGTTGAAGAAGGAAACCTTTAGGGTTTGTTACGGAGTGATATGAAAATTGCAGTTGGCAGTGACCATGGCGGCTTTCCGCTAAAAGATACAGTGATCGAATCTGTAAAAGCCGCTGGTCACGAGGTAATTGACGTTGGCACATACAGCACGGACTCGGTGGACTTCCCTGATTTTGCAAAAAAAGTTGGTGAGAAAATTCAAAACGGCGAAGCCGAGCGCGGAATTTTGATCTGCGGGTCTGGCATTGGCGCGGCGATTGCGGCGAATAAGATGAAAGGTATTTATGCTTCGATCTGCCATGACACATATTCCGCTGCGCAGGGCGTTGAGCATGACGCAATGAACGTCTTATGCCTGGGTGGGCGTGTGATCGGCCCTGAATTGGTGAAAGTGCTTGTGCCTGCATTTTTGAATGCCAATTATCTTGGTGATGAAAAAGGCGGGGAGAGATACGCAAAGCGTGTGGGTAAAATCAAGAGTATGGAAGAGGGTAATTAGTAATTTACCATTCACCAATTACCAATCACGAAAACATATCAAGGAGTTATTTATTATCATGTCTGAATCCATTAAAAAACTAACAGCTCTCGGCCAATCCCTTTGGTACGACAACATTCAAAGAAAACTTCTCGAATCCGGCAAACTCAAAGCCATGATCGATAACGGTGATATTCGCGGTGTGACATCGAACCCGACTATTTTTCAGAATGCGATCGCGAAAACGAATGATTACGATGCTGCGTTGATTCCGCTGGCGTGGTCTGGCTGGGATGCGGAAAAGATTTTCTGGCAGCTTGCCACCGAAGATATTCAGCAAGCCTGCGACCTCTTCCGCCCGCTGTATGATGAAACCAAAGGCGGCGATGGTTATGTGAGTCTTGAGGTCAGCCCGTATCTTGCGAACGACACCGAAGGCACGATCAAACAGGCCAGGGAACTTTGGGCGCGTGTCAACCGCCCGAATTTGATGGTGAAAATTCCCGCCACCAAAGAGGGCATTCCCGCCATTCGTCAGGCAATTGCGGCGGGCATCAACGTCAATGTCACGCTGATTTTTGCGATTGAACGCTATGGCGCTGTCATGGATGCCTACATCGCAGGGCTTGAGGACCGTGCGGCATTGAATGAACCCGTTAACATGGTTGCATCTGTTGCCTCGTTCTTCGTTTCACGTGTGGATACCAAAATTGACCCGCGCCTTCCCGAAGGTTCAGCCTTGTGCGGCAAGGCGGCAATTGCAAATGCAAAATTTGCCTATGATGCATTTGAATCCATTTTTACCTCGCCGCGTTTTGCAACGCTTAAGGCTCGCTTTAGTGCGCGCGTGCAACGCCCGCTGTGGGCATCCACGGGTACAAAGAATCCCGCGTACCCTGATACTCTTTATGTGGATACCCTGATCGGTCCCGACACGGTCAACACCGTTCCGCCCGCCACGCTCGACGCCTTCCGCGACCACGGCAATGCCGCCCTCACCATTACACGCGGACTTGAAGAATCGCAAAATTTCTTTGCCGAATTGGAGGCTGCTGGTATTTCCATGCAGCAGGTGGCGCAGGAATTGGAAGATGAAGGCGTGAAGTCTTTTGCGGATGCGTTCACGACTTTACTGGCTGCGATTGATGATAGAAGAAAGACCGCCGTCTCTTCGATTGCGCCTCTGGCTGATTCTGTTGCCAGGCGTTTGTCCACGCTGGAAGAGCATTCTGTCGCCGCCCGTATCTGGATGCACGACCCAACGCTTTGGGTGAAAGACCCGGCAGAGCAAGCCGAAGTTCAAAACCGCCTTGGCTGGCTTCATTCCATCGAAGATGCGCGCACGCGCCTCGATGGATATTTGTCCTTTGCGAAAGAGATCCACGACGATGGCATTGACCGTGTCCTTGTCATTGGCATGGGCGGCTCCTCGCTGACCGCCGAAGTATTAAGTTCACTTCTTGCAGGCGCAAACATTCAGGCAAAGCTGAGCCTTGCAATTCTCGATTCGACTGACCCGCAACAGGTTGCGGAAGCGGCAAAGGATTTCCCGCCCGAAAAATCACTTTACATTCTTGCCAGTAAATCAGGCGGCACTGCCGAGTTGCTTGCCGCGTTTGATTATTTCTGGGAACTCAGCAAGGGTGACGGCTCACGTTTTATGGTCACAACTGATGCTGGCACATCCCTTGAAAAACTCGCAAAAGATCGCGGTTTCAGAAAAGTATTTAATGCCGACCCAACTGTCGGTGGACGTTTCTCCGCGTTGACCGATTTTGGTCTTGTCCCCGCCGCCTTGCTGGGTATGGATGTGGGCAAACTGCTGGACTCTGCCGAAAAGATCAAAAAGGTCTCAACTTCAAACCGAAGCGCGGGATTTGCGCTCGGCGCTTTACTTGCTGAATCTGCTCTCGCTGGCAGGGACAAGCTCACAGTCTTGAGTGACGCGCCCGTTTCCGCTTTTGCTGGCTGGATCGAGCAGGTCATTGCTGAATCCAGTGGCAAGCATGGCAAGGGAATTTTACCTGTCCCGTTGGAGCCGCTTGCCGCACCTGAGATGTACGGCAATGACCGCCTGTTCGTTTATCTGCGTAATAACGGTGAATTGGACGGCGGTGTTGCTGCGTTGAAAAATTCAGGCTTTCCCGTGGTCGAATTACCCATTGCCAATCCCTACGACGTGGGCGCGGAATTCTTCCGCTGGGAAATTGCTGTTTCGGTGGCGTGCCATATTTTGGGCATCAACACTTTTGACCAGCCCGACGTGCAGGATAGCAAGTTGCGCACGCTCACGAAGATTGCAATTTATCAAAAGACCGGCAAACTTGATGATGTGGACTTGACGGATGTCGGCGATGCGAAACCCGCGTTGGATGGATTTATTTCCGGCGCGCAGGCGGGTGAGTTCTTTACCATCAATGCCTATATCCCGCGCAATGGCGAAACTGTGGATGCGCTGCAAACCTTGCGTGTCGTCATCCGTGAAAAGACAAAGTGCGCCGTGTCCGCTGGCTTCGGCCCGCGCTTCCAACATTCAACGGGACAGTTCCACAAGGGCGGCCCCAACAAGGGATTGTTTATTCAAGTTGTGTACGACGCGCAAAATGATATGGAAATTCCCACTCAAGGTATGACCTTCGGCACCCTGCTCCGCGCACAGGCGCTGGGTGATTACGAGGCGTTGATTGCGGCGGGAAGGCGGACGATCAGAATTAAGTTGAACAAAGTGGAAGACTTGAAGAATTTACTGTAACCCCTCTCTTAAAAAGCTCCCTCTGGATTGTGAAATCCAGAGGGAGCTTTTTTATATGGGGACGCCGCCCATCCCTATATTAGAATTCTTGTAAAACTGCGTTATTATTGGGAGAAAATAGAGACCATTTTTTAGGATTCGGTAGAGGTATGAAACCCAAAGCAATAAGTTTATTTTGTGGCGCAGGCGGTTGCTCATTAGGCTTTGAAAAAGCCGATTATGACATCATCTTTGCCACAGATATTGATAAAGCCGCGCTTGAAACATATAAAAAAAACTTTCCGACAACAAAAACTTTAGCGGCGGATATTAACCAAATTGATTTTGACAAATTATTAAACGACTTAAATATAAGTGTCGGGGAGTTGGATTTTTTGATTGGCGGTCCCCCTTGTCAGGGCTTTTCAACCGCAGGCTTACGATTTTGGGATGACCCACGCAACACCTTGCTCAAAAGTTATGTAACCGCATTAGACAAAATTAAGCCAAAATGGTTTTTGATGGAAAATGTGGAAGGCTTATTAACAGCAGACAATGGAAATTACTTGTATGAAGCAACAAAAGCCTTTATTGACCTGGGTTATAAAATCAGAGTTGAAAAAGTGTACGCCCATGAATATGGCGTTCCTCAACGAAGGAAAAGAGTATTTGTGATTGGGAACAGATTAGGAATTGATTTTGATTTACCCGAACCAACCATAAAAGTTAAAGGAAAAATTTTTAGAAATTCTGACATTACCCTGAAACATACCATTTCGGGTTTGCCAGCACCTGTAAAAGGAAGTAAGGAAATAAGTTATCATTCAACTGCTCCCATAAGCGAATGGGATGAACAACTAAGAAATGGTGCAAAGTTTGTAACTGACCATTTTGTAGCTTATTTAACTAAGATTCAATTTGAGCGTATCAGACTCTTAAAGCAAGGTCAAACCATGAAAGATTTGCCTTTGGAATTACAGCATGAGTCTTTCCAAAGACGTGCTAATCGAAGAGTGCAAGATGGTACGCCAAGTGAAAAAAGGGGAGGCGCGCCGTCTGGCATTAAAAGATTGGTATATGACGAACCCAGCCTCACCATTACGGGCGCGTCTACAAGGGAGTTTATTCATCCTACCCAAGACCGCCCATTAACAATTCGAGAATCTGCAAGAATTCAAACTTTTCCAGATTCCTTTGTTTTTGAAGGCGGCGATTCTGAAAAAATCCAGCAAATAGGGAATGCTATTCCGCCTCTTCTCGCTAGAATTTTCGCAGAACATATTAAGAGTGATTATGGGTTTACTGGTGAAAATACAACGGATGGCAGTGGTAGTCTTATAGACTTTTCGCTAACAAAGACAGAAGGCATGAGTCCTGCATTACTTAGGACAAAAGAATTGCTGGACACATTGAAAAATAAAGAACTTCAACTTACATTATTTTAAAAGGCAGAATATGAGCAACTCCGTTTTTATCAAAAACCTATACACAAAATGCAGAATTCACGGGGCAGGTGAAGCGCAAGTTGCCATTTCTGACAATGAAATTTACGCATTAATCGTTTTGGCAATTTACGACCTCAATTGGTCGTTTGATGAATTGGGATTCGAACAAATCTTCCTTCCAGCGCTTAATTATTATGAAATCAATTTAGACTGGTTTGAAAATCTGGAAAATGCTGATGTTACGCCAGAAAAGATTCTCTCGATATTGTCTGCTTGTTTCAACAAAGACCAAGACTTTGCATTGTTCATCGAAAACTTGTGCGCTTTGCATAGAAGGCGAATAAAATTCAAAAGAATATTGTCAAATCAGCCGCAGCCAACAATGGAACAAATTGGACCAAGAATTCTTTTGGAGTACGGCACTTGCGATATTGAATTATTAGCCAATTGGATGACTTGGAGAAAATGGATTTACGATATTGATAATCGGTCTGCACAAGAAACAGGGTATTTGTTTGAGCCGATTTTAGCCAGTAGTTTGGGCGGTGAAACTGTTGGAGCAAAAAATTCGCCAATTAAGCGAGTTGACGAGAACGGGAATCCTACAAATAATGGAAGGCAAGTTGATTGTCTCATTGCAGATACGAATACGGCCTACGAACTTAAATTACGAGTAACCATTGCCGCCAGTGGTCAAGGCAGATTTGGAGAAGAGTTATCTTTTCCCGTAGAATGTCAAGCCGCAGGGTATACGCCTGTGTTATTAGTTTTAGATCCAACTCCATCAAATAGGCTTGCAGAATTATCTGAAAAATATATTGAATGTGGCGGTTCACTATTTCAAGGCGAGCAAGCATGGGAACACATGGAGAAACAAGCGGGTGATGTCATGTCAATATTTATTGAAAAGTATATTAAACCCGCCATAAAACTTGTAGATGATTTAGAAATCAAACTACCTCAAAAAATTTCGCTTGAATGGTATGACGATTCTATAAGGATTTCAAACGATAGCGTAAACTATAACATTTCCCGAAAAAACGAATTCTAACAAAGCGTACAGCGGATTTTTTTGGAGTCTACGCGGGTTCAACGGGTTACAGGCTTTCCCTTCTCTTCCTCATCGCATAATCGTCATTTACCTTGAAAATCCGCAATACGAAATGCCTGTCTCCCAGCCAACTCAGGGATGCCGCCAAAAAAGCGAGCAGCCCTGTTTTTATGTTTGGCAGCGAGATCGCGGATGCGAAATCCACGATGCGGTTATCGAGATGGAAGATATATCTGCCCGTTTGTTCAACCTTGGGAGTTGTGTTTAGGAAGGACCGCAGTTGATCGAGTTCGTCTTTCGTCATCCATTGAGGCAGGTCGGAGGTTGCCTTGAAGTTGCAAATATAAGCCAGGTCTTGCAAAAGCGTCTTTTGTTCCTGTGTCAGTGAATTATTGATCGATTCAAAATAGGCTACATCGGGGTCAATGTGCAGCAATGGTTTCAGCCATAATCTATGGATCACTGTGCGAATGGCATTCTTTGTTTCCGGGGTGGAGGGGTTGTAAAACAGGTGCGCGTTGCGGTAATTTTCCCATTCAGGCGAAACATCGGGACCGATCCTCATTGCATCGCATAATCCGATGGCAGGCAGAATGGGCGTGCCGCAGGTCAGGAAGAATGCGTCCGCGCCCATTGTTTCGCGCATTACACGCAGGCACTCGCGGTATGCGGCTTCGCGCGGCATGTCCTTGTGTCTTTTTCCTTTCAACGCGCCCGCGTATAAAAAGTCCAGCTTGAGATAGTCAAAACCCCAGGCGCGGACCCGCTTCATGAGCGCAACCAGCCACAGGGTTACGTCAGGATGCGTGGTGTCGAGCGCATACAACGGCTCGCCCCAATTGAATCCAGCCGAGACCAACCGTCCGCGTTCGTCGCGCAAAAACCAATCCATGTGTTCATGAAAAAGTTTCGATGATTTTGTAGCGAGCAAAGGTGCGAGCCACAAGCCCGCCCTTCTGCCCGTTGACTTTATTTTTTCCGCCAGCGCGTTCATGCCTGATGGGAATTTTCCGCTTGCCTCCCAATCGCCAATATCCATTTGCCAGCCGTCATCCACTTGTAAAACGTCAAAGGGCAGGTTGCCGAGGTTTTCGAAAATTTTATGTAAGATGGGTTCATCAATTGCGCGATACAGGCTGTACCACGAACACCATACACGCGGCGCGCCGTTCTTTTTTAATTTTCCAAGGCGATTTCCCAACTGTTCGGTGTACTCGGCAAAGACGACATTTTCCTGTCCAAAGGCAATGAACCACTCTCCAGCATCCGTATCAAACCGCCCCGATAGTTGACCCTCGACGAGGGACACATGCGCATCTGTGGCAAGCGCGCCAAGCAGGAGAATATTTCCATCCGCAAATTCCACTGCGCCCAGCCCCGCCCCGTTGGGATTGGCGTCGTACACATGCTCCGCGTCCACTTGCAGGGGATGAAAGATCGCGGGCTTCTGCACCGGCAGCGGACTGGGATCAGTCCACGCGGCAAGTGACCACGACTGCCAGCCGTGACGATAATATTTAACAGGCTGTGACGGAATTTCGATTTGTAATTCTTTAGCTTTTATTATTTTGGATATATCTTGAATTTCACTGAGTTGAATGGATGTCATGTCGGGTGTCTCATGTCGATCAATTAACCATCTTCGTTATTGAATTGTATTTTTCCAAACCTTGGTAGCATAATAATCCAAATAATCACGATTGGAAAGGTGGTGCATATTTTTTGGAATACGCCGGATTGGGTACCGTATAACGGCTTACCTTGACATTTCTCTTGACGATTAAAAGTCCATAAGGTATATTCGATGTGTAACTTTCGGAAAGAAAATGGATAGAATATGTATGAATTCGACAAAATTGATGTAAAAATTGTCAATTTACTACTTGAAGATGGACGCATGTCTGCCTCGGAGATGTCCCGCCGCATGGGGGACATCTCTGAGCGTTTAATTCGTTATCGCATTGATCGTATGGTAAACGGGGGCATAATTCAGATCAGCGCAGTGGTTAGCCCTGAAGCGCTTGGGCTGACGATTAAGGCGGATATCTGGCTTGAAGTGGGAGCCGATCAAGTTCTCGAAGTTGCGAGGAAAATGGCCGCATTCGAGAATGTCACTTATGTTGCCTGTGGCATTGGTCAAAATGACGTTAGTATTCAGGTTGTCGCAAAAGATACGGCGGAGGTATATTATTTCGTAACGGAAGTGGTTCGCAGGTTGCCGGGGGTGCTTAAGACCACCACATCCATCGTGCCGATCATTCTCAAAGATGTATACCAGTGGAGGATCCCGGAAAGTATTGCCAAAGAGAACGGTAATGGCGAAAAATAATCCAACATTTAATTAATCCAAAAGGAGCGATATATGTTTGGTTCGAAAACACAATCATTGCAGCAGCGTGCGTTGAAAGTATTGCCATTGGGCGTGAATTCCAATTTTCGTTTTTGGGGGGAAGGCATTACGCCTTACGTTGAGAAAGCAAAAGGCGCGCATCTATGGGATGTTGACGGTAAAAAATATGTTGATTACCGCATGGCTTTTGGTCCCATTATTTTGGGACACGCCTACGACGAAGTGGATCAAAAAGTAATCGAAGAAATTCAAAAAGGCGTGTTGTTTGCAATGACGGGGGAGTTGGAAGTTGCGGTCGCGGAGATGATCGTCGAAATGGCTCCCGCCGTTGAAATGGTGCGCTTTGCATGTTCCGGCACGGAAGCAACCATGCACGCCATTCGCGTCGCGCGCGCATATACCGGCCGCGATCTCATCCTAAAGTTTGAAGGCAATTATCATGGTTTTCATGACCACACACTGTGGTCAACCTACGCTCCGGCTGAGGCGTATGGCAATTCGCGCAGCCCGATCCCGGTGCCCGCTTCGTCTGGCATTCCGAAATCCATGCGTGAATTTATCATCACGCTTCCGTTCAATGATTTTGAAGGCTTCGAGCGCGTTATGCGTTCCTATGGCGAACAAATCGCGGCAGTGATCACCGAGCCGTGTCAGGGAAATTGCGCTGCCATTAATCCGCAGGAAGGCTTCCTCGAACTCATCCGCAAGCGCACAGAAGAGCACGGATGTGTCTTCATTCTGGATGAAGTCAAAACCGGCTTCCGCATTGCGAATGGCGGTGCGCAGGAACACTACGGAATCAAACCCGACCTGGCAACTTATGCAAAGGCTTTGGGCAATGGGTATCCCGTAGCGGCATTCGGCGGTAAAAAAGAGATTATGTCCATTATTGGACATGGCGTGGCGCAAGGCGGCACGTATACCAACAACAAGCCCGGGATTGCCGCAGCGTTTGCAACATTGAGTTTGTTGAAATCAAAACCGATCCTGAAAACAATCGAAAAACGCGGACAAAAACTTTTGGATGGCTTGAAGGAAATCTTTGACGAGAATGATATTCCCGCTGTATTTACTGGCTATCCCGCCATGTTTTCCTTCTCGCTGGGTATCGAGGCAGTCAGTTGTCAACGTGACTGGGCGGCGAGCGACCATGACCTTTATCTTTCATTGGTCGAAAAAGCGATCAAGCGCGGCGTCATGCCTGATTACGATTCGCGTGAACCCTGGTTTATGTGTTACTCACATAATGACGCGGATGTTGACGAGACATTAAATGTGTATGCCGAAATTGTGAAGGAAGTGAAGAAGTCATAAAAGTTGAAAGTTACAGGTTGCAGGTTCAAGGTCATAACCTTGAACCTGCAACCTTAAACCCTTAGCAAGGAGAATATTCATGACAAAACTTACATCCAAGGAAATCGTTGATCTCAGCAAGGAATATACCTTCTTCTCCTGGTCGGTGCAGGGGCAGACGAATCCCATTCCCGTTGAAAGGGCGGAAGGCATTTATTTTTGGGATGCCGACGGAAAGCGTTATATTGATTTTTCGTCGCAGTTGATGAATACCAATATTGGGCATCAGCATCCAAAGGTGGTCAAAGCCATTCAAGACCAGGCTGGAAAATTATGCTTTGTGCATCCCGGCAACGCCACTGATGTGCGCGCGTTGCTTGGTAAAAAACTGTCTGAAGTGACGCCTGGGAATCTTAAGAAAACATTTTTTGCGTTGGGCGGCTCAGAGGCAAATGAGAACGCCATCAAGATCGCCCGCTTCTATACCGGGCGGCATAAGATACTCGCCCGTTACCGATCCTATCATGGTGCAACGCATGGCTCACTTGCCCTGACCGGTGATTATCGTCGTCTGGCTGTTGAACCAGTCATGCCTGGTGGCGTGCATTTTCTCGACCCGTTCTGTTATCGCTGTCCATTTGGTCAGAAGAAAGAATCCTGCAAACGCGAGTGCATTTCCCACCTTGAAGAAGTCATCAAGTATGAAGGTCCCGACAAAATTGCCGCCATCATCATGGAAGGTGTGGTTGGCTCGAACGGTCTGATCGTCCCGCCGGATGATTATTGGCCGCGCGTGCGCGAGATTTGCGACAAATATGGCATCCTGCTTATTTCGGATGAAGTGATGAGCGGCTGGGGACGCACCGGCAAATGGTTCGCAGTGGACAATTGGGACGTCACCCCCGACATTATTACCACAGCCAAGGGCATCACCAGCGGATATGTTCCGTTGGGCGCGGTGATCGTCTCGGATAAGATCGCTGAATTCTTCGACGACAAATACCTCTACGCAGGTTTGACTTATAACGGTCACGCATTGGCTTGTGCTGCTGCACTCGCGACCATTGAAGTCTACAAGGATGACAACCTGATCGAAAATGCCGTGACGGTGGGCAGGTACCTTGGCGAATGTCTTGAAAAACTCAAGGACAAACATCCTTCTGTTGGCGATGTGCGTTACATCGGCTTGTTCACCACCCTTGAATTGGTCGCAAACCGCGAGAGCAAGGAGATTATGCCCGCCAGCGTGATGGGCGCGGTGGGGAAATATTTACGCGACAACGGATTGTTCACATTTATCATGGCGAACAACATGGGTAGTATGCTCTTCGTCGTCCCTCCGTTGTGCATCACCAGGGAACAACTTGATGAAGGTTTGGCGATTGTTGATAAGGCGCTGGAAGTTGCGGATGCCGCTGTGAAATAATAGAAACCTTTTGCCACAGAGGTCACAGAGAAAAAAAGAAATAAGGGTCTTTTCTCAAAATCCTCCGGGTGCTCTGTGACTGACTTCCGCAGGAAATTGTTGAATAAAAAATCAGGAGAAAAAAACATGAGTGAACTAATCTTACAAAATTACATCAATGGGAAATGGGTGGCGTCAGCTTCGGGGAAATTCCGTGAAGTGCCCGATCCCGCGACTGCTGAAATCCTCGCGAAAGTCCCTGTCTCCACAACAGCCGAATTGGATGAGGCGGTTCAGGCGGCGCACAAGGCGTTTCAAGATTGGCGCAAGACACCGGTCACGAAGCGTATTCAATACCTGTTTGCCTTGAAGCATCTGCTCGAAGCCAACTTTGAAGATTTGGCTCGCAGCATCACTATGGAACACGGCAAAGTCATGGACGAATCCCGCGGTGAGATGCGCCGCGCAATTGAAAATGTCGAGGTTGCCTGCGGGACCCCAACTCTGATAATGGGTGATGTTGTCGAAGACGTAGCGCCCGGCATCGACGAAATGATGATCCGCCAGCCGCTGGGTGTGGCAGGGATTATCTCACCCTTCAACTTCCCCGCCATGATCGCCTTCTGGTTCCTTCCCTATGCGGTTGCCACTGGAAATACGGTTGTGATCAAACCCTCCAGCCGTGTGCCGATTACGATGGTCAAATTGTTCAAACTGTTGGAAGAAGCGGGTTTTCCAGCCGGCGTGGTCAATATGGTACATGGCGGCGCGGATACGGTAAATGGTATGCTCGATCACCCGTTGATCAAGTCGATTAGCTTCGTTGGTTCGACAGAGGTTGCCAAACACGTTTACAGCCGTGGAACGGCGAACGGCAAACGCGTCTCCGCTGCGGGCGGGGCAAAGAACCCGGTGCTGATCCTCCCCGATGCCGATGTGGATACCACCACAGCCATCATGATGGACAGCGCCTTCGGCTGTTCCGGTCAACGTTGTCTGGCAGCTTCCACAGCCATCATGATCGGCGACGCGGGCAAGACCTTTATCCCAGCCTTTGCCGAAGCCGCCTCGAAACGGGTGACAGGCTACGGGTTGAGTCCCGAAGTCCAGATGGGACCAGTCATCACCCCGCAGGACAAGGTCCGCATCGAGGGTCTGATTCAGCAGGGAATCAACGAAGGAGCTGAGATGCTGGTGGATGGTCGCAATGCGGTTATCCCCGGATACGAAAAAGGCAACTTCATCAAGCCGACTATTTTGGTGGACACCCCGGTCAAGGGCATCATCGCCACTACCGAGGTCTTCGGTCCAGTGCTGGGCATCATGCATTGCAACACCGTGGAAGATGCGATCAAGATTTTGAATGACGGCGAATATGGAAACATGGGTTCGATATTCACCCGTGACGGTTCTGCCGCGCGCAAGTTCCGCAACGAGGCGGACGCTGGCAACATTGGCATCAACATCGGTGTGGCTGCGCCGATGGCATTCTTCCCATTTAGCGGCTGGAAGAATAGCTTCTTTGGCGATCTCCATGGACAGGGCAAGCATGCCATCGAGTTCTTCACTCAGACCAAGATCGTCATCGAAAGATGGCCTAAAGATTGGAGTAGGAAGTTTTAGTCTTTTACAAACCCTAAAGGTCTTCAAGACCTTTAGGGTTTGTACATAATTAACCCGCCGAGGGCGCGGGATATCACAAAAGGAGATTGAAGATGGATCTAACTGGCTATCCGTACGTTTGGTTGATCGTAACTTTCATTGTGGGCTTCTTTGCTGTTCGTATGGGGGTCGGCATTTGGGCTTCACGTAAAGTCGCAAATGCTGCAGATTACATTGTCGCTGGGCGCAGTTTGCCCATTTACATGATCGGCGCCTCAGTGATGGCAACCTGGTTTGCCGCCGAGACGTTAATGGGGGCATCCTCCACTGGCTACCAGTATGGCTTCCAGGGAGTGATCTTCGACCCGTTTGGAGCGGCGGCTTGCCTCTTCATTACGGGTTTCTTCTTCACCCGCCTGATGCGCCGCGCGCGTTACCTGACGATTGTGGATTTCTTTGTTCGGCGTTATGGAAAATGGATGACCGTACTAGCTTCCATTGCCCAGTTGATGACCTACTTCGTGTGGACGGGCGCGCAGATGGTGGCGGCTGGCACAATTGTCAATGCCCTCTTCCCCAGTGTGCCGATTGAAGTGGGGATGATCCTTATTGCTGTCTGGGTCTCTGGCTATACCATGCTTGGCGGTATGCTGGCTGATACCCTGCTCGACTTCATCCAGATGTTTTTCACTGCTGGTGGCATGGCGTTGATTTTTGGCTATGTTATTTATCAGGTAGGCGGTTGGGATGGAATGGTGAGCATTACCGAGACCCTGTACAACCCCAAGCCGTTCACCCTCCTGCCCGATATGGCTGGTGAGGCTGGCTATTTGGGCTACTTCGGCTCTATGGGCTGGATGTACTGGATCGCGGCATGGCTTTCGGTTGGTCTTGGCTCCATTCCCACCCAGGATTTGTTCCAGCGCTCCATGTCTGCCCGCAATGAATCCACGGCTGTCTGGGGCACTTACATGGCTGGCGCGTTGTATCTGTTCTTCGGCATCATGTCGCCATTGATCGGCATTATGATGTTCAAACTTAACCCCGCATTTCCAAACCCTGACGGCGTATTGGTTGGCGCGGCATTACTTTATGTCCCGCCTGTCTTGACTGCCATTTTTATGGCGGCGCTGGCGTCAGCGTTAATGAGTACGGCAGACAGTTCATTGTTGGCAGGGGCTTCAGTGGTCACCCAAAACCTGTTCCCGTTATTTGGCAAGAAACTTGAGGGTAAGGAAGAGGTTAAATGGACGCGCATCATGGTCGGCATCAACGGCGCCATCGGCATCGTCATTGCTGTCTCTGCCTCGATCATTTATGAATTGGGTGTTGTGGCGTGGACTTTGCTTCTGGTGGGGCTTGTCACACCGTTCATCTTCGGCATGTATTGGAAGAAGACTAATGGCTACGGCGCTGTGGCGTCTGTCTTGGGCGGCTGGGGTAGTTGGGTGATCCTCACCTGGGTGGCATACCAATTTGGCTTGGGTGGCGACTCGACCGCCATCGTTTGCTCTGGCGGTGACCTGAGCTTGTTGGCTGACCGCGCTGTTAGCATGGACTGTGCTTTCTGGGATGCGGTTTCCATTGCCTCCCTGCCTGCCTTTCTGATTTCCATTGCCACAATAATAATAGTCTCGCTGGCGACCCAAAAACAGAATCCGCCCCTGCCGATCACCGATGTGAACGGCGACCCGCTCGATACCAACCCGCTTCACTTCTACGGCATCATGCCCATCAAGGATGCGCTCCGCAAACTGCGCCCTGAAGAATACGATCAGTAATTAGTAATAGACCCTAAAGGTTTTTGCGAAGCGAACCTTTAGGGTCTATACCCAAAGGAGAAGAATATGCCTCAAAATTTGAACTCTGCACAGGAATATGCCCAGAAATGGCTGGAGATCATCAAGAATCCCGAACGCCCACCGGAGGATGTCGGCAAGTGGATTATTGAGCAATCGATGCTAAATTTTGCCGAAAACTTCAACAAGGGCTGGTTGGATTATCGGAAATCAGTGACCCAGTCTGGACAATGGGCTGCCACCGAATGGACGGGGCACGGCGCGACTTTTGAAGATGTGCTGGGGCGTAAATTCATTGACTTCCTTGGCGGATTCGGCATGATGGATTTGGGCTGGAGTCATCCCGAAGTGGTGGCGGCGGTTCAATCCCAACTGCTGCGTACGCCCATGCCCAGTCAGGAATTGATCGACCCGTTGCGCGGCGTGCTTGCCAAGCTGATGGCTGACATCACCCCCGGTGATTTGAAATACGCCTGGTTCGGTGCCAGCGGTACCGAGGCCATCGAAGCTGCAATCAAGTTCGCCAAGGTTTATACACAGAAACCCGCCTTCATCGTCGCAGTCAAGGCTTTCCATGGCAAGACGATGGGCGCCCTCTCGATGTTGGGCAAGGCAGATTATCGCGTTCCGCCCGGTGTGTTGTACGGCGGACCTGTCTATCACGTCCCGTTTGGTGATGCCGCCGCAGTCGAGAAACAACTTGAAATCTGCGAGAAAATCGGCGTCGGTGTGGCTGCCGTGCTGATGGAGCCGATTCAGGGTGAGGCGGGCGCAATCGTTCCGCCCGATGATTTTTGGCCCCGCATCCGTGAAGCCACCAAGAAACACGGAACCCTGCTCATCGCCGACGAAGTGCAGACCGGACTGGGGCGCACCGGCAAGCTATGGGGTGTGGATCATTGGGACGTCGTCCCCGACATCATCGCGGTTGCCAAATCTTTGGGCGGCGGTGTCATGCCCATCTGCTCGGTTATCACCACCGAAGAAATCTTCGCGCCGTTCATGTATCCAAATCCCTTCCTGCAAACCACCACCACGGGCGGCGGCGCGCTGGCTTGTTCGGCTGCCATTGCTGCCATCAATGTCACCGTGCGCGAAAAGCTGTGGGATGTGGCAAAAGAAAAGGGTGATTACATCATGCCCAGAGTACAGGAACTGGCGGCGAAATATCCGAAGGTGTACGAGAAAGTTACTGGCAAGGGCTTGCTCATTGGTCAGCATTTCCAGACCCCCGAGATCGGCGGGCAGGTGGCTGCGGAAGTGTTCAAACGTGGTGTTCTCGTGGCTGGAGCTCTCACCAGCGCCCAGACCATCCGCATCGAACCGCCGTTGGTCATCACCTATGATGAAATCAATCAGGGTCTCGCCAGCCTGACTGAAGCAGTCGAAGCTGTATCCAAGACAATCTAATCTAAAAGTAAATCGGAATTTCTGTTTTTACCTGTGGAGCATATTCCGCTCCACAGGTAATTTTTAATTTACAATACAGATTGTGTTTTACAA
>DYDH01000310.1:2821-4253 GCA_020717985.1 Herpetosiphon sp. | reverse complement strand
TTAATAAATTGGGCACTTTTTCGCTTGTAAAAAACACCCGAAGAACATTTGACCCCTGCACCGCAATTTATAGCTACTTGGAGGAACCACAGAAAAGTCTTTGGATATTCGCTTAGATCTGAACTCGTCTATCAATTAAAACGATCTTTGGAACAAATTTCAGACTTTGAACTGGAACACCCTTTTCAACATTTACTTATAGATGAATATCAAGACTTAAATAAGTGCGATCTGTCTGTTATCAAATCGATTGAAAGTCGGGATCGAGTTGAGGTGTTCGCTGCTGGAGATGATGATCAAAGCATATATTACTTTAGGAAAGCTCACCCAGAAGGAATTCGCAACTTTCATCTTGAATATGAGGATACGACCGATCTTTTACTTACTGTTTGCAAAAGATGCGACTCTGCAATATTGGAGATTGCTGAATTCGTTGCAAGTTTAGATGTCAAATATAAATCTAAGGGAACAAAGCCTGAACCGAACAAACCATCTGGTCAAGTTAAACTCTTGAATTTTGACAATCAAGAAGATGAAGCGGCGAGCATAGGTAGAATATGTAAGCACTTAATTGATACCAACAAATACAAACCCGAACAAATCCTTGTATTGCTTCGAACAGATCGATTTAACATCTTTTCAAAAGAACTAATTGCAAAGTTCCAAGAACTAAACATTCCCATTGTAAACAAGGAAAACGAACAAGATATCTTTGAGACAGATTTTGGTCGGCAAACAATTTCAGTCTTACGGCTACTGAGAAACTTGGAAGATCATCTTGCTTGGAGAACCTTGCTCCAAACCAGAAAGAATGGATTCGGACAAAAGTATCTCTTTGAGATTTATGACATTGCATCAGAAAAGAGTTTGACATTCTATCAAACCATCTTATCTATAATAAACGGAGGAATCTCGACAAAGTTTGCAGAAAAATTGAAATCAGAATACAACAACATACTGTCGATTGTTGATGCTGTTAGAAACCAAATAAACATAGCCGAAGAAGAACAACTTCCTATTGAACAGTTGATTGATAATGTATTGTCAGAAATATTAAAAGTCGAAAACGAAAAATTACAGATTCAGCAAAGAGTAACGCAAATCTGTCAATCACTGGAGATTTCCACTTTCGATGAAATTATTAGCGCCATAGAAACTTCTAAACAAGAAGATGTGGAAATTGAGCAGGAAACTGAGAAAGATAAAGTTAATATACTTACAATGCATAAAGCAAAAGGTTTAACGGCAGACGTTGTATTTATAGTTGCAGCAGAAGACGAGATTATTCCTGGCAAATATACCCAAGAGCCCGAACTTGGCGATGAGAGAAGGTTGCTGTTTGTGTCGCTCACCAGAGCGAAGCATGAATTATTTATTACATACTGTTCTAAAAGAACTGGTGCACAACAAAGATCTGGAAGAGATCCAAATA
>DYDH01000310.1:0-2815 GCA_020717985.1 Herpetosiphon sp. | reverse complement strand
GGCGTCACTTGACACAATTTTTATCCGATGCCCCTCTTCAAAGTGCAAACGGGCATGTTTATATCAATAAACTTGAAAAGGGTTTTTGAGATAATCTGATGATAGCCTCATTCTTATTCTATAATCTCATTTCGTTCAAAAACCCTTCCCCCTTTAGGGGGAAGATGGAAGCGGGTTCTCATGGCGCATGATGAAGCCTACTACCTAGCAGAAAAAACAATCAAAGCCGCGGGGAATGAAGCAAGGATTTTGCATCTTCCAGGTAAATCACATTTTATACTCACTGAACTACCAGAATCATTATGGGAACTTACACAATTACGTTGGTTACATCTAAATAGTCATCAACTTAAATTGTTGTCTGAGTCGATTGGCAATCTTAGCAAACTTCAATACCTGAATATTTCTAGCAACAGACTAATTAATTTACCAAATTCGATAGGTAATTTAACTAAATTACAAACGCTAGATTTAGGGTCTAACGGGCTCACCATTCTTCCAGGGTCGATTATCAATCTTACAAGATTGAATTCGCTAAATCTTCGGGGGAATCGACTGACAATATTGCCAGAGTGGTTAAGCGCTCTTCCAGAATTGGAGAGACTAGATATAAGTAGTAATAAGATTAGAGACATACCAACATCCTTTTTGCAACTTATTATTGATAACACAATCACATTTGATAATAACCCTTTCAATCCTGAACTCCTTGCTGCAAATAAAGAAGGTAAAAATGCAGTAATTAAGTACTTGCGCGCCAAAGCCGAAGCACAACTCATCCTCAACGAAGCCAAACTCATTCTCATCGGTGAAGGTGAAGTAGGCAAAACTTGCCTCATGGACGCATTGCTTGATAAGCCATTTCAAACGCACGACTCCACTCACGGCATAGAAATCCAATCCTTCAAAATTACTACCGACTCCCAAACCTCCATCACCCTCAACGCCTGGGACTTCGGCGGACAGCGGGTGTACCGCCCCACGCACCAGTTATTCTTCAGCGCGCCCGCCGTCTATCTCGTCGTGTGGAAGCCGCGCGAAGGTTCGCAGGCGGGACAAGTCAAGGAATGGATTCAACTCGTCAAGCGCCGCGAGCCGAGCGCGAAGATTCTCGTCGTCGCCACGCACGGCGGACCGCAGCAGCGTCAGCCCGATATTGACCGTCAGGAACTGTGGGATTTGTTCGGCAAAGAAACCGTCGTTGATTTTTTCTTCGTCGAAAGCAAACCCGACGAGCACGGTAACCGCAAAGGCATTGATGAACTAAAACGCGCCATTGCCCAGGTCGCCGCGAACCTGCCCGAAGTCGGTCGCTCCGTGCCGAAGAGTTTTGCCGACGTCCGTCAAGCCCTGCAAGACAAAGGCGCGCCGTATCTACCTTTGCGTGAAGTCCTCGACATCTGCCATGCCCACAACATGGATGATGAGATCGCTCGGCTCTTCATCACCATCTCGCACCGCCTCGGTCATCTCACGCATTACGAAAACGACCCGACCCTGCGCGACATTGTCATCCTCCGTCCCGACTGGCTCGCCACCGCCATGAGTTACGTCCTCGACGATGAAGCGACGCGCGCCGCGCACGGCTTGGTGAAATTCTCGCGCCTCGCTCAATTATGGGATGACAAAACCCGCACGGACGACTCACGTTATCCAGCGACTCTCCACCCGATTTTTCTCCGCCTGATGGAACGCTTCGATCTTTCCTACCGTGTGGCTGATCTTACATCCCGAAGCGACTCTGACCCAGTCAGCTTGATCGGTCAACTTGTCCCCGATATCCGCCCGCAGAATATTTCCGAAGCATGGAAAACCTCTCCCGCGTCTGGCGATATCCAGCAAACGCAGATTTGTCACATCGTGGACGCAAGCAACGGTCAATCTGCCAGCGCGGAAGGATTGTTCTACCAGTTGATCGTCCGCCTGCATAAATATTCCCTCGGTCGCGCCGATTACAACGCCAGCGTCCACTGGCAGCGCGGGCTCGTACTTGAAGATGATTTCAAAGGTCGGGCGTTTCTTGAACATGTGGGCAACGATGTCCGCATTACCGTCCGCTCGCCGTACCCCGAAGGACTGCTCGGCATGTTGACCCGCGAAGTGAAATTCCTCGTCGAAAGTTTTTGGGAAGGCTTGCGCTGTGACGTGATGGTTCCATGCATTGAACCCTGCGGAAAACACGCGCCTGGCACGGGTCTGTTTGAAGTTGAAAAACTGATGGACAGCAAGCGTAAGAACAGGCACGAGTTTCCATGTCCCGTTTGCACCGAATGGCAGAACATTGATTCGCTACTCCGCAATGCCCCCGCCGCCGCACAGCAAATCTCGATCGTAGATTTGCAATCTGAATTTTCCGCCATCAAAGACAAACTGGATGAAGTCAACGTCACCTCGCGCCGCATTCTCTCCCAAGTGGACAAAACCTACACCGACCTCCTGCAAGTTCTCACCGACGAAGCCAAAGAAGGTCCGCGCCTGTTTAGTTTCTTCCCCGTTGACCGCAGCGCGTTCAATCCCAAAACATGGATTCGTGAAAAATTCCGCCTCGTCTTATGGTGTGAACATTCGCGCCTGCCGCTCCCCGTTTTGAACAACGGCGACATGAAGAAAGGCGTCTATGACCTCGAAATCGAGCGCGAATGGTTCAAGAAAGCCAGCCCCTATTTGAAATTCCTGACAGGAACGCTGGGCATGGTGCTCCCCGTCGCCTCCTCCGCCGTCAAACTCGCCCTCAATGAAACCGCCTACAAACTCATCGAAGAACAACTCGACTTCGGCAAATCCATCATTGACGCAACCCTCGGCGAAACCGCCA
>DYDH01000309.1:3204-4266 GCA_020717985.1 Herpetosiphon sp. | reverse complement strand
ATGGATGACGATGAAAGGTCCGATGGGGGAGTCTTCTATCATGCGCACTTCCAGGTCACGTGCGCCGCCGCCGAAACTTTTCAGCACGGAGTCTATTGAATCAGCTTCGGCAAGCAATTCAGCTTTGTGTTCATAGATTTTCAGGCGAGCTTCGTTCATATTGACGATGTTGATCAACTGCATTTGACCGATCATCAACGGCGCGGTGGTCGTGGCTGTGAATCCGCCGCCTGTGCGGGCAAGTTTTGCCATGAAGGATGCGCCTGCTACAACCGATGGTTCTTCTATTACAAAGGGAATTAAAACATCGCGTCCATTGACCATGAAATTCAAGCCAATGCCCACCGGCAGCGCATACATGCCGATCACATTCTCGATCATGTGCTCGGCTGATTCAGCGGAGAGTCCGCCCGTAGTGAACGGGAGCAGTTCCTCGGGAGTCAACTGCGAGGCTTCCGCCAGCTTGGCGCGGCGTTCTTCAAGCGTTAGGTTGTAAAATCCAGAGATGCGAGAGTTTGTCATAAACTGTCCCAAGTATAGGTTTGGCTTTCTTCCAATTGCTATCAAAAAGCAACGAATTGATTATAATGGCATGTATGCTCCTAACGCGTGAACAATTACAGGAAAGACTATTTGCGCTCCACCGCGCAAGTTTGGAATTGGTAAAGGATGTTTCGCTTGAAACGCTGCTTGAACGAATCGCATCCACGGCCTGTGAGCAGGCCGGCGCGCGCTATGCCGCGTTGGGAGTGTTGGATGATAATGGCAATCTAAAGCAATTTATTTCTGTCGGCATGTCTGATAAAGACGTGAAAAAAATGACGCACCCTCCCGTTGGGCATGGACTGATCGGCGAGTTGATGAATACGCAAATCCCAATTCGGGTGCCTGTGATCACGGACCATCCGAAATCAGTGGGTTTCCCTGCACACCACCCGCGGATGACTTCCTTTTTGGGTGTGCCGATCCGCGCTGGGGATAAACAACTGGGTCAGATCTATTTGACCGAAAAAATTGATGCGCCTGAATTTAACGCGGACGATGAAATGATCATTCAGATGC
>DYDH01000309.1:0-3108 GCA_020717985.1 Herpetosiphon sp. | reverse complement strand
GACTACTTAACGGCATCGCATCTGCCCTAACCTCCAGCCTGGAGCTCGACGAGATTCTTAATAAGACCCTTGGGCTTGTGATGAACTACATGAAAGTCGAGGCGGGCGATATTTTTCTGTTGGAAGACGATAAAACCACCCTGCGTATGGTCCTGCATCGCGGACAGGCCGCCGAAGCCTTTTGGACACGCAATACTTTTCAGATCGGTGAAGGCTACCCCGGACTTGTGGCAAAGAGTCGCAAATCAATGGTCGGTATGCATTTGGCAAACGACACAAATTTTCTGCGTGATGCGGTGGTGCAGGCGGGTTTTCAGCAAATTGCCTGCATTCCGTTGCTTTCAGGCGAAAACCTGATGGGTGTGATGAGCGTTGCCACGCGAATAACCGATCCGTTTGATGACAGAAGCGTACAATTGCTCACAGCAGTTGGTACGTGGGCGGGACTTGCCATTGAAAATGCGCGTTTGCATGCTAACGCGCGCCGGCTTGCAGTGCTGGAAGAGCGTGACCGCATCGGCATGGATTTGCACGATGGCATTATTCAATCCATTTATGGCGTAGGGTTGGGGCTGGAAGGGGCCCAGCTCACACTGGACGAAGACCCTCAAGCCGCCAAAGAGCGCATTCTCCACGCAATTGATGGATTAAATCAGGCAATTCGTGACATCCGCGCCTATATCCTTGACCTTCGGCCTCGTCAACTTGGCAATGAAGGCTTATTGATCGGTATAAAACGCCTGATCGCTGAATATCGCGCCAACACCTTCTCTGAAGTCAACTTCACTGGCTCTGATGAATTGCAAGACCTGCCACAAACGCAGTCATTGGCTTTGTTTCATATCTGTCAGGAAGCCTTGGCTAATGTTGCCAAGCATGCAAAGGCAAAAAACGTGCAAGTGGCAGTGTGGACCACCCCGGAGCGTGCTCTGTTGGAGATCACAGATGATGGCAAAGGCTTTGATGTTGACCAGATAAAGACTTCCATTGGTCACGGACTCGCCAATATGCAAACACGCGCGCATGCAGTCGGTGGTGAAGTGGATATTTCGTCAACAATTAAAGACGGAACGACCATACTTGTTTGGGTTCCCCGCGCAATAAAACATTGAAATGCCTGAATCAATGAATCATTGCCAAACGAGTCACAGGAACTCGAGTCTCGTTTGATATGAAGCAAAAAGTTTTCCACCACGATTCTTTAAGATGGATATGGTTGGGTTGCCCGTAAAAGGCCGCTTATACCCATATATGGGGGGCAGGGGAGCCGAAACAGGTGTGCTTGGCTGAAACGTCTGTTCTATTCAATGACCTGGTTATGATTGAGCGCGCAATGTTTTTTTAAGATAAGCAAACCTTAACAAAACAAATCTTTTTAACTTAACGTAGGTCTACCGCCTTGTTATCTATTGCAAGTATCTGCTAGAATGATTGCACGCTGATATAACGGATGGTTGCCCCAAACATCCAATTTCCTAAACTATCTTTTACAGACATATACCATTTACTCACGAAACCGCGGCAAAAAGGCGGGTTATTCAATGGTCTCTATATTTAATACTACTGAGGAATATTTATGAATGCAGAGCAGGCTTGGCAATCCGTACTCGCACAACTTCAAATGGAAATGCCGCGCGCATCTTATGATACCTGGGTGCGTGATACGCGCCCCACGGCGTATGAGAACGGGATTATTACCGTTGGAGTGCGTAATGCGTACGCGCGTGACTGGCTGGAAAGCCGCCTTGCGACCACAGTCAGCCGTTTATTGATCGGGATATTGAACTCGAATGTGGCGGTTGAATTTGTTGTGTCTCAGGCAAATGAAGGGGGCTCGCACACCGACTCCGAGGCGGAGCCTGTTGCCTCTTCCATTGAGATTACCACGCCTGAGCCAAAACAACGCCATGTTACGCTTAATCCGCGTTATACCTTTGATACGTACGTTGTCGGTTCCGGCAACCGCCTTGCTCATGCGGCTTGTCAGGCTGTGGCGGAGAAGCCCGCCCGCGCCTACAATCCACTTTTCCTGTATGGCGGTGTCGGATTGGGCAAAACCCATTTATTACACGCCATTGGCAACGCCTGTCATGCTGACGGTCTAAATGTTTTATATGTTTCTTCTGAAGAATTCACGAATGACATGATCAGCGCCATTCGAACACATACCACACAAGCCTTTCGCGAAAAATACCGCTCTGCCGATGTCTTGCTGGTGGATGATATCCAGTTCATAGCAGGCAAAGAATCCACGCAGGAGGAATTCTTCCACACCTTCAATACCCTGCACGGACAGGATAAGCAGATCATCGTTTCATCAGACCGCCCTCCCAAGTCACTGGTCACATTGGAAGAACGACTGCGCTCCCGTTTCGAATGGGGCTTAAGCGCCGATATTCAAGCGCCTGATTTCGAAACCCGTCTCGCGATCCTGCGCTCCAAAGCCGAGCGCACAGGCCGGCATATCTCGGATGAAATTTTGGAAAGCGTTGCCAAGCAGATCCAGTCCAATATCCGTGAACTCGAAGGCGCGTTGAATCGTATTATTGCGTTTGCAGATTTGAGCGGATCTGTCCTCACGCCAAGCCTTGTGGAAGTGGCTTTGGCTGATTTGTTACCTCAGCGGCGTAATGTTCAGCCGAATAAAGTGATTGAGGCTGTTGCAGATGCTTATGAAGGAATTGACGTGGATGATCTGATCGGGCAAAATCGAGCCGCAAAGATTGCCATTCCCCGTCAACTGGCGATGTATATTTTGAGTGAGTTCAATAAAGTTTCTTCCCCCCAAATTGGTGACCTGCTTGGCGGGCGCGATCACACCACGGTGCTGTATGGAATAAAGAAAGTTGCTGGCGATGAAAAGCTCAAAAGACGGGCAGAAAATATCTGGCAGAACCTATTAAATCAAGCTGTAGCTGTATAAAAATAAACAAAAATTTTCTTAAATAAAAACAAGTCAGCCGCATTTATGCGGCTGACTTGTTTAATGAAAGTATATATTTAGTACTTCATGAAAACGTACTAACGACTGAAGTCGCCACTACGAAACCCTTTCGTGATCTGCTGATATTTTGCTTGACCCAGGTTTGAGTTGATGCTTGATCAATA
>DYDH01000308.1 GCA_020717985.1 Herpetosiphon sp. | reverse complement strand
AGCAGATCAAGCTTGAGCGAGGAAAGAAGCGAGAAAATTCTGGGAGTCAGCAATGTCTCAGGCGCCACATAAAGCAGTTTGATGTCGCCCCGTCTAACAGCGTCCATATTCTCCTGATATTCCTCAGGCGAAAGCGAACTGTTGATGAAAAGCGCAGGCACGCCCAGTGCGCGGAGTTGCTCCACTTGATCCTTCATCAACGCGATCAGCGGCGAGACGACAACGGTCAGCCCGCCGAACATCAGCGCGGGGACTTGATAAGTCAGCGATTTTCCGCCGCCCGTGGCCATGATGACCAGCGTATCACGCCGCGACTGCACATTGGCAATGATCTCGCGCTGCAGCGGTTTGAAGGTGTCATATCCAAATGTGGATTTGAGAATGGATTCGGGGGTTGGCATTTGGACGATTATAAACGCTCTTACGAAGTGTATAATCAAACTATGCAAGAGGCTCAACGTTTGCCCTATGTGTGGGATTATGATCTTGACGCCGTGTAAAAGGAGTATACCCATGAAACTTCATCTCACAACTGTACGTAATATTTTCCTCGCAGTGTTCATCGTTGCCGCATTGATTTCGTTCTTCATCCTATTCCGAGAGTCGGCAATTGTTCAGGCGGGAGCAGCGGAGCCCGGCCGTCCGCAAGCATCCAATACAGTCGTTCAATTGGATTTGGGAAAGCTGGTCCCTTTATTGGCGTCCAGCATTACCGCGTTGACGACCCTGGTTGGTTTTGTATTGACCGCTGTCCTGAATGTCCGCAGGGAAAAACGTGATGCACGGGAATCGGCGCTGTCATTAAAACAAAAGGAACTTGATCTCCAGCGCGCCTTGATCGAACTCGAGGAGTTGAAGAAAAAAGTCTCACAATCAGGATGAATTCTTCCGCAGAAATACGGTTGAAATCGTGCGGGGCGGCATTTTATCTGTAGCAATTGCAGGAATGAAATATAGTATCTTCTCAATATTTTGGGGATAAGAACTCACCGTCCCGAAGGTTTCCTCGAAAAACTGGTTGAGCCGCTCAAACCTTCGGGACGTTTCCCCTCTTTTTTGAGAAGATACGAAATATAAAGGATGTCGTATGAATATTCCCGACTCCCCAATGGATGGAACAGCGCCTGATAAAAACCGGGCATCCAGACTTGTATTCATCACACCCGTGTTGTTTATCTTGTTGATCGTGGCATTTGAGCTTGTACGCCTATCCTTCGCTTGGCTGGTCATTGAAAAATCAACCCGCTACGGCGCACGTTTCGCCATAACCGAAAGCTACGATACCCTCCACTGCGCGGACCTTGATAATGACTCCACGCCATGCGCTGGCGCGAGTTCACAAAAAGAAATTGATGCGGCGCGAGTTTTATCGATCAAGGACATAACCCGTCAAGTCCTTCAAGGCATCCATTACGATGAAAACCTTAAGGATACACAGGCTGGTTTCCTAAAGATAACAGTCTGCTCTAATGGCGCTGATTCCATATTCACACCCCCACAATCAAAAAAGCCGGTTTATGCAAAGTGCCTTCCAGACGAAAATGCCGGCTTGCCGGGAGAACGCGCATCAGTGTCTGTTGACTATAATTTCAAATTCATGTTTTTCCCTGTTTTTGGAATTGGACCTCGATTTATCCATCTTGCATCCCACCGTGAAGGTATTAACGAATATTTTCGCGACTCGCGCGCCGCCAATACGCCGCCACTCAACTCACCGTCATTAACTCCTGACGCCTCCACACCGGTTCCAAACGAAAATTCAACAGCTCGTCAATTACAGCAGGTGGATGAGATATTAAGTCAATCCTTGAATGGGAATTATTCTAACCGCGATCATTATCCCGGCCTTTTGGCGTTGGATGGATAAACATAAAACAGAATCAACAAACAAACCTTCTGTAAGCAAGGGAAAAAAATCAAAGTCAGTCAAAAGGGAAAAGTAGATAAACAGGCGAAAGTTGTTTGCGGTTGGCAGTAAACATATATTCCGTAAGGAATATCAAACTGTCATGAATGGCGTTATACTTAATTTGTTCGGTATCAGGTCGTGGTTAACTTAGAGTATTCGAGAACAATTACAAAAGGAGTAAATTATGTCTACAACTGAATTCGAATTGCTTGAAGCTGTTTATGAGCAGGTTATCGCTTTAATGCCCAACAAGTTTGACTCGCATGAGTTCATCCTGAAGCTGGCACAGGAACATCAACGGCTTTATGTCCAGGCTCTTGTGGAGTATGCCGACAGCGAGAGACCGTTCCAGATCGTCCACGGTCAAATTGCCATGCGGCTGCTTAAGTTCCCCAACCTTATTACCAGGATCGGCGAACACATCAGCAAGGATATATTTCTCCAGGAAAATACTGCGACACTTTGGCAGAAAGTCGGATAGTCACGATTTGCCCTGCTTAAACCTCCAGACAGGATGGCGCTTGCGGGTTATCTTTGACCATCCACGGATGCTGCCGCGAAGGATGAAAAACGTAGGTCACGTTTGTAACGTGACGCCCACAACATGGGAGCGTCATGCTGCAAGCATGACCTACGAAGCTACGATCCCTTCCAATTCGGCTTTCGTTTTTCGATGAAGGCTTTCATGCCTTCCTTTTGGTCTTCGGTGGAGAACAGCGGATAGAAATTCCGCTTCTCGGCTTTCAAGCCTTCGGTGAGCGTGGTCTCGAATGCAGAGTTGATCGACTCCTTGGCCATGCGGACAGCCAAAGGCGCGCGCGAAGCGATCTCTTCGGCGAAGCCAACTGCCGCGTCGAGGTATCCCTCCACAGGCACGACACGATTCGCCAATCCGAATTGAAGCGCTTCGGCGGCGGTCAGTGTGCGGTTGTTGACGATCATCTCCATCGCGAGATTTTTTCCGAGCAGGCGAGTCAATCGCTGTGTGCCGCCGCCGCCGGGGATGATGCCGATGGTCACTTCGGGCTGACCAAATTTCGCAGTTTCGGAAGCAACGATCAGGTCGCAGGAAATGGCGAATTCGCATCCGCCGCCCAATGCCCAGCCTGAGACTGCCGCGATGACGATCTTCTTGATGCCGCGAATGCGATCCCACAACTCCACGCGTCCCTGCTTGATCATCCCAAACGGCGTGGACTCTGCCATCTCTTTGATATCCGCTCCGGCGGCGAAGGCTTTCTCGCTGCCGGTCACCACCATCGCGCCGATGTTTTCATCCCTGTCAAAGGTTTCAAGCGCTTCGAACAACTCGGTCAACATCAGGGTGTTGAAGGCGTTCATTGCCTGTGGGCGGTTGAGGGTGACAATACCGACACGTCCGCGAATTTCTGTAAGAACTGTTGTGTAAGCCATATTTCCTCCGGGGATTTGTATTGCTGGGAACCATTGTTAAACAATTATAAAGGATGAACCACCTTGCTGTATAATCGCCGAAGGAAATATTTTCGGAATTGCGCGCGGAAGGAAAAGCGATAATTTCGTTCATCCCATAATTTCAACCGGAGAAAAAAATGCAAATCCTACTGATGATCCATTCCATCGTACGCTGGCTGATCGTAATCGTGGCCGTTGTTGCGGCTGTCAAATTCGCGCTGGGCTGGCTGCGCGGCGGCGCCTTCAAAGGCATGGACCGCGGACTCTCCTCGGGCTTTAGCGGCTTGATAGACTTGCAAGCCGCACTCGGTATCATTTTTCTGGTCTGGAGCGGGCTGGCGGGCGCGGGCTTTCCAATGTACCGCATCGAGCATACCGTTACCATGCTCATTGCCGCGGCGGTGGCCCACCTGTCTGCAAAATGGAAGAATGCGGAGGACAAGATCCGCTTCCGCAATTCGCTCTTCATCGTGCTCGATGTGCTTATCATCATTTTTATTGGCGTTGCAAGACTGCCCGGTGGATGGAACAGGTAAGAGATCGTTTGCGCTTCAAAACCCTTCTCACAAAATATTAATTCATGATAAACTTCGCTATCGTTCAGGCTGGATGATGAATCATTTGGAGAAGAGATGGAAAACAAGCTATATGTAGGCAACCTGCCCTACGCCGCTACTGAAGATGACCTTAAAAATCACTTTAGTCAGGCTGGAACCGTCACATCCACTGCATTGATAAAAGATCGTGCTACAGGTCGCGCCAAAGGCTTCGGGTTTGTGGAGATGTCCACGGCCGAGGAAGCTCAAAAAGCCATCAGCATGTTCAACGGCCAGGACTTCATGGGCCGCGCAATTACTGTCAATGTTGCCAAGCCCCGCGAAGATAAACCCCGCAATTTCGGTGACCGAAACCGTGGCGGTGGCGGCGGCGGACGGAACCGCTA
>DYDH01000307.1:1440-4245 GCA_020717985.1 Herpetosiphon sp. | reverse complement strand
CAGTGTTTAGACAGTCAGGGGCATGGTTCGTCGGCAGGCTGTTTCCCTTTGCTGGCAATCATACCAACACAGCCGTACATGTGGCGGTTACCAGTAATTTGACGCCAAATACAGGGCGCGAACATTTGTGCTCACAATTACAGAGATGCACCCATATTATATATACTCACGCGGGGAATATTGGAAACGTTGCTTATATACCGGATGACTCAAAATACGAGCGCTATGTCGTTTCTCAACGTCAGTTTTACATGCGCTGTAATGTCCGTGAAATTCTTCCAAGTTTCGTTACCTATTACTTCAAGACACATGAAGGGCAACATAAGTTATTAGCGAATTCATCGTCTGTTGGTGTGCCTTCAATTGCACAACCTGTAAGTTATCTCAAGCAAATTGAGATACCAGTTCCTCCTCTTCCTGAACAACGCGCCATCGCGGATGTGCTCGGCTCCCTGGACGACAAGATCGAACTCAACCGCCGCACGAATGCCACGCTCGAGTCCATGGCGAGGGCGATGTTCAAGGCGTGGTTTGTGGAGAGTGAAGATGCGAAGGGGTGGAATGTTGTACCATTGCCAGAAGTGATTGATGTCAATCCATCTCGTTCTTTGAAAAAAGGAGAGTCTGCCCCCTACTTGGATATGGCAAATATGCCAACACAGGGTCACCGCGCAATCGAGTGGATAGATCGGCCTTTTGGCTCCGGCACGAAGTTTATCAACGGCGATACGCTCCTTGCTCGAATTACCCCATGCTTGGAAAATGGGAAAACTGCCTTTGTCGATTTTCTGGCAGATAGTCAAGTTGGTTGGGGATCAACGGAATACATCATTCTGCGCCCCAAACCGCCATTGCCAGTTGAATATGGTTATTACCTGGCGCGCAGCGAAGAGCTGCGAAATCACACAATTCAAAATATGACCGGAACAAGCGGGCGGCAACGCGCACCGGCATCATGCTTTGATAAGTACATGCTGGCTGTACCGCCGGCATCTTTGGCAAATCGTTTCGGCAATTTTGCACGGTCAGTTATAGCGAAAATCCGGTCAAACGATGAGCAATCGCGCACTCTGGCAGCACTGAGGGATGCGCTGCTGCCCCGTCTCATGAGCGGGGAGGTGAGGCTGAAAGACGTGGAGAAAGCAATATGATAAAACGATCATGGACACCACGACCAGTACGCATACGAAAAAAGCTGAAGGATGGCCCGGTAGAGACAATTACCTACCCTACCTTACCTACACGGCAGCCATTATCTCCCGATGTTAATAAAAAAACGACGAAAGATTCCGGTATAAAAATAAGCGATATTTTGAGTTTTGCCTCGGCTATATTGGCATTCGTAAGTGCGGCTATTTTCTACATCGCAGGTTGGGTTTATGAGGCACATTGGTATTCATTTTTTGGTATCAATCTATCTCAAATTAAAATATCAACAGAGCAAATAATGATCGATGGAGTACCAGGGATTCTTATTTTGGCATTTTCAGTGTTATTAATGGCATTGATTTGGGGTATTTATAAAAGAATTAATGGAAAAGTCATTTCTGTAGATGACATCCCCATTATTGTTATAGGAGCATATATTTTTGCTGGAATAATCATCCTGGGTTTGATTTTGTGGAATTATAAATTGGTTACGCCATTACCATTTGAACTCATTTTCTCAGCTTTTGGAATTACCTTGCAGTTTGTCGGAGAGAAGCAAGAATGGTAGACTTGAGATATGAGCAGAAAATTCAAAAATCCTGACTATGAAACGGCACTCGATCAAGCCATAACCATACGAGAAGCGTTGCCAGCGAACCATCTGGCGCGCTTTGTGGTGATGGTAATTGGTCAACTGGACTTGAGCCATATTTATGCTTGTTATGCTCAGGTAGGCGGCGAAGCGATAGCACCGGAAATCTTGTTGGGTTTGCTGTTCTATGGCTACGCCACAGGGGTGTTCAGTTCACGCAAGATTGAAAAAGCCACATACGAGAGCATTCCTTTCCGGTTCATTGCCAGTGGCTTGCATCCTGACCATGACACGATTGCCAATTTTCGCAAGGTTTTCCTGGCCGAGATGCAAGAATTGTTTGTCCAGATTCTGCTGTTGGCAAAGCTGGCCGGGCTGCTGAAGCTGGGCAACATCAGCGTGGATGGCAGCAAGATCCATGCAGATGCTTCGAAGAGCAAAGCCGTGAGCTACAAGCGGCTGGGAGAACTGGAAACCCAATTGTGTCAGGAAGTGCATGAGTTACTCGAACTTGGAGAGCAAGCCGATCAAGGTGCACTGCGGCTTCCGGAAGGGTTGGTAGTTGAGGATGAAATTGCCATCCGCAAAGAATGGCTGGAAAACCTGGCCGAGGCGAGAACTGTTCTGGAAGCCCGCGCTCAGGAGCGCTGTGCCGCTGAACAAGCCGAATACGAAGCCAAACTGCGTGAACGGGAAGAAAAAGCCAAAAGCAGTGGGCGCAAGCCAAGAGGCCGGAAGCCAAAGCCGCCTGAAGCGGGTCCACAGGATAAAGACCAATACAACTTCACCGATCCAGACTCGCGTATCATGAAGAACAGCACTAATGCTGGTTTCGATCAGCACTACAATGTCCAGGCGGCTGTGGATCAAGAAAGCCAGTTGATCGTTGCTTCTGCTCTCTCCAATCATCCCAATGACAAGCAAGAGGCTGAACCTACTGTAGATGCCATTTCTCCTAAAGTGGGGAAACCCAAGGCGGCTGCGTTGGATAATGGGTATTTCAGTGAGAACAATGTCGCCGCACTCGAACAACGCGGCATCGATCCATATATCGCCACGGGTCG
>DYDH01000307.1:0-1403 GCA_020717985.1 Herpetosiphon sp. | reverse complement strand
GAAATGCCTGAGCCCGCCGAAGATGCCAGTCCGCAGGTAAAAATGGCCTACAAACTTCAAACCAAGATCGGCCAAGCCATCTACCGCTTACGCAAGTGCACCGTTGAACCGGTGATCGGCATCATCAAAGAAGTCCTGGGGTTTCGCCAGTTCTCATTGCGCGGCCTGGTTGCCGCCGCTGGCGAATGGTGTCTCGTCTGCCTGGCTTACAACCTGAAACGCATGTGCACGTTGTTTCAGGCGAAGGGATTGATTTAGCCCAGGGGTAGCTTTCACGCGCCTGCTGCCGAGAAAAGAGCAGACTGGATAACAAGAAACGCGCCGTTTTGAACACTATGCACCGAAATTACCCGCCGTTTTGCCTTCGTTCTGCATTTTCAGTTGTAAAAGTGCTGCGTTCTCCGACAAACTGCTAGACTGGCCTGCTAGCCAGGGTGGTGCATTGAGAGGTTGCAGGTCTGTCGTTTCATATTGCCTATTATTTGACCTGGTTCTGTTAACTACCTCACTGATCCGATGTCTTGAATAATAACCTTGGGCTTGCTCTTGCGTTATTTGCTTATATACTTGGCACCGCGCGACGCGACAGTAATAGTTACTGTCGCGTAAATGCCCCTGGGAGCCAAAAAATCGGCCTGGAATGCCAAAATGTAAAAAACGTGAACACGCACGCCACCTTAACAGTAGAGGGATACTTTTGCCGAAAGTAAGGGCTTTAAGTCACTGGACTAGCCTGCCAGGGATGGATCTGCATTGAGGCTGTTTGTTCTGCTAGTGATCACCTCATTTCCCAATGGTCGTTTGAAAATCGTTAAAAAAATTGTGTGCTATGATTCCAGCAAACTTATTCATGGAGCTTATAGAGTATGGATAAACTTAGTCCCGACGATAAGCTGCTTAAGCGATGGTTGGCATTATTGCGAACTCAACCCTCTCTGTTGGCAACTGAACGGATCGGCGATCCGACCCTCCTGGCGCCGCTATTACCAGATCATCTTCGGGAAACTATTACGATGGATACGCTGGCCTCGGAACGAGTAGGGAGGGTATTCCGTCACCTTGTGCTCGCCTTTTTGCTTGGAGCTCTGAGTACGAACAGTTACGTCTTGGCGGCAACATGGATTTTGATCTGGTTCACCTACTTGGATAAAGAAAGATTGAAATTTGCGGGGAGCATGTCAATCGCTGAGGTCGTTAGCACATTTTGCAACGAGGAAGTTCTCGGTAACTTTCTTGTAAAAGATGTAAAAATATTTGCGAAACAAAGTTCGGATTTGGACAACACCGTTATTATGCGGGTAGTGGCAGCGATTATTTCTGGCGAAACGCTTAGATCTCTATTGGGGGAACTAAGCAAGGGGCGGAAAACGCTTTCCAACTACTTGAACGAAGGTGTCAGGTTA
>DYDH01000066.1:11995-21757 GCA_020717985.1 Herpetosiphon sp. | reverse complement strand
ATTCGCGTTAAGATTTTCCTGACTTTGCAAAAGCCATGTCAGAATAAAAAGTACCCCCTTGACATTTTAGAACAAGTGTTCTAAAATTCGATTTATCACTCGACAAGGAGGTCGAAATGGCTCAATATCGTAATCCGCTTATAGATGGAATAAAAGTTCTCTGGCAAAACCTAACCCATAATCGAAAATTTAATCGCGGCGCCACCTGGGGCATGATGATTATTGGCGCGTTGTTGTCCTTTGAAGTATTTAATTTTAGCACCACCCAATTTGCCTTGCACGATATGCTCGGCGACCTAACCTTTGCGGGTATGCGCTGGGCAACCATTCTTGCCATCGCGTTCTGCGGCATTGACTTTGCCGGCATCGCCCGCATTTTCACTCCCGAGCAAGGCCGTGACGAACCCGCGGAAGTGTATTATCTCTTCGGCGCATGGCTGTTGGCGGCTGGTTTCAATGCCACACTCACATGGTGGGGCGTATCGGTTGCCATCACCAATAACGCCAACCTGCAAGGCAGTCAGGTGATGAGCGCGGCAACCCTTCTCAAAGTAGTGCCGATTTTTATCGCCGCAATGGTTTGGCTTGTGCGTCTTCTAATCATTGGCACATTCTCACTTGCCGGAGATCGTCTCTTTACCACCGCCCAGCAACACCAACCCTATAAAACATCCTATCAACAACCGCAACAAACCCAGCGCCCGTACAATACACCCCAGCCTCAACCGCGCGCGGCCGCTCCGAGTTATCAAGCTCAACAACGCCCCATTAATCAGCCTGTCAACCAGCCTGTTTTGCGCCCCGCCTCGCAAATAGCCCGCCCCGCAAACAGTGTGAACGCATCCAGTACAGCGAGTTTCCGCCCCGCGCCAAAACCCGCCACTATTACATCACAACAAAGTTCCTTTATCCCGCCTGAGCCTACTTACCATCCCATCTCCTACACTGCGCGCAGCGCTGAAAGCAGCGGTCACTACGACGCATAATTTATCAACAACTTAATACACATCATTCGAGCCGGGTCCTTTATAAATGACCCACAATGGAGAGATAACGCATGCCCCGTGCTCGTCCTGAAATATACAAGCAAACAGCCGCGGACCCGCAGGAACAAGGGAGCGGCTGTTTGTCTGGTTTTACGATAGTACCGCTCGCCGTTATATTGATCAGCGTATTACTTGCATCCTTCGCCTGGAAGACAAATCCCTCCACTGTGGATTTGCCGCCCGCCACCTCAACAGGCATCTCCCCCATCTTTAGGATTGAAATCCACTATTGGGCTGACTCCATCACGAGTTGGGCGTCCGCTTCGCAACTGGACCCGAACCTGGTTGCCACCATCATGCAGATCGAATCCTGTGGAGATCCCCGGGCAAGATCAAGCGCCGGTGCCTTGGGACTCTTTCAAGTAATGCCATTTCATTTTTACGCGATTGATGATCCCTACAATCCAAATACCAACGCCGCCCGCGGACTCGCCTACCTGGCCAAGTCGCTTGAAACCGGCGGCGGAAATGCGCGGCTCGCAATGGCTGGCTACAACGGCGGCATTGGTCTCATTGGCCGCGCCGAATGGACATGGCCCGCGCAAACGAAAAGATATGTCCAATACGGCGCGCCCATCTACGAAGACGCTCGCAATGGACTTGCATCCAGCGCAGCATTAAACGAATGGTATGAAAAATACGGGGTGAGCTTATGCCATCAGGCAAGCCAAAGGTTGGGACTACCGTAGCACCAACAAACAACTATCAAACCACCCAAACTACTTAACGATCCCCAACCAGATCACAAACGTCGTACCTTTCCCCTCTTTTGACTCAACCTTGATCTGTCCGCCATGATGCTCCACGATCCAATGCGCAATAGACAGACCCAAACCAAAACCGCTGGTGGTTGAACGTGTGCGCGATTTTTCGGCGCGATAGAAACGGTCAAAGATGTGAGGCAAATCTTCGGCGGAAATCCCAGGTCCGGTATCGCGGATGATGATGCGCGCCTGCTCACCGATCTTTGACATGCTCAGAAATACATCCCCGCCTTGCGGTGTGTACTGGATCGCATTGGAAACCAAATTCAACAAGACCTGCTTCAAGCGGTCTCGATCTCCATTGACCATCACCTGGTCAATGTCATTTAGATGCACATGCACCTTGGTACCCGCCAGAACGCACATCTCGGTAAAGACTTCGGTTAACAGCAGATCCAATTCAACCGGCTTTAATACAAGGGTCAGCCTGCCTGATTCCGCTTGCGCGAGCATAAGCAGGCCGCCCACCAAACGCGTGAGTCTGCCCGCCTCTTGATCAATACTGCCCAGAGACTCTTCATCCGCCTGTTTCATGCGGCGCATCAGTCCCACATTACCTTTGATAACCGTCAGCGGCGTACGAAGTTCATGGCTTACATCCGCGAGAAATCTTTGCTGTGACGTAAAAAGCGATTCCAAACGCTCGAGTGTTTGATTGAATGAAACGACAAGATCGCCGATCTCATCTTCAGTTTGTTCCTGATAGGGAATGCGCCGCGAAAGATCGTCTGCACGGTTGATCTGATCCACAGTTTCAGTGATGGCTTCCAGTGGAGAAAGCGCGCGTCCCAGGACCACCCATGAGCCAAAGCCTGCCATCAAAACTGCGATGACCGCAATGACAGCCATGACTGAAAGTAATTTACCCTGTGTTGCATCTACAACACTTAAACTTGACCCCACCTGCAATGTGCCGACCATCCGTCCGCTTAATTTTAGCGGCACACTCAATACGCGCAGATGCGCTCCGTTGAGGTATGAATCTTCATAGATGTTATAACCAGTTTCAAGTCCGATGGGGTCGAGAGGTTTGGTCAGCGAGCCGATGCTGGGTGAGGTTGCAATAATTTTTCCATTCGGTCCCCATACTTGCACGTAGGCGTTCGACGTCATATCCAATGGAGGCAGGCTGATCAAGTTCAACTCCCCCACCGAATTAACTTTTGTCACCTGCGTAATGTCACGCACCACGCCTGCAAGCATGGTATCCACTTGATTTAGCAAAATCACATTAACGAGGATATAAACTGCCGCGCCAAAGATCAGCAGGATTCCACCTATGAAAGTTGAATATAACAAAGTAAGGCGCAGACGCAACGACATAAGATTAGTGTAATGTTCCAAGTTTAAGACAAGCTGAGAATTAACCAAAAAGCGGCAGTTCGACTGCCGCTTTTTGGTTACGGATTTTCCCTCATCACATACCCAACACCGCGCACGGTATGAATAAGGCGGATTTCCCCTTCGCCCTCCAACTTTTGACGCAAATATCGGATATAGACTTCAAGCACATTGCTTTCGCCGCCAAAATCATACCCCCAGACACGGTCAAAGATCACTTCACGTGTAAGCACCTGTTTGGGATGGCGCAGGAATAATTCAAGCAGTTCATATTCTTTTGCAGTCAATGCCACAGAGCGGGCGCCGCGCGCCGCCTGGCGTGAGCCTGTATCCAATGAAAGGTCAGCGAATTTCAAGACTGGGATGCGCTCAGGCTGGGTACGTCGAAGTAATGCGCGCACACGCGCCAGCAACTCATCCAGGTTGAAGGGCTTTACCATGTAATCATCCGCGCCCGCATCCAATCCCTGAATGCGATCCTGCACTGTATCTTTTGCGGTCAACATCAGGATCGGGATCGAGCCGCCTGTTCGCAAACGATGGCACACTTCAAGCCCGTCCATGCCGGGCAACATCCAATCCAAAACGACAAGATCGGGTGTGTGGTCGCGCGCCGCGATCAAACCCATGCGCCCGTCAATTGCAGTATCCACAGTGTAACCTTCGTAAGCCAAACCGCGCTGCAATAACTTTAGAATAGCCTGATCATCTTCAATAATTAGGATTCGCTCATTCATGGCAGTATCTCCTGCTCAAAATATACCATAAAGTTTAGAGACTTCGGAAGTCTTCTTTGACTTCCGAAGTCTGGTTATAATACATCCATGCCATTCAGCAAGCGTCTCTTCGACCTCACCTTCGCACTTATCGCACTCGCGATTCTTTCCCCTGTCATTCTTTTCACCGCGATCCTTGTCCGCATATTTATTGGCTCACCGATGCTCTTCAAACAACAACGCCCCGGCTACAAGGGACGTCCCTTTTTTATTTATAAATTCCGTTCGATGACGAACCGCCTCACACGTGACGGAAGCCTGCTCCCGGACGCCGAGCGGCTGACACGCTTTGGGCATTTGCTCCGCTCCCTCTCCCTGGACGAATTGCCAGAACTCTTCAACATCCTGCGCGGCGAAATGAGTTTCGTCGGTCCGCGCCCGCTTTTGATGGAATATCTTCCGCTTTACTCGCCCGAACAAGCGCGCCGGCATGATGTGGTCCCAGGCTTGACCGGCTGGGCGCAAATCAATGGACGGAACACAGCAGACTGGATCACACGCTTTAACATGGATATCTGGTATGTGGACAATTGGTCTTTCTGGCTGGATA
The DNA here is from genome assembly GCA_020717985.1 of Herpetosiphon sp. Taxonomy (GTDB): domain Bacteria; phylum Chloroflexota; class Anaerolineae; order Anaerolineales; family Villigracilaceae; genus Villigracilis. Next base: position 17,280 of record DYDH01000066.1, on the reverse strand, counting down.
TCAAGATCATTTTTTTGACGGTCTGGAAGGTAATATCACGGGAAGGCATCAACCAGGAGGGACAATCTACTGTGGAATATTTCAAAGGGGAACGTTGATATTCGAGTGCATCGCACCTAATTTTATTCCGTAAAAACACGACTGAAGTCGTTACTACACAAATCCATCACTTATTCGGCATCACTACCAAATTAAAAAGGGAACCGCCTCAACAAGTGAGACGGTTTTTCTGGCGGAGAGGGCGGGATTCGAATATCATCCCCTCAATGGGGGCACGCGAACCTCAAACAAAGTATCTCTCATTAAAAAGGGAACCGCCTCAACAAGTGAAGCGGTTTTTCTGGCGGAGAGGGCGGGATTCGAATATCATCCCCTCAATGGGGGCGCGCGAACCTCAAACAAAATATCTCTCATTAAAAAGGGAACCGCCTCACAAGTGAGACGGTTTTTCTGGCGGAGAGGGCGGGATTCGAATATCATCCCCTCAATGGGGGCACACGAACCTCAAACAAAGTATCTCTCATTAAAAAGGGAACCGCCTCACAAGTGAGACGGTTTTTCTGGCGGAGAGGGCGGGATTCGAACCCGCGAACCTTTGTGGGTTACACGCTTTCCAAGCGTGCGCGCTAAGCCAGACTACGCGACCTCTCCATTTTCAGCGGGCAAATTATACCATGTGTTATTCGGGTGGCAATATTTGAATTCAGCAATCAGCAATAATTATTCGGCGCTTTCCGCGCAACGAAAGCCGCGGCTAAGTCCGGCTGAATCTGGTTCATGTTTATATCTGCGAAAGGTCGTAATGTCAGTCGCATTGGCATCGTAAGCCCCGCCGCGTAATGAACGTTCAGTCCCGGTTTCCGCACCCTGGGGATTTTCGTATGGCGAGCTAAGATAATACTTGCCATCAAACCAGTCTGCCACCCACTCGCGGACATTGCCGCCCATGTTCAAGACACCGTACGGACTCGCTCCCAATGGATAGCGGTAGGCGGGGAGCGGTTCCCCGATCAGCGATTCTGCAAAATTCGCCAGGCGCGGGTTTGCCCGTGAATTTCCCCAAGTGTAATACAGGGCTTCTGTGCCGCGCGCGGCTTTTTCCCATTCCGCTTCGGTGGGCAGACGCCTGCCAGCCCATGCGCAGTATTTCTGTGCGCCATACCAATTGACATATACAACAGGCAGGTCACGGTATGCCCATTTTCCATAGTATGGATTTAATCGAGGCACGGGAGGAAAACATGCGCCGCTATTTACACACGGCTCATACATGGCATTGGTAACTTCCACCTTATCCATCCAAAACGCATCCAAGTATACAGGGTGAACCGGATATTCCTTGGCTGTTGGATCCCCATTATCTCCCATGATAAATTCCCCTTCAGGGACGTATACCTGCGTCATGCCGTCCGTTTTTGAAATCTTCATATCCAGTGGAATGTTTGGGCTGGGGCGTCCGATATCAAAAGATGCCAGTTCGTAGCGAAGTAACAGCGTTGAAAGGTTACCTTCCTGTGCCGCATGAGAGGCGCGCAGAACGATATCGAGATTCCAGACCAGGAATCCAGAGATAACGATGCTTATAAAAAGTATGAACCAAATCAATATTTTTTTCAGGGTCATGTTGTGGGTATTTTTATTTTACCTTAACTTGGACAAGCCAAAAGAGTTTTACCGCTAAGCGCGCCAAGATCACCAAGAAAAACCTTTAAAAACTTTGCGTTCTCACCTGCACTGGCGTGCGGCGCAAGTGTTGCGGGCTTCGCGGTTCAAAAATTCCTGCACAAAAAACAAGGATTTAATTTCCAAGTTCTTAATATATTAGTTGGAAAGGCTTCGAAAATTCCACGCGTAATATCGGGGTAAACTATACGTTATGAAAATCTTAACCGTGGATATTGGCACAGGCACGCAGGATATTTTTCTTTACGATTCAAATCTTGATATTGAGAACGGATTCAAACTTGTTTTGCCTTCACCAACAATGATGGTTCACCGCCGTCTCAAGCAGTCGCTTCGCCTCCGGACCCCGATTCTATTTACAGGGCATCAAATGGGCGGCGGACCTTCGGCATGGGCAATCGAAGAATGCGCGCGGGCGGGAATTCCCGTGTACATGACTCCCAATGCGGCGACAACGATCAACGATGAGTTGGATAAAGTAGAGAGGTTGGGGATAAAGATCGTTGGGGAAGACGAGGTTGAAGGTCTAAGGTCGAAGGTTGAAAGTCTGGAGTTGAAGGATTTTGATTTTCAATTGATATCCAAGACTTTCAAAAACTATGGCGTTTTATTAGATGACTTGGAAGCAATCGCTGTTGCTGTGTTCGATCATGGCAATGCGCCTGCGGGAGTTTCTGACCGGCAATTCAGGTTTGATTATCTGGATGAAAGGATCAAAGCGAAGAATTCACTTTCTGCTTTTGCGTATCTCTCGAACGACATTCCAAAGATCATGACACGGATTCAATCTGTGGCAAATTCTGCGGGCGGGCTTCCTTGTCCGCTGGTGGTGATGGATACCGCGCCTGCGGCTGTGCTAGGGGCAAACTTTGACCCTAAGGTAATGAAACGTGAGCGCAAGATCATTGTCAATGTGGGGAATTTCCATACGCTGGCATTTCGTTTGGGTGATGGGATCGAAGGAGTCTTTGAACATCACACGGGCGAAATTGACCTGCCAAAACTGGAAAAATATATCCGCGCATTGGCGGATGGTTCACTTAAACATCAGGATGTATTTGATGATATGGGGCACGGTGCGCTGGTATATGGAAAAAACCCATTTGAGTTTGGCAAGGACGATTTTGATGTGGTGGTGACGGGACCGAGGAGGAGCATGTTTTTGACCGAGGACCGAGGACCGCAGACCGAAAACCACCGTCCATCGTCCAAGGTCCTTCGTCCGTACTTCGCCGCTCCCTTCGGAGACATGATGATCGCGGGGTGCTTTGGTCTGCTGGCGGCTACAGCGGAGATAATGCCGAACGTGACTGAATCAGTTATCGGGTCGTTACGAGGCGCGCGCGGACGTGGAGTCGCTCCGTGGGATGTAAATTAACAAGCGATTCCCGCAAGAGGTCAGTTATAATCGCGCGTTATATTATCCATTTGGAGGACTTATAAACCATGCCCGCAACGCCAAATCCTAAAGAAGAAATTGCCAGAGATGTTTCCTCATTACAGTCCCAGATCAATTCACTTGGACAAGGCATCCGCCTGACGAAGATCCGCGATGAGGTGGAGGATTTACAAACCACTGTCAATCAATTGAGTCAGGATGTCTCCAGCCTGCGTTCACGCGGCTATGTTTTCGGCAAGGATTTTGAAGCGCGCGCTGTTAATTTTTCGAGGCAATGGACAAAAATTGGTCCGGGGATCATGACCCAGATCGAGCAGCAGTCCAATCGCTTGCAGACTGCGTTCACTCCGCTTGGGTCACGAATGCCGGCGCTGTCCACAGCCGCTTCGGGTAATATGGCGCAAGCCCGGACTCTTCTCAATCAACTCAAGCCGCAGGCTTCCGCGCTGGAATCTCAAGTCAAAGCGGCCGAGGCGCAATTGAATGGGATGTATAACTCTTTTAAAGGTGAGCTATATGAGTTTAGCGGGCAGGTGGATAAAGTAGATTGGATGTTGACACAACTGGCGGAGTCCAGTTTCCAGTTACTTGCCACTGAAGCGGGCATTATGGCGGTTAAAGCGGTGTGGGCAAAAGACGGCAAGGAAAAGAAGGATGACCCTGAGGGCGTGTTGTATCTCACCGACCAGCGCCTCATTTTCGAACAAAAAGAGGAAGTGGCAACAAAGAAGATATTGTTCATCACCACCGAAAAGCAAAAAGTTCAGAATTTCCTGTTCGACACGCCTGTTGCGCTGGTTGAAGCGGTCAACAGCACCAAACAGGGCTTGTTCAAGAATGAGGATCATATAGATATCAAGTTTGCGACGGGCGCGCCTTTTCAAAAATCTCATTTTCATATCTGGCACGAGTGCGAAGCGTGGCAGGCGCTCATCAACCGCGCGAAAATAAAAGATTTCGAGAAGGAGCGCGCCGTTGCAGTGGATGCTGCCGCGGAGGCGAAGATCAAGTCTGCGCCCAACAAGTGCCCAAGCTGCGGCGGGAATATCCAGCAAGTCATCCTGCGCGGACAGGACAATATCAAGTGTGAGTTCTGCGGGACTGTGATCCGTTTGTAAATGAAATGGTTCTTTACCGCTCTCGTCATGGACGAGAGCGGTTTTGATGCCCCGACAGCCGGAAAATAAATTCAAGATCAACAAAGTGAGTAACATCATCTGTTCGGGGGCGAGGGATGGCATATAATCCATGAATAATTTCAATAATACGTAGGGGCGACCCAATGGGTCGCCCCTACAAAACCCAGGAGAAAATACATGTGTGGAATTTTCGGCTACGTTACCAATAAAGAAGAAGCGCTTGGACCGATTTTGATCGCGGCGGCGGAGAGACTCACCTATCGTGGATATGACTCTGTTGGCGCGGCGACGTTGAATAATGGCAAGATCGATCTGCGAAAAGATATGGGCAAAGTTGATTCAGTGGCGGCGAAATATAACATCGCGGAAATGCGCGGACAGCGTGGGATTACACAATTGCGCTGGGCGACGTTTGGTGAGCCTTCGCAAGTCAATTCGCAGCCGCATTTGGATTCAAATGGTGACATGGTCGGCGCGCACAATGGCAATGTGGTGAATAATGTGGAACTGCGGTTGGAATTCATGGCGGAGGGCATGACTGTCCGTTCGCAGAATGATGGCGAGACATGTGTCCATGCGGTGGAGAGATATATCAGCCGCGGATATGAATTCATTGATGCAATTCGACTCGCGTATGGCGACCTCGAAGGCGATTATGCCTTTGTTATCGGACGCGCGAATGACGATAAGTTATACGCGTTCAAAAAAGGTTCGGGCATGGTGATCGGAATCGGCGATGGCTTCACTTGTCTTTCGTCTGATCTGCCTTCGATCTTGCCGCTCACCCGCGAAGTGATCCGCCCGCAGGATGGGGAGATCGTGACGCTGTGGGCAGACCGCGTGGAAGTGCGCTCTGTCAAAGATGGGAAAATTGTCGATCGAATGCCAGAAACAGTTACCGAGTCGATGGATGCGGTGCAAAAGGGCGGGTATCCGCATTTTATGTTGAAGGAAATCCACGAGCAGGCACAAGTCGCCCGTGAGTTAATCCACTTGTTGGATGGCAGTCCCGATGTGCAGCCGTTGGTCGAAAAGATGAAGAACGCGCGTCATCTGTATTTGAT
>DYDH01000066.1:0-11982 GCA_020717985.1 Herpetosiphon sp. | reverse complement strand
AGTTATCACGCGGCGGCGGTGGGCTCGGTGTACATCGCGCAACTGGCGGGGCTGACCGCCATCCCCGTGCTTGCGCCGCAGTTCATCGCGCAATACGCGCCCGCAGTGGGGTATGAAGACGTGGGGATTTTCGTCAGCCAATCGGGCGAGACCAAGGATGTGCTCAACGCGTTGGAAGCCGCCGAGAAGCGCGGCATGGCTTGTTTTGGATTGGCGAACGTGGTGGGCTCGACGTTGACGAAGGCGACTTCGTTCTGCCTACCCTTGTGCTGCGGATACGAAATCAGCGTGCCCGCCACGAAGACATTTACCAATCAGGTCGTGACGTTTTTGTATCTGGCGTATCGACTCGCGAGCAAAGACACGAGTGAACTTTTGCGTATTCCTGATTTGATGGAGCGGACCATCGAGATGGTCGGACCGCAGATCGAAGCGATCGCCAAAGACATCAATGAGTGGAACGATATGTATTGTCTCGGCTACGGCGCGACCTATCCGATCGCGTTGGAAGGCGCGTTGAAATTAAAAGAAATTACGTATGCCCATTGCGAAGGCATGCTCTCGACCGAGTTCAAACACGGACCGCTCTCCGCGGTGAGCAAGGGCTTCCCGATCGTCTTTGTTGCGGGACCGAACGATGTGCCACTCATCATTAGCGGCATCAACGAAGTGAAAGTCCGCGGCGCACGCACGATCACCATCGGCGAAGAGGACGCCCGCCTGCGCGCCAACGGCGATGACCTGGTCGTCATTCCCAAATCGGATGCGCAGATCAGCGCGTTGCTGGGAGTCCTGCCGTTGCAGTTGCTGTCGTATCACATGAGTGTGTTGCGTGGGTTCGATCCTGATTTCCCGAGGAATTTGTCGAAGACGCTGACGGTGGATTAGGGAAAGACTTAACCACAAAGGATACAAAGGAGCACAAAGGTTTTTTGGGTATGGTTTCCGAAAAACCACTCAGTTGGTTGGTGATAAAATATCTCTATTGATTCGCTTGTTCCTATGCAAGGAGAAACCATGTTTACTGTTGAAGCTGTGATTGACGAACAGGGGAATGTGAAAATTCTCCAACCCTTTGCTTTTCAAGGCGCGCGTCGCGCCTTGGTCGTAGTTCTTGATGAACCGGCTTTACCTGTTACTGAAACAGCATTATTGAGCGAAGCCGCGCTTGCAGAAGATTGGCTGAGACCTGAGGAGGATGAAGCATGGTCATACCTAAATCGGGCGACGTCGTAATTCTGCCTTTTCCATTTTCCGATCTTTCAGAGAACAAAGTCCGTCCAGCGGTGGTGTTAGCGCGCGCCAACAAGAGCGATTGGATCTTGTGTCAGATCACGAGCAATCCCTACGGAGATGCTCAGGCAGTTGTCATAGCCCAGACCGATTTCAAGTCGGGAATGTTGCAGCTTCAAAGTTATGCGCGTCCTTCCAAACTTTTTACCGCAAACGAGGGATTGATTATTTCCGTTGTTGGAAATCACGTTGGAATAAAGATCAAATCAAAGCCATGCTTTTGGAGCAATTCCAGACATTTTGGCAGCGAGATACTGGCATTGTGCGTACCCAACTGTCAGAAGTTGAAAAGGCAAAGGACGTCCCCCATGCCGTTATCGTGTCCGGACTGCGTCGGGCTGGGAAATCCACTCTGTTAGCGCAGATGGCACACCTTTTAGGCGAAGAGTTGTTCTACTATATCAATTTTGAAGATGACCGCTTTCTGGGATTCCAGGCAGAGGACGCCACGGATCTTCACCAGGTTTTGATCGAGTTATTTGGGGAACGAAAAATCTTTGTGATTGACGAAGTTCAAAATGTCACAGGATGGGAACATTTTGTGCGCCGCTTTATGGATATGGGATTTAAGTTCTACATCACAGGTTCAAACGCTTCCCTGCTCAGCAAGGAATTGGGAACCCGCCTGACGGGTCGCTACATACCAATCGAATTGCTTCCGTTTTCCTTCAAAGAATTTATGCAATTTCGAGGTGAAGCTGTTCCCGATCTAAATCGCATGACCACCACTGATCACGCCCGATTGCAAAACTCCCTGCAATCCTACTTACAACTGGGCGGCATACCTGATGCGCTGAAATATCCACAACTCCCCTTATTGCGAACACTCTACGATGATGTCTTATATCGTGATATTGCCACGCGCTATCGACTTGATGCCGTGACAATCATCAAAGAGCTGGCGTTTTACCTGATGAGCAATCCCGCCAGTTTGATTTCTTTCAACAAGCTCAAAGAGCGGTTTCATGTCGGAAGTGTGAATACTATAAAAAGTTACATTGGGTATATGGAAAATAGCTGGCTGCTGTTCACACTGAATGTGTATGATTATTCGGTAAAACGCCAGCAGATCGCGCCCAAGAAAATTTACAGTATTGACACGGGGCTGGCAAACGCAGTCGGATTTGGCTTCTCCCCCAATACAGGCAAATTTCTGGAAAACCTAACCTATCTGGCTCTCAGGCGAAAAACGAAAGATATTTATTATTTTTCATCGCCGGGCGGATATGAGGTTGATTTCTATTTACCACAGCAACAGCAGCTTATTCAGGTTACACAAAATCTGGATCACCCCGAAATACGTGATCGCGAGTTCCGCGCATTGCAAGATGCCATGCAAATTGTAAAAGTACAGAATGCATTAATCCTGGCAGACTCCAATGCGGACACGATTGAGATAAATGGCATCCCAGTGGAAATACATTCTGCCGCAGAATGGTTGCTCAACGAATAAGCCAGAAAAAGTTAGTTTATTATGGGCTATGCGCGACCTTTTCCTTATTGTTGTAATCAGCCCATTTTCAACGACCTCTTTGACCACGCCATGCACGAACACCTGAAAAGTGAAGCCCCGCTCGCCGCGCGGACGCATTCGCGGTCCGCGCACATTGGATGAATACATTGGGCAGGAACATATCGTGGGCGAGGGCAAACTTTTGCGCCGCGCCATCGAAGCCGACAATTTTTTTTCATCCATCATTTTGTGGGGACCTCCAGGCACAGGCAAGACCACGCTGGCGCAAGTGATTGCCAACACCACCAAGAGTCACTTCACCACCATCTCTGCCATTCTCGCGGGCAAAGCGGATTTGCGGGTAGTGATTGATGAGTCACTGGAACGCAGGCGGTTGCACAATATCCGCACGACTCTTTTTGTGGATGTTGTTCTTGTAACACTTATTTAGAGTGTGAACTACTCGATTTTTGGGTGATGAGTAACATGCCCTTACGCGAGCGTAAGTTAAACGGAGTTTGAATCTCCGCGGGGGCGCACAATATAGACGCACTTTAGATTTGAAAGTGCGTATTAAACGAGGAAGACCCCGATCTGCTGATGTATTTCGACACGGCGGTGTTGCGGAGTGAGAATAAGACCTGATAGGTTTTATTATAAAAAAACTGTCAAGTCTATGTAATGATAATTTGGCAATTCCATCCAGTCATCTTGATATAATGTTGAGAGATCCACATACCGTGCAAATCAATGACCACTTCACTCGATAACTCACTTGCCCGCATTTATGGACCGTATGGCGACCCTGCCGGTGTCGGCTTTTGCATTGCGCCGGGGAAATTGATCACCTGCGCCCATGTTGTCATCACTGCCTTGGAACTGGATAAAACCGCCAAAAAGCCTGCGCTGCCGGTTCATTTTGACATGCCTCTTTCTGCCGACGTTCACCCTGTTGACGCCAAAGTCAGTTATTGGGACGTGGAAAAAGATATCGCCATTCTGGATATCATGGGCGATCCTCACGCCGAATTAAAACCTGCAATGCTTGCCGCATCCACAACGGATGTGTGGGGACATGAATTCCGCGCCTTTGGATTTCCCGAAAATAACGAGCAGGGCATCTGGACAGTTGGCGCATTGCTCGGAAAAAACGCGGAGGGCTGGATCCAAATTCAGGATACAAGCAACGCAAATGGCTACTTCATCCAGCCGGGTTTTAGCGGCGCGCCAGTGTGGGATGAAACCCTTAATGGCATTGTCGGAATGGTTGTCGCAGCGGACAATTCCGAAAACCGCCGTATTGCCTATATCGTCCCAATCGATTCGTTCCCCCCGCTTGATGGTATGAAAAAAAATAAAACTGTTCCGCCGCCGCACGAACCTGCCCCTCCAAAGGTTGAGATTCCAGTGGATAAACCGGAACACCATCAACTACGGGTATTCCTATGCCATTCAAAAAGTGATAGGTTTATCGTCCGCGAGGTGTATGAAAAACTTGCAGCAGAAGGCTGGATTAATCCCTGGCTCGATGAAGAAAACCTGCTCATGGGACAGGAATGGGATCTGGAAATAGAAAAAGCCGTTGAAGAAAGCGATTCCGTGATTGCCTTTCTGTCAACCGAATCGATTGAAAAAGAAGGATACATTCAGAAGGAACTGAAATTCGTCCTGAGCATTGCACAGGAAAAACCGGAAGGCACGATCTTCTTGATTCCCCTGCGTCTGGATGATTGCAAACCTCCGCGCCGCGTCAGTACCCTGCAATGGGGAGACTATTTCCCTGCGGGGCAGCGGGAAGAAAAATATCAGCGCCTGCTCAAATCTCTTCGCGCGCGTTACGAACAAAAATATACAAAGCGGGCTGCTCCAGAGAAAAAGCCTCCTGTGATCGAGAAAAAGCAGGAAGCGCCCAAGGTCACGCCGAAACCTTCCAGCCAGTCCAACAAGGTTATCCCAACCAATGCAAATGTCACTCCACAGGCTTGGTCAGGGGTGCCAATTCCCGCAATTTATGCCCATGTCGGCGAAATGAATGAAACATCGCCGCATTTTTACCGCGCAAAGGATGGACATCTTGCGGTTCTCTTCTCAAATTCAACCGTCACAGGCGAAGCCTTCTTAATTGATAAATACGCCATCACTTGTAAACAATATTGCAACTTTCTTAACGAACTCGCAGACCAGGGCTTTGTCCAGACGCAGATCAAGGATGGCGAATATTGCGCCGCTTCATCTGGGCGCACATTGGCGGTGGATTGCCTGGATCGCTGGAAAAAACCCGCACCCAAAGACACTCCTTGGATTCATGAGACCAAGCCGTTTGGCATTACTTATCATGGCGAATCCTGGACGCCGCTCCCAGAAAGCGAACTACTTCCTGTCACGCTAATCACCTGGTGGGGCGCGCGTTTATACAGCTTGTGGGCACATGAAGAGAGCACTACCCCGGCAGCAAACGCATTTTCTTACCTGCCCACAGCCGATCAATGGGTTGCTGCCGCGCAAGTAAATCCTGTCACGCGTGCGTGCCGCCGTTATCCTTGGGGAGACGAATGGAATCCTTCGATTGTCAATTTTAGCGGTTATCGTTCCGGAAAAAACATCCTAGAGAAAGATTGGAATCTTCTTTGGGCGACAAATTCGCTTGCCTACTCGGCAGCACGTCCAATCCCTGTCGCCGAAATGGAGCAAAATACCAGCCCCGTTGGTTGTGTTCATATGGTTGGAAACACGTGGGAATGGACGACAGGCACGCTCGAACCACGCATGACGATTAAAGGCGGGTGCGTCACGTCTCCGATGGAGCATTGTGATCCCATTCTCCCATGGGCAAGCAAATGGCCCACAGATAAAGCTCAGGAATATATTGGCTTTCGTTGTTGTTATCCAATAAGGAGGTATGCATGAGTCCTGTTTTACGTAGTGTTGTGCTTAATGGCGCGTCACGACATCGGCTGAGCAAGGGGTTTCTGCTCTTGCAGAACTCTGGGCAGCCTGTGCCTGCCGATGCGCGCCAAAAATTTCTGGATGAATCCAATAAGTATTTCAAATCCCAGGCTGGCTTTACGGGCTTCACAACCGAAGATCGTCCCGGGGCTTCCTGCGTAATTGGATTGGTTACTCCTTTCATGCCAGTATATACGCCCAAAAATAGGGACACATTTATCAGCGCCCTTCAAAAAGCGGTAAACATCCTCATGCAGATCGCGACTCATTTCAAATTTCTGCTTGTTCCGGCAGGGGTAAACCCATTCGTGGTGGACGCTTCCCAGGGGCAAGTCCCTGCCCTGTGCGCCGATGTTCATCAAGTGGAAGTTTTTGATGACGGGGAAGTGGAGCGTATCTATAACCTGTATCGGCAGTTCCTGCCCGAGTTGATCGCGATCTCGTCACATTCATCCGTTTATGGCGGCGCATTACAAAAGGATTTTTCACTACGCATGCGCGTCAACCCTTCCAGTTTTCTCCCGCGCTATTTATCCCAGTTCAGCGTGGAACATCTGGGCAGGATCAAAAGTATGTTAAGACGCAGCTACGGCATGGCAGACCTCTCCCAAATGGATGTCAATCCGCTGGCAGGCGACGGAACTAAATTGGATAAAAATGATTCGCGCATGTTAACTGACCATCCAGCCGCGGTTGAATTGCGTTTTATAGACAGCCAGGTTTCCTATCCATATATTCGGGCGCAGATTATTTTATTTCAGGCGATTGCAATGTACGGTCGCAGTTTGGCTCGCCGTGGTAAGCGTTTACCATTCTTGCGCGATGAAATTATTGATGAGAACAAGGCGCTTACGGTTCAAAATGGTCCTGGCGCTATTTTGGTGCCTGACCCCAAGTTTTCAAAAGAAAAAGAAGGACAGGATCCCGCTGCTCCCAAAAAAGAGGGGTACTCCTATCACGACAAAGGTAAACCTGAACGCGCTACCACCGCTTTGCTGATGATCATTGAAGGAGTGTTAATGCCTCATCTGCGCGAGATGAGTTGCGAATTTCGTGAAATTGCTTCGATCATTCTGGGCGCTGAACTTCGTAAACGCGGCAGACAGTGCCTGGCAAGTTATTCAGAGTACCAAAAATACCTGCACTACACGTATGCAAAAAAATTCAATCAGAGTTTTTACGAACAAAGTATGCAGTTATTGGGCAATCCAGCCAGTGATCCTATCACGGAATACAATCGCCGCACGTACAAGGACATTACCGATGATATTGAGCAGGCGTGGAATGAAAAACTGAAAACCGCTGTGCGCGAACGGCTTCAAGGCAAAATCGTGCATTTTGACCGTGAAAAACAAATTGGTCACATTCAGGCAAATGGGCAACCGGACATATTTTTCCGAGCCGAGGATGTGGTTGATGGCAGCAACTTGCGACACAATGATTTGGTTTCATTTTCGGTATTTACAAACCAAAAGGGTTTGCGGGCATCTCAAATCGAGCTCGTTGAAGCCGCTCCCAAGCCTGCGCCGCAGCCTAAAAAACAATCTCAACCAAAAGAAAAGCGTCCCAAGCAGACAGGAACGGTCAAGTGGTATAAAGCAGACAAGCATTTTGGCTATATTGTTATGCCGGATGGTAAGGACATTTTTGTACATGAAACCTCGCTGAAAGGTGTAAGCGAATTAAAAGGCAAACAAAAAGTTGAGTTTGAAGTTGTGGAGGATCCAAAGGGCTTAAAGGCTGTCAATGTACATCTTATCCAGGAGGAGGAACAATCATGATTGTCGATGGCGTCAAACCCTACGTTGAATTTATTTTTGATCTTCGCCGATATACAGGTAAGGCAGACTCTGGCGAAAAAGTAGAATCGCTTTGGCGACAAATTAATGCTGGTTTGGTTGGCAAATCCATCAATAGCGGCAGTGTGATCAATTTAGACATGCCTGATGGCAATGTTGGGCTTTGGATTGTTGAGACTAACGGTCTATCACAAGTTGCCGCCGATACCGAATTCCGCGCAATGGATGTTCTACGCAGCCCCAAACTCGTATACCAATGTGCGGAGTGTGGGGAGTATGGTCCGCTGCGCTGTGTCAAATGCGAAGAAGAAAAACGGGAAACCCGCTTATGCTCAAAACATGCCCATATTATCAAGGATGAGTTAAGTGCGTATTGTAAGGACCATATCCCCACCTGCAATTGCCGCACAGGCTGTCATGAGCAGGCTATATTCCGCTGCCAGAGTTGCGCGCGTATCTTTCAAAAGCGGGAGGAACGTTACCGCAGCCTGTATGGAAAACATGTTCACAAAACACACCCCAACGATCCCAATGTGGATTACTGCCAGCGCTGTTACCAACGTCAATTTGAGCGCTGTAATTCAACCGGCTGCAATCGCCCCGGCAGGTCCAAATGCCAATACCAATCACGCAATGGAGAAGCATGTGGCGCGCCATCCTGCTCCGATCATAGTTATCAATGGAAAATCTGGGGACCGCATAACCGCGGCGTGAATTTGTGTGAAAAACATCAAGGAATGATGGGAAGATCCGACCCTGCCGACTTGGTATTTCTAATTTTAACAGCTAAAGCGCCATTTGCGAAACGTGGACGACGGTATTCCATGCCAAATCCATTTAGATTGCGCCGTCTCATTAATCGTCACCGCTCATCGCCATTGAGTTTTACCCAGATTGAATATGCACTAAAATCGCTGGAGCCCCTTGTCGCAGAGTTAAGCAGGAATGCCGTGAAAAACTATGAATTTTTGATGAAGCTCTTTGCTGAAACGATGGGAAATCTTGACAGCTTGGAAAGGGATTCTCTGGAAAAAATACGCTCCTATTATCAAAATCACGTAGGCTGGGACGCTGCCGCTCAAATTCTTGGCTTGCAGATCCAGGACCGTTTCTCCCGTCCCGGGGAAAAGACCAGATATCGGGTTCGCGTACAATTCTCCGGTGAAAAGGGGCGGTTGATTGGTCGCGGTGGGGTTTACATGAAACAGATTCGTGATTTATATAACCTGGAAGTAGATCTCGACTAAAAGGTTGGGCAGATAATATGACTGAACTATTCTATTCCTCCGAATTTCAACTCGTTTCCCGCAATGAACCAACTTTCCGGGAAGAAATATTTGTCTCGCCACAAGATGCCCAAAAAGCCGGGATAAAATCAGGCGGACAATACTATATCTTTGGAATTCAGCCGCTAATGCCGGGTCCAAAGGATGTGGAATTTGCCGCAAGAGTTACTGTTCTTCCTGGAATTACACCCGGAACAATACAGGTTAACCGCCATTTTTTGGAAGCTACTGGATTCCAGGAAAATGACGAACGCTTTTGGTTCATCCGAAGCGCCCCGTCCATATTACCTGTTCAACAGGTGGTCATTGAACATTCAATGAATCAGGATTTTGTCGACCGGGAAATCAATGATTTACGATCTAACCGGAGTCAATTTTTTGTAAATCGCTGTATGTTGGTTGAGCCAGGTAGTGATAAAACAGAATTGACACTGCGCATGCTTGGCAGGGCTAGTTTTTATTTCAGGGATATACAACCCGCTCCGGATCTGCTGCGCGAAAAATCAATTTTGGTTTTCGATGAAAGCACCCAAATCAGCCTGTTCATCCCGCACCGAAAAAGTGGAGTTGATATGATTGTAGTGGTTGACGGCAGTGGCTCGATGGATATTGAAGATTTTATATATGATGGAAGATGGAAAGCGCGTTTGGACGGCGTAAAGATTGCATTGGATTTGTTATTTCAGGTAAAACTTGTTTCTGGAAGCAGAGTATCCAGCATTGCTGCATTGGCGTTTGGTAAAAACGCCAAAATGCTTTATCCTTCTGAAATTGCGATGAGGAAAATAACCGAAGAAAATCAATTGGACTCTATCCGGCAAAGCGTCAAAAACGTAACCAAGACCGGTTTGGAAAAAATTGGCGTGGATCGAAGTGGAACAATTATAGCAAGCGCATTAAAAATGGCTTCGGATCTGCTGGACATGTATGCCCAGGAAAATAATGAAAAAATGATTGTCTTGCTTTCCGATGGCGCAGACTGGCAGGAAGACAGCAAGGAACAAAGCATTGGCGAGATCGTTCGCACTAGTAACGATCCAGCCGTACTGGCAGATAGTATGCACCACGATAGCAACATTCGTATCCATACAGTTGCAATCAGCGATAAAGCGACATTCTTAAAACGTTATCCCGGCAGTCAGGATCAAATTGGATCCCTGCCCAACAAGGATCTGCTTCGCAAAATCGCAGAATTTACCGATGGTATGTTCTTGGAATCTCCAAGTGCAGACCTGCTTGCTCGAATTTTTGAGGAACTTGGCGTTGGCGCCATGTATCCGATAAACTAGGATTGTCCTTTGCAGGCGCATTTGGATTTACTTGATCTTTTTCCGCAAAAGGCTCATTCTCTTATCTTGGTGAGCAACCCTGATGGTTTACTCTCAGACGAGGTTGTTCTTTCTGCGTTGATCGAACGCGGCTTCACTATTATTCAGGAAACCGACCCAATCCTCTTGCGTTATCGCGTTGAACAGGTCAAACCCCTTCAACCATCCGCGCCCGTCATCGTCATCACCGAAGGCGCGCTCGAATCCCTGCCTTATGATCTCTGGCAGCAGGGTCAGCGCGTCACTCTTGCCTTGCATACTTTTTTTCCAAACCTGTCCTATCCCATCCTGCGCGCGCTCACGCCGCTTCAACGCGCCCGCCTGGGTCAAGTCACACCACCGCGCGAAACTTTAGGCGAACGCCGCACCATCAAATTCCTGCTGGAACATGTTTTTGGTTTTCAATCCAGTTTGATTCAACAGCCCGCCTACTTCATCCTCTGGCTGGGTGACTATCATCAAACCCTCGCCCCCCCTCCCCGCGCCAATTTTGGAATACGCGCTGGAGCAGTTGTATAAAATCCCCGCATACCAAGCCTGGTCGCTGAAAGAAATTCTGCAAAACCATCACGCCTATCAAAATTTCATTCAAGATCAATGGCGCGGATTTTTATCCCTGCAAACGGGCAACGCCATCAGCGAAAAAAACACCGAATATCTTTTACACTTCGAGAATAATCAAGGACTCCAAGACGCCCTGCCGCGCCTTTTGCGAAATGGCAATCTCACCCCCGTGCAAGTCGAAACCAAATCTGCCCTGCCCGTGTGGGTCGTGCCTGGCGTTTTTATTTTGGATGAAGACCCGCGTCCGCGCCGTATGGCGGAATTAATCGAATCTCTAGCTGATTTGACTCCCGATCCGCGCTGGGAAGACTGGCAGAGGATTGCCCGTCAATGGGCAGAGTTGACGCTGCTGCGCGCCGCCTCAAACTGGTCAGCCTCCGAAGGCAAAGACCCCTACGCCGAAACCGGCCCGCGCATAGACTCCGCTTTTACCGATTGGCTAAAACGAAGTTATTCTCCGCTCGCAACACAAAAACTTCCCACGCCCCATCATGTTCACCACATCCCGCACTACTTGAATTATTTGCGCTCGCAAGGCGCAGTTCAAAAAGTTGCCTTGCTGGTCATGGATGGCATGTCGCTTTCCGATTGGTTGCTGGTCAAGCAGGCATGGCAGGCGAGCCAAATGGATTGGCAGTTCAAAGAGAATCTCGTGCTGGCGCAAATCCCAACCATTACCGCCGTCTCACGCCACGCGCTGATCAGCGGCTTGCGTCCCGCCGATTTCTACATCCCCAATGCCAAACTCTCCGAAACAAAAGCTTGGAGTGCCTTCTGGACTCGCGAAGGTTTGTCCGAAAATTCAATTTCCCTGCTGGCGCTCAACCTTGAAAAGAATGACCCAACGCCTGAGATCACAGATCCGCGCCTGCAGGCTGTCTGCTTCATTGAGCGCCAGCTGGATGAGATCATGCACGGCTCCATGCTTGGGAATGCAAGTCACCAATCCACGCTTGAGTTGTGGCTGTCGGGCAATCAAAACCGCAACTCTGATAAACTGGAAGCCGTCATCAACAATCTGCTTGAACTAAACTTTACCGTTTTCATCACCAGCGATCACGGTCACTGCGAATCCGCTGGAATTGGCAAACCCGCCGAAGGACTCATGGCGCAATCACGAGGTCGCCGCGCGCGCCTCTACACCGATCACCACGCCGCAGAAAATATTCAATCCACGTATGCCAACACCATGCTCTGGGAAGATGATGGCTTAATGCCAAAGAACCTGGTTGCCGTTCTTCCTACAGGCAGGCAAGCCTTCGCTGAATTTGGCGAAATCATCGTTACGCATGGTGGCGTCACGATGGATGAAA
>DYDH01000306.1:3384-4302 GCA_020717985.1 Herpetosiphon sp. | reverse complement strand
GGTGTTGTTGAAGTTTTCGTCAGCTACAAGGAAAAGCATATTATCTTTTCCCGCTTTTTCTTCGCGCTAATAATCTTTCACGAATGCCAGAGGCGTTTGATCTTTCCTCATTTTGCTTGCGGACTTCCTGTGCAAGTTTTTCCCGTCGTTTGAGGTAGATGTCCACTTGCTTTTTCTTGCGGAGATAATATCCAATAACCGAGTAAATGTCACCCAAAGGCACGGACGGATATTGATATGAAATTTCCTCCGCGCTTGCGCCTTCGGAAAAGGCTGTGACGATGGTGTCCAAAGTGACGCGGGTTTTGCTGACAAGGATGACACCGTCCTTGTTCATTTTTAGCGGAATAATTTCTGTATATGTGGTTGCTACCATAATGTGTCTCGTTTGTAAGAATAGTATGGCGTAGAGTTTACGAATATCTTGCCCTGCTTTCACGGATGGATTCGAGAATGTCCGAGGATGTCACTGGCAGTTTTATGCTACGAGCCTCAAAAGGGGAGGTGTTTTCCTCGGCAAAGCGCAGGCAGGCGAGGATATCGTCTTTTGTAAGATATGGAAAATCATCCAAAATTTCCTGCTGGCTCATTCCAGATGAAAGGTATTCAAGTACGTCATAAACGGTCATGTGCAAACCGCGAATGCACGGCTTTCCGCCGCGTTTCCCAGGTTCAATGGTGATAATTTCTTTGAAGTTCATAATCATCTCCAATCTGTTCTTCTGCTTATTATAGCATTGTGAACAAGAACGCCACCAACACCCCAAACGCGCCGCACGAAAAATTGACCCAGTCATTGTCGAGCCACTTCCAGCCGCGGATGTGGACGGTGGGTGTGCCGCAGGTGTGGAGCGGATGTTTCTCGGTCTCTTTGTTGTCGGTGGGGCAGAAGTACATGGACTGGACTGTCGCGCCGAG
>DYDH01000306.1:295-3277 GCA_020717985.1 Herpetosiphon sp. | reverse complement strand
TGCCGATTAAGGCTGACCCTGCCAGGGCGGCGAGTGTGCCGATCAATGAGATTCCGCCAGAGGTGCCTTTTTCCACTACTTTTCTTAGGTCTGTGATCATGCGCGGGGAGTTGGGATTCAAGACGCCAAGTTCGGTGCCCCATGTGTCGGCGTTGACTGCGGCGAGGGCGGCGGCGAAACCGATCCAGGGTAGGGGTGAAGCGGGGAGGAAGAAATGCAATGCGGCAAATGCAGTGGCGACGCCGCCGTTGCCAAAGACCTGACCCGCGTCTCGTTCATGTCCTTTCGAAAATTTTTCGTCGAGACCTTGCTTGCGCTTTTTGAATGCGCGGCTGAGAGCCGAGGATGTGATGAAAAAAGCGAGCAACAAAATTGCCCAATCCAAGCCGCCGACGCCGAAGATGATCGTGCCTGTGAAGACTGCGGCGATGGCTCCACTTTTATTCAGGCTGTGCGCGCGATACGCGAGGAAAGCGATAATGATTGCAAAGAGGAAACCGAGGAGTAGTTGCATGGGGTTGAAAGTTGGAAGGTTGAAAGGTTGAAAGTTGAAGGTTCAAAGTTGAAAGTTGGAAGTTGGAAGGTCGGCATTTTAACATGCAACCTTCAACCTGTAACTTGTAACCTGCAACCCATAGCCCATTACACTGGGGTTGTGATAATGAAAAGCACGGCGAGCAAAAACAAGAGACTCATCAACATGCTTGAAGCCCAAACGATAAATGCCAGCGCTCGTTCTTTTTCCCAGCGGTAAAAATATAAGCCTGCGATCCAACCTGCCACTGAAAGCAAAAGACTGACGACAGGGAAAAGAATGAGCTGCGATGATGGAACTGTTTCGAGCGCGCTCCCAATGAATTGCGGTCCCAATGCTACGCGCGGTGTGGCTGGAATGATGAGGCTTGCCCAAACGAATAGACCCAAATTGAGAAAGAGCGTGGTCAGCCAAAGATAACGCGCCAGTCCGCTTTCCCATGCCTGCGTGACCACAAAAGATGGATAAACCGATTTCGACTCAACGGGAGTCAAGCTTCCCATTTCGGTGGCGCGTGCAAAAGTTTGAGTCAGTCCTGCGGGATTTTCAGGCGAGATGACGAATACACGCTTGGCAGTTGCCACCAATAAAAGTTTTTTCGAGTCAGATGCGAGGAATTCCACCACGCCAAGATCAGGGTGGCGGCGCATTCCGAGCAATCCGCCTGGGATGGGCAGGGACGGCAATGAGAGCGGCGTGGTCAGGTCATCTACAGAGCGGATAAACTCAATATCGCTCAGTGAAATATCCTCCACGCGCAAGCCCCAATTGATGGCGAGGCTGTCGCGGTCGAGATGATAATCTGCGCGCCACAGGGAATATGCGCGATAGACAAGAAAGGGAATCGGCGCGAAGGCTGCCAGCGCGACCAACAGCGAGATCAAAAAAGCAGGTCCCACATCTGCGCGGGTGATGTTGATAAATCCAATGACGGCAATGATCGCCAGCGCAAGGATGATCGCGCCGTGAATGATCAAGCCGCGTCGTTTGGGTGGGGGGAAGTGTCCGACGTTCATAATAAAAACGTTTAACGTTAAACGTATAACGTTAGTTCTTCGCGGATGATGTTACAAACATAGTCAACTTCTTCTTCCGTCATCACGCCGCTGAAGGGGATCGCGAGTCCGCGTTTGCCGAGGTCTTCGGTTACGGGGAAATCGCCCTCGCGTCCGCCAAATTTTTCAACCATGTACGGCTGTAAATGGATCGGTAAAAAGTATGGGCGCACAGGAATACCACGTGCGTCGAGTCGCTTCGCCATTTCATCGCGGTTGATTTTTTTGTCAAAGCGGATAACATAGACGAACCAGGATGTGCGCGTCGTGAAGGATTCAATGAATGGGATTTCGACTCCCGCAATTTGAGATAGTCTCGCCTCGTACCACGCCGCAACCTGTTCCCGTTTCGAGAGAATTTCATCCAGCCTCGACATTTGTGAAGCCCCCATCGCCGCGGACATTTCGTCAATGCGGTAGTTATAGCCGAGGTGCGTATGTTGCAGCCAGGTATCGCCTGGGGCGCGTCCCTGATTGCGAAGGGCGCGCATAAAATGTGCGGCTTTATCGTCGCTGGTGATGATGACTCCGCCTTCGCCTGTTGTGATCTGTTTGTTCGGATAGAACGCAAACACGCCAAACTCGCCAAGCGTGCCAGCATGGTTTCCTTTGTATGTTGCGCCCAAGGCTTCGCAAGAATCTTCGATGACGGCTAATCCGTGTTCCTTTGCAACCGCGTTGATTGCGTCCATGTCGGCGGGCTGACCGAAAACGTCTACGGGCAAGATCGCTTTCAATTGACGATTGACGATTGGCGATTGACGATTGGTGCGCGGAAGATATTTTTCGATGTTCTTTGCTGCGTCCGCAACCAATTCGGGATTGATGTTTCCAGTTTTGGGGTCAATATCCACGAAGATCGGAATCGCGCCTTCAAACAACAGCGCATTCGACGAAGCCACGAACGAAAACGGCGTGGTGATGACCAAGTCGCCTGCGCTAATCCCCGCAGCGCGGACGCACAGGTGCAGTCCCGCCGTGCCAGAGTTGACAGCGATGGCGTGTTTCGCGCCAGTCAGGTCGCAGAAGGCTTTCTCGAAATCATTGGTATATTTGCCCATGCTCAAGATGGGCGTGTTGATGACGTTGATCACAGCCTGACGGTCTGCGTCGTTCAAATCGGGGGATGACATTTGAATTTTCATAGTTGTTATTGGGGTAGGGCGGATCGCGATCCGCCCCTACGATATTTCCTCAATTATTTTTTCGAGCGCAACAAGTTTGTTTTCTTTTTCCTTGCGTGGTTTCAATTCTACCATTCCGTTTTGAAGCGCTTTTTCTCCGACTGTAATTCGTATCGGACATCCGATTAAATCCGCGTCGTTGAATTTGACTCCTGCGCGTTCGTCGCGGTCATCGAACAAAACTGAAATGCCAGCGGCTTGCAGGTCG
>DYDH01000306.1:0-243 GCA_020717985.1 Herpetosiphon sp. | reverse complement strand
GCATTAAGTACACATCAAACGGCGCCGCAGACTTGGGCAATGTCAAGCCTTTGTCGTCGTGGTGAGTCTCGGCGAGGGCGAGCAGGATATTATCGAAATTAAATTCGTTATTGCTTGCCAGAATTTTCGCGCGTTGCGTGGATAACTTTTCCTCGCACATAAAACATGGATCGCCCTCTTTGGCGAGGACAAGGTCTTCGACGATCTCAGGGGTGTAGTCCCGTCCGCAGTTGGTGTTGAGTA
>DYDH01000305.1:967-4280 GCA_020717985.1 Herpetosiphon sp. | reverse complement strand
ATTTCGCAAGCCGATGGCGTGCGCCGCGAGCAGGTCACCTTGCACGCGCAGAAGATTCCGTCCGCGGGTGGGGAAGTGCAACGTGGTTTCCACGCCGATCTTGCGTTGCACCAAGTCACAGACCGCCCAGGCAGACATTCTCATGCGCGCCATCGGGCTGTCTGCCACGTTGATCACGTCCGCGCCGGCATCGTGAAGTAGCGATGCGCCCGCCAGCAGTTTGTGAGTCGAGAGTCCGCGCGGGGGATCCATCTCGACGCAGATGGAGAATTTTCCGGCGGCTAAATTTTGCGCCAGTTGAGTGGGCTGTTCGATGTCGGAGGCGTCCACCTCCGAGACCTCGGAGGTCTCAAAGACCTCCGAGGTCTTTATTGGAGCAGACTCAAAAGCCTTCTTCATCGCGGCGATGTGCTGGGGCGTGGTTCCACAGCAACCGCCGACAATGTTCGCGCCGGCTTCGCGGAAGGACAACGCGTATTCTCCGAAATATTCCGCGTCTGCTGGGTACATGATTCGCCCGCCGACCTGCTCGGGCCAACCTGCATTCGGCTTGACCCAGAACATGCCGTCTGGCACAGCATGTTTCATTTGCTTGAGAATGCGGAGCAACTGCGAAGGTCCGCCGGAGCAATTGACTCCGATCACATCCGCGCCCGCTTCCTTCAATCTTTGCGCCACTTTTGCCGGGTCATCGCCAAGTACGGTGCGGTCATCGCGCGTGAATGTGACCGAAGCAATGACAGGTAGGGGCAGATCGCGATCTGCCCCTATGATGGATTTGGCGGCTTTGATGGCTTCCTGAATTTCGTACAGGTCGCTCATGGTTTCGATGACGATCAAGTCCACGCCGGCATTTGCCAATGCCTGAATCTGTTCGACGAATGCCGCGCGCGCCTCTTCGGGTTTGACCCGTCCGTATGGAGCAATTCGCACGCCGAGCGGGCCGACATCGCCAGCCACCAGTACATTCTCTTTGAAAGAGGCCGCCACTGCGCGCCGAGCCAATTCCACGCCTGCGCGGTTGATCTCGGATAAATGATCCTGCAAGCCATGTTTGCTCAACTTGAAGCGGTTTGCGCCAAATGTGTTGGTGATGATCAACTGCGCGCCCGCCTCGATATATTCACGGTGAATATCCGCTACAGCGGCGGGGTTGGTGAGGTTGAGTTCGTCGAAGCAGTTTTTGAAACTTACGCCGCGCGCGTGGAGCATGGTTCCCATCGCGCCATCTGCCAGCAAAGTTTTTTGTGAAAGTATTTCAAATAGGTTCATATCATCTCTTTCAAGGTTATTTGATTATGGTAAGGATCATGCCATTGTACTCCATGGATATTAACACCCGCTAAAAAAATTCACCGGATTAGACTGTGAATGTTTGTAAATTATGGATACTGCTGCGTTTGGTATAATTTTCTGCATGGATCGCAAAAAGTTAATTGAACCTGTTTTATATATTGTATTGATCGTTGCATTACTGACGCCACGGCTCCCGTCACTGGGAGCCTTTTCCACGCTTGACGAACCCTACTGGTTAAGCATGGGCGCAAATTTTTATTACGCCATCGGGCAAAGGGAATTTCAAAACACGGTCTACGAATATCAGCCCGCGGTCACCACCATGTGGATCGTCGCCGCCGCCATGCTGGTTTACTTCCCTGAATACCGCGGCATGGGACAGGGATATCTTGATTACAACAAAGGCTGGCTTGACCCGTTCATGCTCGAGCATGGCAAGGATCCGCTTGAGTTATTGAAAATTTCACGCTTGATTCAAGTCCTGTTGGTGGCGGTTTTATTTCTGGTCTTATATTCCCTGCTAAAACGTTTTGTCCCAAAACTTGTTGCCGCGTTTGCGATCATCTTCGCTTCGTTCGACCCCTTCTTCTTGAGTCAATCACGCCTGCTTGACCACGAAGCCCTGCTCTCGTTGTTCGTGTTGATCTCTGTTCTGGCGCTTGCTGTTTATCTTTCACAGGGACACAAGCCCATCTTCCTGTTATTATCCGGCATCTCAGCCGGGCTTGCACAGCTTACCAAATCGTCCGCCATTGCCATCCTTGCGCCGGTGGGCGTTTTGTTTTTGATGCAAATTTATCAGGAACGCCGCGAAGGCTTATTAAAAACGCTCATCAGGAATCTAAAAATATTCATGCTCTGGCTCGCCACGCTGGTGATTGCCTATTTTGTCTTTTGGCCGGGCATGTGGGTCGCGCCGCAAAAAATGTTATATGAAGTGTACGGCAATGCGTTCAGCTATGCGTTTCAAGGCGCGCGGCTTTCAATAACCAACGAATTGGAAACATCCCAATTTAATCTTAACCTGAACACTACTGGAGTTTTATCTCTGGCTGGGATGCTTTTACGCAGGACGACCCCGTTGACATGGCTGGGCATCCTGTTCGGATTTGCGCTTCCGTTCACTCGTGACCGTGAGTGGGTCGGCGCGCGCGGACATTTGTTCACCCTGTTGTGGGTCACTGCCGCCGCATTCATTCTCATGTTTGGTGTCGCACAGGGACGCAATTCGCCGCATTATATCCTGTGCAGTTATCTTGCATTGAACCTGCTGGCAGGGTTGGGCTGGTTCCATGTACTCAAGAGACTTGCCGCCCGCAAAACATTTCAATATGCCAGTCTGTTTGTTTTATTTTTTGCCCAACTTTGGAGCGCGGTTTCCTATTTTCCATATTATTTTACATATCAGAATCCGATCCTTTATCAAAGGGATTTTCCATTATTCCCCTATGGCGAAGGGCTGGAGCTTGCGGGACAATATCTGGCGGACTTGCCGAATGCAAAAGACTCCACCGCCCTGGTCTATTTCAGCCGGGGATGTTTCTCCTATTTTTATCCCGGCATGACCGTTGGTTTCCGACCGTATTATGTGGATGGACTGCACGCGCAAGACCTCCTGCACTCGGTCCGATCTGCTGATTACCTTGTCGTTTATTACGCAGTACAGGGCGGCATTACCAAATACAAGGGATATATTGACGCGCTGTCCGCTGTGGAACCCATCCATGAAGTCTGGCTGGACGGATATAAATATGTCGTCATTTATCAAGTGGATACGATCCCTGACAGCGTCTTTGAGTCCCTTGTAGACTTAAAGCCATTGCCACAATGAGAACAAACGTGAAAAAATATAATAAATGGTTGCTTGCATTTTTCCTGCTTGTATTGATCGTCCCTGTGCGCGTTGCAGGCATTGATAAATTCGCCACCATCGACGAGCCATGGTGGGTGATCTCCGGTTCCAATTATTATTACGCGCTCACGCATGGCGATTTTGAAAACACCATTTATGATTATC
>DYDH01000305.1:0-933 GCA_020717985.1 Herpetosiphon sp. | reverse complement strand
GGGCATGATCTCCTATTTCCCCGAATACCGCGGATTGGGTCAGGGATATTTCGATGTGCGCAAGCCGTTGTTCGAGGATTTTATGCGCGAACAGGGAAAAGAGACACTGCCCCTTATCCGCAATAGCAGGCTGGCGCAGGTTGCCTTATTGACCGTTCTGGCGTTGTTGGGTTTCCTGCTCCTGCAAAAGCTTGTTGATGAAAAGGTCGCCTTTCTATCGGTCGCCATCGCCATGAACGCGCCTTTTTTCCTTGGACATTCGCGTCTGATCAACCATGAAGGCATGTTGGCCATGTTCACGCTGGTTGCGCTGTTGAGTATGCAGGTCTACCTGAATAAAGACCGCAAGTTGATATACCTGCTCCTTTCAGGCGCGGCATTTGGGCTGGCGCAGTTGACAAAGTCATCGTCCATTATTCTGCTCCCATTGATCGGGTTGATCCTCTTTGTTGGATTATTCAAGCGCAATGGAGAATCCCTGACCTCCAAAATTTGGGGCGCGATAAAAATCTTCGCGCTGTGGTTCATCGCGGCAATATTCGTTTATGTGCTTTTATGGCCGGGCATGTGGGCGGCTCCCGGAAAGATGCTTTATGAAATATACGGCAATGCCTTTAGCTATGCCTTTCAAGGCGCGCGCCTTGATGTGACCAGGGAACTCCAGCCTTCGAGTTTCAACCTTGCAACAGGGTTTGGCGGCATTGTCCAATATATAACCCGCTGGGTTACGTCCTCCACCTTGATCACGTGGCTCGGGTTGACCTTTATCCCATTTATTTTTGTTTCAAAAGACAAATCCCTCATCCCGGCTCCAATCCGCTCCACGATAACGTATCTCTTCGTCCTGGCGGTATTATTTATCGGATTGTTTGGTGTGGCTCGTGGACGCGACTCGGTCCATTACATTCTCAGCAGTTTTGCGGGTTTAGATA
Source organism: Herpetosiphon sp. (assembly GCA_020717985.1). Classification (GTDB taxonomy): domain Bacteria; phylum Chloroflexota; class Anaerolineae; order Anaerolineales; family Villigracilaceae; genus Villigracilis. The sequence goes on along the minus strand of DYDH01000305.1, from coordinate 1 downwards.
T
>DYDH01000304.1 GCA_020717985.1 Herpetosiphon sp. | reverse complement strand
AAAAAGGCATGGAGTATGTTCACATTTTAGTTGAAGCGATCAGGGTGCGCGTACTTGCAAAGGAAATCAGTTAAAATACAGAAACCGCCATTCAACCCCAGGGCAAACCAATGAAATCCATTTACCAATCGCTTGCCGAGATCGAAAAGAATAACGAATCCGCCGCGCTGTGTACGGTGACGAAGAGTGAAGGCTCAACGCCGAGGCATGTGGGCAGTAAGATGCTGGTTTATCCTGACGGGCATTTTATCGGCACAGTCGGCGGCGGAGAAGTGGAACAGCGCGTGATCAGTGAATCGCGAATGGCGCTTGACGAGGGTCAGCCGCGTTACGTGCATTACAACATGGTTGATCCATCGCGCGGCGACCCCGGCACGTGCGGTGGTCAGGTGGAGGTGTTTGTGGAACCAATTCTTCCCGACCCGCTTGTCATTGTTATTGGCGCGGGACATGTAGGCAAGGCGGTTGTCCATTTGGCAAAGTGGCTTGGATTCCGCGTGGCGGCATGTGATGACCGCGCAGAGTTTTGCAATCCTGAAACCACGCCTGATGCGGATGCCTATTATCCTGTGACGATGGATGAACTCCCAAAACAGGTCAAAATTGACAAGCGCACGTTTCTTATCTTAACGACAAGAGGGTCAGCCGTCGATGTGGCTGGTCTTGCGCCTTTGCTTGATACTCCCGCCGCGTACATCGGCATCATCGGCTCAAAACGCAGATGGGTAACCACCATGAAAGGGTTGAAAGAAAAAGGCGTCTCTGACGAAAAACTGGGCAAAGTCCATTCGCCGATAGGCTTGGAACTGCAAGCCGAAACCCCCGAGGAAATCGCTGTGAGTATTATGGCAGAGGTAATGATGGTCAAGTCCAAAGGGACAGGAAAATCAATGAAAGGGTAGGGCAAAAATGACGCTCCCTCCAAATCAACGCATGTTCCACGGTGGAATTCGAGCCGTTGCGCTGGCAGAACAACTTGCTGCAAGGTTCAGTGACAGACAACGTCGCACAAAAGTTGAGACTCACGGGGATACGGCTCTGGTGCAGCTTGGATCGAAACATGGGACACCCGTCACTGTTCACATTGCAGATACCGAAGGCGGCGTGCTGGTCACCATGAGCCGTGACCGCGACTGGTTGGACCGCACCGCAGATGCAAGTGAAATGATGGAGCGCGCCGCGAATAGTCCGCTTTCGCTTTTGGCAATGCTACCTGATATTATAGGAGAGTTGAAACAGGAAAATATTGCGCCGCAAATTTGGGATGCAATCAACGACCTGTGCGCTCTCACGCGCTCACTGGCTGGGGAACGAAATGCGCCGGGCAACCCAAAGATTTGTATCTATTGCGGCACAGCCAACGATCCAGAATTTGAATTATGTAGTTCATGCGGAGCATCCCTGCCAACGGATTTGCCGCGTGTCTGTCCCAAGTGCAAACGCGGACATACTTCGGATGCGTTGTTCTGTCAGGCGTGTGGGACTCGCCTGGTGAAAGGGTGAAAAGGTCACAGCGTGGAAAATGATTCAGAAAACAGAATCAGGTTCAGGGTTAGGTTGGGTGCGTGTTTGAGAGCAGGAAAATTTTGCAGGTTGACCCATCCAGCTTAGGGGTGAAACGTTTCGGGTTGGAATTCGTAAAGAAATAAGATAAACGGTTCTTGTATCAGCAAGTTCATTCGGCTATAATCTGGACGTAATTATAAAAAAGGAGAGAAAACATGGCTAGAATTTTTGATGTTATCGAGTATGCCAATGAGATGAACGATGAGATCGTACACCGCTTTCCCGAGGAAGGCATTGGCGATTTCCGTGTCGGCTCACAGGTAATCGTGCGCGAGAGCCAGAGCGCGGTGTTCTTCCGCGACGGCAATGCGTTGGATGTGTTCAAACCAGGCCGCCATACCATCGCGACTGCGAACATCCCGATGCTGATTGATTGGATCGGAAAAGCGTTTAATGACCGCACGCCGTTCCCCGCTGAAGTTTATTTTGTTTCACGCAAGGAATTCGCAAACAAGAAGTGGGGTACGCCCCAGCCGATCATCGTCCGCAACCCGGGCATGGGGTTGGGTGTTGCGTTGCTGCAAGGCTTTGGCACATATTCATTCTCAGTAAAAGATCCGCAACAGTTTGTGACTCAAATTGTGGGCGCACAGGGCGCGTATCGCACTTCAGACATTGAAGAACGCTTGCGCACGATGCTGCTCTCGAAACTGCAGGACGTGCTTGGCGAAACTGGCGCGAAGAATTCTGTGGTTGAAATGATCGGCTTGACCGAGGAAATCGGCGCGGCCGTCCGCGCGAAGGCCAAGGAAGATTTTGAAGCCATCGGTCTGACACTTAAGACTTTTTATGTTGGCAACCTCAAGCCATCTGATAAATCGGCCCAGGAATTGCGCGACATGGGCATGCTTGATATGGCGACCTACACCCAACTGCAAGCTGCGGATGCGATGCGCGATGCGGCTCAGAACCAGAGCGGCGGCGCAGGCCTCACAGCCGGTATCGGCGCTGGTATGGGCATCGGCAATTTGATGGGACAGGCTTTACAAGGCGGAATGCAGAATACTTCACAGGGCGGCGCTCCTGCTTCCGGGGCGAAGATGCCCGATATTATGACTCCCGCCGAAGCGGCCCAGTTCATGAAAGTAACCGAGGATGACATTCTGGCGGCGATAAATGACGGCAGTTTGAAGGCGAAGAAGGTCGGCAAGGCGTTCCGCATTAGCAAGGATAATCTTGATTCGTTTATGAATAGTTAGGTTGAGGGAAGTGAGAAGTGAGAAGTAACAAGTAATGAGAAAAAGAGACTTCCGAAATGGGAGTCTCTTTTTGTTTTCAGCGTTGGCAAGTTGGAAGGTTTACAGGTTGAAACGATCAACTTGTAAACTTTATTCCAATTCGCTCATCACATCCACGACGCTATTCAACACATCGCTTGCCAAAACTGAGGCGGTTGTGCCAAGGTCTTCAGCGGCGATGAGACCTGCTTCGGCATGAATGAATGCGCCTGCAATGGCGGCGCTGTAGGCGTCAAGTCCCTGCGCGCGCAGGCCAACAATGAGCCCCGCTAGCACGTCACCAGTGCCCGCATGAGCAAGGGCTGGCGATGCGACGGGGATGATGGTCATTCGTCCATCGGGAGCGGCGATAACGGTAAAGGCGCCTTTCAATACAACGACATGTCCCCATTCCTTTGCATATTTGAGAGCAACTTCGTTTTTGTTTTCCTGGATTTTCTCTTTGGTCAACCCTGTCAACGCGGACATTTCGCCAATGTGCGGCGTGAGGATCGCATCGGGGAATATCTTTTTGTGCCAGTCTGGAATTTCGGCAAGGTGACGCAAACCGTCTGCGTCCACAACTGTGGGAAGTTTTACGGTTGAGATCATGGCTTCGGTGAAGGTTCTGGTTGAAATGTTATTTCCCATGCCAGGTCCGAGTAAAAACGCCGTCGCACGGCGGACATGGTTCAGCAAAATCGCGGAGGCATATTCTGAAATGAATCCCAATTCATGCGGAAGCAAAACCCAGGTCGCTTCGGGAAGTTGACCCGCGAGGACGGTGTGCAAAGGCTCAGGGACAGCCAACGTGACCAAGCCTGCGCCCGCACGATATGCGGCAGTCCCAGCCAGCAATGCCGCGCCCGTATAATTCAGCGAGCCAGCTGCCACTAGCGCAGTACCAAACGTCCCTTTGTGAGAATCGGGTTCGCGCTCGGGTAAAAGTCCCGCCACGAGGTCATAATCAGCGACTTCGGTTTTAAATTCGTTGAAGGATAAGAGATCATCGGGCAAGCCGATTTCCACAACAGTCAGATCACCGACAAATTCAAAGGCGGGTAATTTCAACAAGCCTTGTTTAACAGCCGCCATTGTGACGGTCAGGTCGGCGGGAAGACATTCGAGCGCAGCATCGCCAGAATCGCAATCCACGCCAGATGGACAGTCCACGGCGATGATGTAAGGCGGCTGATCCATATCATCCATGATAAGAAGGGATTGCTCCAAGAGTATGGCGATCTCGTTCTTAAGCGGAAGTTTGACGCCTGTGCCAAGCAATCCATCGAGCAAAACGTCGGCGGACTCAAAATGTGATTCCAGCGCGGCAAAATCCGTATCAGATTCGGCAAAGGTCACTTCCCCGCCAGCGTCCACCAGACGGGCAACGAGTTCATCTTTTTTGCGCTTGACCACATACGCGCACGCGTGCCAGCCTTTTTCGGCGAGGCGCGTCAATGCGATGAGGGTATCTCCGCCGTTGTTGCCTGAACCAACCAGCCCAAGCACCTCTTCCCATTCATTATCAAATGCGATCTCGTTGACTATTTCCGCAAGTCCGCGGCCCGCGTTTTCCATCATCTCG
>DYDH01000303.1 GCA_020717985.1 Herpetosiphon sp. | reverse complement strand
CAGATCGCCAAGACCTTCAAGGCCACCGGCGCCGTGAGCGAGGCCGAGGGCGACCAATGCCACGCGGCGAGCGGCGAGCATCTGCGCGAACTCTTGCGCGGCAATCATCGCTACGTCTTCACCCTGATCCATAAGTTTCAGAATCCGGAGTTGCTCTGCGACCGGCCGGACGTGATCGTGCTTACCGACGAGGCGCACCGCAGCCAGTACGACACCCTGGCCCTGAACATGCGTTCGGCCCTGCCCAGGGCGCTGTTCCTCGCCTTCACCGGCACGCCGCTCATTGCCGGCGAGGAGCGGACCAAGGAGGTCTTCGGCGATTACGTCTCGATCTACGATTTCCAGCAGTCCGTGGAGGACGGCGCAACCGTGCCGCTCTTCTATGAGAACCGCACGCCGGAGTTACAGCTCGTCAACCCTGACCTGAATGAGCAAATCTACGACCTTATCGAGGAAGCGGAACTCGACCCGGAGCAGGAGATGAAGCTCGAACGGGAACTCTCCCGCCAGTACCACATCCTGACCCGCGACGACCGGTTGGAGACGGTCGCGCAGGACATTGTCAACCATTTCCTCGGGCGCGGCTTTGTCGGCAAGGCGATGGTGGTGTCCATCGACAAGGCTACCGCGCTTAAGATGCACGATAAGGTGCGCCAGCACTGGGCGGCAGAGACCGAGCGAGTGCAGCTGGAGCTTGGTCGGCTGGCTTATCTGCCGGCGGCGGAACGAAGTCTAGGCGTAAATCGGGAACGGGAGTCCGAATTGGCACGGCGCCTGGAGGTGCTGCAGACCACGGACATGGCGTTGATCGTCTCGCCCGGACAAAACGAGATTGCACAGATGCAGCAGTTGGGACTCGACATCGAGCAACACCGCAGGCGGATGAACGAGTCGCAGCCGCCGCTCGACGAACGGTTCAAGGACACGGATGACCCGCTTAGGCTGGTGTTTGTCTGCGCCATGTGGCTGACCGGCTTCGATGCGCCGAGCTGCTCCACCATCTATCTCGATAAACCGATGCGCAACCATACGCTGATGCAGACCATCGCGCGTGCCAACCGCGTCTTTCCCGGTAAGCACAGCGGCGTGATCGTGGATTACGCCAACGTCTTCGCTTCGTTGGAAAAGGCACTCGCCATCTATGGCGCGGGCAAGGGTGGCGCCAACCCGGTCAAGGATAAGCAGAAGCTGGTCGAGGAGTTGCGCCAGGCCGTTGAGGAGGCAACCGCGTTCTGCGCTAGGCAACAGGTGGAGCTTGCGGCAATCGAGCAACTGCCCTTGGGCAGCATGGCGCGTTTGCAGCGCATTGAGGACGCCATGAACGGTGTGATCTCGCCCGATCCGCTGCGGCGGGAGTTCTTCGGCCATGAGCGACTGGTGAGTACCCTCTACCGGGCGGTCAAGCCCAACCCCGCGGCGCTGGAGTTCGCGGGCCGGGTAGCGTGTATCAGCACGATTGGTGAGGCGATCCGGGCCAAGCTCAATCCGAACCCGCCGGACATCTCCGAGGTGATGGGCGACATCAACGCCCTGCTTGACCAGTCCATCGACGGCCTGGCCATCCGGGAGCAGGGGCCGCCGCCGCTGGACCTGTCGAAGATCAACTTCGAGGCGTTGGCCAACCGCTTTAAACAATCCAAACACAAAAACACCGACCTCGAAGTGCTCAAGGGTGCCATCCGGGCGCAACTGGAGAAGCTTATCCGGCTCAATCGGACCCGCGCCGATTTTGCCGAGAAATTCGAGGCGCTGATTGAGAGTTATAACGTCGGCAGCCGTAACATCGAGGAACTCTTCGCGGAATTGGTCAGGCTGAGCAACAACCTGAGCGAGGAGCAGCAACGGCACGTGCGCGAAAACATGAGCGAGGAGGAGCTGGTCATCTTCGACATCCTTACCCGCCCCGCCCCTGAGTTGAGTACTGAGGAACGCGGTGAAGTTAAAAAAGTCGCCCGCGAGCTGCTGAACCGGCTCAAGGAACTGCTGGTGTTGAACTGGCGGCAGAAGGCGGCAGCACGATCCCAACTCAAGCTGGCCATTGAGGATGCGTTGGACAGCGGGCTGCCGCGCGCTTTCACGCCGGAGCTCTACCGGAAGAAGTGCGCGGCGGTCTTCGAGCATGTGTATGAAAGCTATCCCGAGCGTAACGCCGGGGTGTATGCCGAGGCAGTGTGAATGGCGCCGCGCGTCCCCGGAGAACATTAAATACATTATCCCTCTCCAGACATCCCATGCGGATTCCGATGAGGGCGCACAAAAGAAAAGGCGCAACCCTTGCGGGAAGCGCCTTTAATTTTTACTGGTGCGAGACCAGGACACGAAGCACACATGTAACTTGCTGCTATTAAACAATAACAGCATATGGCGATCACTTAAGAGCCCCCAAAAAGGCCCCCAAAAGCTGCGGCTAGGGCTAGTTGATGTCCACTTCCAACCTAATTCACATGGCATGAACCGAAGGTTTTGGGGGAGCAAAGAGCGGCTATGTGCGCCACGCACGCCCTGCCAGTTGCCCGGCGTCTTATGCGTATATCGCTAAACTTCCGAAACCGTCTACCAATTTGCTTTTATTGATTCTTTTTGGTATGTTATGAGGCAATTTTAAGTGGCGGCAGTTTATCCAGATACACATAAGTTATGTTTGGCAGGTAAATGAAAATGAATAAATTCGCATTAATCATTGGCAACGCCACTTACCCTGAATCCCCTCTTGGAAATCCTGTTAATGATGCTAATGCTGTTCAAGAAAGATTGACGAGACTAGGCTTTAAGACGATCAAGCTTACAGATGCAACCAATAAGGAAATGGAGGAGGGATTAAATGTTTTTTCTACATATCTAAATTCCTGTGAGGTTGCACTCTTCTTTTTTGCTGGTCATGGGATGCAAATAAGTGGAAAAAACTATTTAACCGCTATTGATACCAATTTTGATAAAGAGATCGACGCCAAATATTCTTCGCTGCCTTTGGATAAAGTGATAGAAACCATGGAAAACGGTACAAATCAAACTGATATCATTATGTTAGATGCTTGTCGCAATAATCCATATGAGCGTAAGTGGCGTGGCATGGACCCAAGAGGCCTCGCCCCTGTGTATGCTCCAAAAGGCATGATAATAGGCTACGCCACATCTCCAGGTCAGGTTGCATACGATGGTGCTGGCGAAAACGGTGCCTACACAGATTCCTTCCTGAAGCATGTATCCACACCTGATATTACTATTGAGGATCTCTTTAAAAGGGTCAGGAATACTTTAAGTTCATCCACTCGCGGTCGCCAAATATCGTGGGAACACACTTCCCTGATGGGAGACTTTTATTTCAACTATTCATTCATCACTGACGAATTGCTTCCAGAATACAGCGAAACCGCATTGGCAGACGCAGGTTTCACGCCACATTCCTCTGATATTGCACGTGAAATAATTAATGGTCTCAAAAGCCACGACTGGTATGCGCAGAATCCTGCAATCTCAAAAATTGATCAAAAAGCTTTAGGCAAATTCACAAAAGATGAGATATTCGTTTTAGGAAGGAATGTTTATCAAGCAGCATGTGGAACTGCGCAAAAAGCCGTGGCATACATGGATAATCTGCAACGAAATCTCAATCAACTAAATGACGGCATGTGTTTTCATTTTTTGAATGGATTACTTTTTGAAATTTATTTTGATTCGACAGGTGGTTTTAGAACTAAAACAAAGTCAGACATGATTAATAGTATATTTCAACTGGAAGAATCTGAGCAATTCATTAAATCATTTAAGTTTATTCAGCAAGCACTTAAGCCATATTTCAAAAATCTCTTTTATGTACCTTCATCGCGTAGAGGCATTAGCGTTGATGTGTCTTGTGCAGAATTTGAAGATGATAATAAAGTGATAGATGGCATTTTCTTTGAAGGAGATAACGTTCTGTATGGCGAAACTGGAAACGAATATTTTGATCCTAAAATAGACGATTTTATACGGAAAATAACAAAAGATGAACTAAAAGAAAGATTGTCAGAGGCTCTAACCACACCAAGCTTCCGTCTTAAGGTGAACTTTATCAATTTAGAAAATGAACGAGAAAAAGTCCTAGCCCCATACAGATTGAACATCAAAAGATTGGCAAAATAATTGCCAAACAAAAGAGCACACAAAAGGTGACAGACTTATTTTTCGCCGCCCGCCAGTCAGGGCACACAGCGGAGGCGACGGCAGACAGGAGAAACTGCATAGCGCGGAGTCAGCATTGCCGCCGGCAGAGAGGAAAAAATTGTGAGGAACAATCCGGCGCTGTTGGTGCATATTATCATGAACAGGACAAATGGGTAACCGAAAGGTAACGACATGACCCTTGAAGGCCAGCACATCGACTGCAAATCGCTACGTGAGGTCACCGGCAAGATAAAACCGCCCTGGGGCAGGCTTTCCATCTAAAT
>DYDH01000302.1 GCA_020717985.1 Herpetosiphon sp. | reverse complement strand
TGAGGTAACTCCTTCGCGGAATTTCGGTGCGAGGTCTATTTTCTCTCCTTTTGCATTCAACTGCATGACATACCTCGAAAATTTATAAACGCCTGGTCAGACATATACTTCATTGTTTTATCATCCGCCGGACCAATCCGGACGGATGATAAAACAATGTTGAAACACCTGCAAAAAATTGGTTATATCGATCGTTATACGCTCACCGATTCGGTCTCTCTCCCGTAGCGACCTCGCGGGGTGGTTTCCACTTCCAGCGCGCGGGTGATGTCGTGAGATACCTGATCGTTGTTGACGAAAGTTGGGATCTGCGACCACCAGTCCATGGTGCTGGAGCGGATTATGGTGGCGGGAAGTTCTCCCAATGCTTGATGGATGATCTCGTGTTCCTTTTTACGCAGGTCAATGCCATCTTGAATGTAAAGGAATTCCTTCAAATCTTCGTAGGGTGGGAAGCCGTAAGCATCTTCGCAATTCTGAAGCAATACCTCCATGGCCTCTGTATTCTTCATCGATACAATTTCCTCTTCGCCACGTTCGATGATGAACATGCCAGTCAGGTTTGCTTTGCGAGTCATTTTCACCTTGGGTACCAGCTTATTCACAAAGTATTTGGGAGGCGGAACGATCATTTGCACAATCATATTGATCGTTGCAGCAGGCAGGTGTGTTTTGCTAATAAAGAAGGCAAAGCGGCGGCCCGAGCGTGAATGGATGCGGCTTTGGAAAGGCAGCGCCAAACGTTCCTTGAAGTTTAGGGTATCCGAATTGACTGCGCGCATGGTGTGATAGCTGATTGTCAACGGTTTGGGATAGGTCATCGCCGTGCCATCGGATGAAACGATGGTCATATCGTCGGATAGAAAGGCGGCCTGATCGCTGTTGCGGCGCTGGTATGCCAGAATCTTCAACAGAGTGGTGGTCTTGCCTGTGTCGGTGCGGGCGGTAATCATATAAGCTTGATTGCCGAAAGCGATGGTGGCCCCGTGGACAAGGGCGTAGCCCTTTTTGACAAAGGTCCATCGCAGGAGAGGCTCGATTACATTTGTGTAGAGCACGTGAGGCGACAGGCGCAAGGCGGGCGAAGCGACAACATTGATCTGGTCTCCCATTTCAATGCCAACTTCAAAACCGAGACGGCCAAATAATTCGCGATAACGCAGATATTTTCCCTTTTCATCGCTGGTTTTTTGTGCGCGAGGTGCGCCAATCTTCACGCTGATGGTCGGTTCCAGGATATCCGATGTGACTTGGAATGGCTCGAGTTCGGGTAACTCACCTTCCGAAACCACGGTCACGACGTTATGAATGTTGTACGAATACGATTTTTTCATCAAAGGCCTCCAAACGGTTAATTCAGGATTGCTAACAGGTGAACTGCTGGATGTCTGACCCCAAATGATCTTGTCGGCCAATGCAAAGCGCAGCACAGTCAGAATTGCAAGGGATATCAGGTTTGATAATACGTAATAAAAACCCAGTGCAGTAGTAAGTAAATAAATTATAGGAGAGCGTAATAGCAGGGCGAGCAGGTTCATACCAAAGAATATCCCGAGTCGCCTGGGGCGTCCTTTATTACGTTCATTCGACCGATAAACCCAAGCCTCGGTCAGGCTGAAGTTCCAAAGAGTTGAGGCAAGCGTGGCGATCCATGCAGAAACCAGGTAATGGATGTGCATCTGGTCGGTGGCTACATACACGGCCAACGAGTTGACAAAGATGCCGCTTAATCCGACGGCAGCGAAGCCAATGAACCGCAGGGATTCCTCGCCGAAACGCAGACCCCATAACAGGCTGAAATATTTCCAGATCTCCGCCACCGAAGCCTTGCTCTGCCCGGCATGACGCTCCCCAAAGCGGAAGGGGATTTCCGCCCTACGCAGGTTCGGGTGGCGCACAAGGATTTCCATGAGGATCTTGAAACCCTTCGGGCGGAGTTCATCCAGCTTCAAGGATTTAACCTTGATGAGGAAGAAGCCAGTGAGTGGGTCGCTCACGCCGCGCAGTTCGCGTGGAAAGAAGATACGACCAATCCGGTCCAACCCCTTGGAGATCAGGTTACGGACTATATTCAGCCCTAGTACCTGGCTGTCCTCGCTTCGACGTGTGGCAACTACCAGGTCTGAGCGCTTATTGAGGGCCGTTTGCAACAAAACCGGCACAATTTCCGGGGGATGTTGCAGGTCTCCATCCATGATGCAGGCGTACTCCGCATGGACATCGCGCAGTCCTACAAGCACGGCCCCCCCCAAACCACCCGTGCGCTGATCTGCCCGGCGGTGGATCAAGCGGATGTTTAATTCGGGGAAGCGCTTTACTGCCGCTTCCACTACCTGGGGAGTTTCATCGCTGGAATCGTCTACGAAAATCACTTCAACGGGTGTGGCGTCAAATGCCTTGTGTAAAGCTGTTAACAGGGCATCAACATTGCCAGCCTCATTTCGTGTCGGGATAATCACCGAAAGGGCAAGGGAATCTTGGAGTACATTTGTCCTCTGATTAAGAATTTCGGTAAATACATGTTCATCTGTGATCATACCTACTCCTGCTAGTATCGATTACCTTCAAGATTCTTGGATCATTAGCTGGCCTTGCTAAAAATCCTTCCAATGATTTCATTTCTGAATTTATACCTAATCAGCTTTTCGGTCAGAAGAAAGCGTGGTCAATAAATCTTGAGGGTTGGTAATATGGATTATTTTGTTAATCCTTTGTTAATCAATTACGATATATATTACCAAAGTTATCCGAATAAATACTGAATAGATTCTAACTAGATTCTAAATAGATTCTAAATGGATTACTAAAATCAGCGCTTCAAGAAAAGGCTCCTTAACAACAACTTCCCTGGCAGGCGGTGCCAGGGAAGTTGTAATCGCTTTTTAGCCGAACGGCTAAAGTCGTTACTATATTTTCGTGATGATAAAAATGTAGACAGAGTATGTGGTTTCCCATCCTGACAAATTATTTGCAGCGCCAATGGCAACGTTATCCGTAAGCCTCAGTTATTATATACAGGTTCCTGGCTTTCAAAGATGTATCCCACCCCATGAACCGTCAGAAAATAATTCGGACTTTTAGTGTTCTCTCCGAGTTTTCTTCGAAGATGAGAAATATAAATGTGGACGTATTCCATGCTTCCTTGATATTCATCTCCCCACACAGCGGATAATATCTGGTTGAAGGTCAATACCTTGCCAGCGCTACGCGCCAAATAAACCAACAAACGGAATTCGACACCGGTCAACTTAATTGGTTTTCCTTTTACCAGAACACGATGGTTTTCAATATCGATGCTCAAGTTTCCATCGTTGTATTTAAAAGCTGTAACCCTGCTGTCTTGATGTTCACTGCGCCGTAACACTGCCCCGGCACGAGCGATTAGTATGTCTGCATTGAATGGCTTCGATAAAAAATCATCTGCTCCCGCTTCCAATCCTTGAAGTATATCCTGTTCCTTATTCAAAGCCGTCACTATGACAATTGGAACATCTGATATCTGTCGAATTTTTCGACAGATATCGAAGCCGTTTTCCAGGTGCAACATCACATCCAGCAAGATTAGATCAGGTTGTTGGGCAAATAACTTCCTCATCCCATCCATCTCACTACTCGCAGTAATGGTTTGGGCTCCCGCCTTCTGAAAAATGTGACTGGTGAGTTGGAGGAAGTCGGCATCGTCGTCAATAAGCAATACAGTTTTGCTTTTCATCTTTCCTCCTTATATAGGAATCGTATACATAATATTTCTAAAAATGTCCACAATTTATTTAAAAACGATAATCTTGGATAAAGGTAAAACAGAAAATCGATCGAGTATGGATATCTCAACTAGGATCCAGGATAGCCATCATAATGCTGCCCGTGGTTAATCATCCAACAGCTTCCCAGTTTTGACGCTTAATACGTTTACCGCAATCGTTTGCTTCCAGTTATACGCCAAAAAGATATAGACTATTTAATAAATTAGATAAATACTATAATTATTATCTATGTTCTATTATACAATAATAACCAGAAAATGCAAGCCATTGCGAAGACGAAAAATGGGGGTGCTGGCTGCTTATTCTGAAATAACCGAACCACCACTCAAGCGGTGGAGACCAATCTCCTGCGAAGCTGGTCACTTTTTGTTTTGGCTGCTATTGATTATTTTGGCACGAGCTACAATTTCCGCCGCTTTTCCTTTTGCTTTTTCAACTTAGCCAATAATCATCTTGTTACAACTCTCTTTTTTGCTTCTCTTTATGGCACGACATTTCCTAATCCACCACCAAATTACTGTTCGATGCGGGTCTACCCTTACGGGCACTTCGTCCCGACCCGCATCCGCCCACTACTCCACCACCGTGACCGTCACCACGTTACTCTTTACCGTCTCTCCATTCACCGTTACACCTTCCACCCAAAATTGATGCATACCAAAAGATAACGTCCACG
>DYDH01000301.1:3396-4505 GCA_020717985.1 Herpetosiphon sp. | reverse complement strand
TCATCCCCCACTTCAGCTTCAGCCATCGCTTCGCGCATTTCAGGCGTAGGCTTGGTGACAGTATCGGAACGAAGGTCTGTGTATTCCATGTTTGTGGTCTCCTAAAAGAGTAAAAAGTGAGAAGTAAGAAGTGGGAAGTTTGCTCGGAATTAATCTGTTTGGTCAATGAGGTATTCGGCGGGGAGTTCGTGAACAGCGAGGGTTGCGCCCGGTTCATTTGCGCCTATCTTTTTGGTCTTCAACCAGGTGATGTATCCGTTTAGCAAACGACGAATTTCTTCGATCTGCGCACGCAAATTTTCATAAAGCTCATTTTCACAAAAACCCAAATCTTTGGAAACCAGCAAGTGGTTCAAGGTCTCATCCAAAGATCCGCGGGCCATATAACAGAACCTGACATTATCCATAAAATAAAACCGACCTGTACCTTCAGCAATATTCGCACCCACACTTTTTGAAGAGCGTCTTACTTGGTCAGCAAGTCCATATTTTTCTTCTTTTGGCAATAATGGAATTAACTTATGATGAACATCCAACATCAATTGATGAGACTTCTGCCACACCTTCAACGTCTCAAAACTTTGCTCAGTCATCCAACCTCCAAATCCTTATCACCTTTTACTTCTTACTTTTTCACTTCTAACTTAATTCCTAACTTCTTCCAAAACTTTCTGCAACTCCTCTGGCAACTCCGCCTCAAACACGCGCGGAGTAGTTTCATTCGGCAAAATTATTTTCAACCGCGCAGCGTGCAGGAAATGCCTGTCAATCTCAACTGTTAGATGCTTCTTGCCGTAAATCGAATCGCCCACAATCGGACATCCCAAAAACTGGCAATGTAATCTGATCTGATGCGTGCGTCCTGTGAACGGATGAAACTCCAAAAGCGTATGCTCTTTGAACGACTCAAGTGTTTTGTATTCGCTGACCGATTCGCGCCCCTTGCCTGTTGGGACGATTGCCATCTTTTTTCTGTGGCTTGGGTCACGCCCAATGGATGCTTCCACCCGTCCCGTAGGCGTGGGCGGTTTTCCATCCACCAAAGCGAGATAGGTCTTCTCAACTGTCCGCAAGCGGAATTGATCCTGCAACCATCTATGTGCGCGTTC
>DYDH01000301.1:0-3380 GCA_020717985.1 Herpetosiphon sp. | reverse complement strand
ATCAAGCCTGACGTTTCCTTATCCAGCCGATGTACCAAGCCTGGGCGCTCTTCGCCGCCGATGCCTTCCATGTCGGGATCGTATCCCAACACCGCATGAACCAACGTGCCAGAGTCATGCCCTGCGGCGGGATGAACGACCATGCCCGCAGGTTTATTGACTACGATCAAATCATCATTTTCAAAAATAATATCGAGCGGAATATCCTCACCCACCAATCCGCTTGGCACGGGCGGCGGGATGCGAACTTCGATCTCCGCGCCAGATTCTATGGATTGTCCTGATTTCTTTGCGGCAACACCATTGATGAGAACAAAACCATCATCAATCAATCCCTGCAAACGCGCCCGCGAAAACTCAGGCAGACAGGTCACCAGGAATTTATCGAGGCGGTCGGCTTTTTCCCCTGCATAACGAAACTTCTCGATTCGGTCACTCACGATTGTTCACTATTCACTTTCGGCTGCTCACTGGCAACTGACGACTGCTCACTATTAACTGGCTGTTCACTAACCACTAGCGCTTCCGCCGCCCTCTTCTTATCTTGTTGCTCCTTGTACCAAACGCCGAGCAGCAAAACGATCACGCCGACTGTAATGGAAGAATCAGCGATATTGAAAACTGGAAATGTGCCAACGGAAATAAAATCTGTCACCTTGCCCACTCTCAAACGGTCAATTAGATTTCCCGCCGCGCCCGCAAGCTGCAAGCCCATCGCGAGTTTCAGTGTCCAGTCGTCCGCTTCCACTTGTGGATAGTAATAAATGATTGCGCCGATCACAATAAAGGCAAGGATGGTAAATACCGAATTCCCATTTTGGAACATGCCAAACGCCGCGCCACTGTTATACCAATTTACGATCCGCGCATAAGGGCTGAGCCAGTCTAGCGATTCAGGAAGCCATTGCGCACCAAACTCAATATTCGTACGCACCAGCCATTTCGTCCATTGGTCAAGGGCAATCACAATGCCTGCCACCCCGATCAACATTAAATAATCTTTCACTTTCTGATTCAAAATTCACCTCTCAAAAATATACATCTGCTCATTCGGGGGCTTAGCCAGAATGAGCAAAAATATCCAGGTGACAGTCACTTCGCAAGTGACTGTCACCTTAAGTTTGTTTATTGTACCGCACCCACAAACACCCTCGGCACGCGCGCACTGATGTTCGTCATTACTTCGTATTCATTCGTGCCAGCCCAATTTGCCAGTTCTTCGGGAGCGATGCCATTGCCCATCAGAGTCACTTCATCGCCAACTTTAATATCATCCTCACCTGCATTGACCATGAATTGATCCATGCAGACGCGCCCCACCTGTGGATATGACTTGCCATTGATGATGACCCGTCCTTGATTCGTATTGCGACGGAAATACCCGTCGGCATATCCGCATGGGACGGTGGCGATTCGCGACTCCGCCTCGGTATGCCACAACGACCCATAGCTGACTCCACGCCCGGGGAGAGTGACCTTGCTATACACAACTTTCGATTTCCACGTCAGCACGGGTTTGACTTCGATTGTCTTTTCAATGTCGCGCGCGGGATAGACGCCATAAAACAACACGCCAGGTCGCACCATGTCATAATAACTTTCTGGCAGGGATAAAGTTGCACCAGAATTTGCGGTGTGTCGGATTGCAGGCTGCGGCTCACTACGCTTTTCGTAAATGTACAGGACTTCCTGAAAGCGTTCGAGTTGGAGGGAGGCTTTGACTTTGGAGTCGGACAGCTTGCTGTCCGCACCCAGCAAGCTGGGTGACTCCAGAGGCTCCAGAATTTCGGAGTTGGCAAAGTGGGTAAATATGCCTTCGACTTCCACAAATTGGCTACACGCCAGAGATTTTTCGATCAAGGCTTCGGCTTCGTATTCGCGGACGCCGATACGCTCCATGCCGGTGTCTATCTTGAGGTGGGTTTTGATCCGCTTACGGGTGGACTCTGCCAATTGGTCAGCAGCAGTCAACAGGTCCAGCGATGAGGCGGCGAGGGTTAAGTCATATTCAAAGAAGTCGGGCAACTGCTCGCGCAAAGTCCCTCCCATAACGAGGATCGGAGTCGCAATCCCCATTTTTCGGAGGTGGATACCCTCCTCAACAATAGCCACGCCGATGTAATCAGCAAAGGGAGCGATGAAGGGCGCAACGCCGTCCACGCCGTGACCGTAGGCATTGGCTTTCAGCACAACTAGGACTTTTGCTGGCGCAACGTGCGCGCGGATGTTTTCGAGGTTTTGCTTTAGTTGAGAAAGATTGACTTCAAGATATGTAGGACGCATGGTTTATTTTTTGTGAAGGGGATTTGCCCACCAATGATATTCGACATCGGGTTCAGATTCAGGCTCGGGGCTGACGCCAAATTTTTCAGCGACGAAGCCGTTCTTTTCATAGAATGCCCGCGCCATCTTGTTTGCGGCGTGAGTATAAAGCCAGATATGCTTCGGCAAAAGTTGACGCGCTTTCATCAGCAAAGCCTGTCCAATGCCATGACGATGATAAGCGGGGTCAACATACAGGCGGTCGAGGAAGTCGCCGTGAATGGCAAAAAATCCAAGCGGAACGCCATCCTGTTCGTAGACCCAGACCTGACATTCCGCAATAACGGCTCTTTGAAAGTATTCACGCGCATCTTCAAGTTTATGCCCCATGCGCTCCATGAGTTTGGGCATGGCGACAGTTTCCGCGTCAAACCAGATGCGGGTGATGTCGTCGAAATCTTCGGGCTTGTATAATCGAATAAATGGCTGCATGGGTCGAGTATACCCGACTCGCAAAAACATAATTCCCCGGAATTTATTTGGGACGCTGAAAAACGCAGATTTTCGCTGATCTTTTTGATTCAGCAGAATCAGCGTTATCAGCGTCCCTTTGCTCTAATGATGAAGATTAACGCCACGCGCCGAGGATTGCTCCGAACAGCACGAAGTTGACAAGGTGATTGCCAATCTCAATCGCCCAAATTTTCAAACCGTGACCTGCAAACAATTTATTGACGAGATATGTGGGTGCGATAAAACCAAGCCAAAGCATAAAACCTGTCATCGCGCCTGAGCCTGCGCTGGTACTGCCCATGGTCTTTATCATAAAGGCCATCGCAACCGCCTGAACAAATGAGCCTAGTATCGTCAAGCCCCAGGTCATGCCCATGTTTTCCATGCCGGGTTGTTCTCGTCCCGCGCCAACGACTTTCCACCACATAGGGAAGAAGGTTTTCGGGTTGTACCAGATGGAACCACTAATCATACTGACCACAACACAAGCAATCACTGCCAACCAGTTTATAGAACCAAAATCCATTTCAGCCTCCATATTCCTTACGGATAAAGTTGATCGGCACGCGCCGATCTGTATGAAGATTATAACTCGAAAATTTGTT
>DYDH01000065.1 GCA_020717985.1 Herpetosiphon sp. | reverse complement strand
TATTTGCGCAGTTCGCGCGCGATGGTCGCGAAGGTCGTCTGCGCCGCCATCTCACGGTTGAGTAGTTTATGCGCCTCTTCCACCACGATCACCAGCGGACGCGGTTCGCTCTTCCCGTGCGTCCTGAATTCATTGGTCTTCTTCTCCCACGCCGCGCGGATCTTGCGCGTCAGCAAATTCGACACGAGCAGATAATCGAGGTCGCTTTCATGTTCGCCATATGACAGCACCACATGCTGACCATTCTCCAGCGCGTCGATGATATTCTTCACGCTGTCCGCGGCGGGCTTCTCGACGATATACGGCTTGCCGAACAAGCGCCGCAGTTTATCGTGCAGAGCCTCCGCCGCCATCACGTTCACGCCGTTGCTGTCCGCCCACGCCGCCACACTATCGGGATGCGGCACGCGTTTCATCTTACCCTTCTCGTCCTCCACTTCCACCTCTTCGCGGTTCATCGCCTTGAAGCGCGCAAACCACTCATTCTTGAACGACCCGAACAAGGCGTTCAACGTGGTGGGCGTGGTCTCTTTCAGATTCAATTCACGGCTCAACGTTTCGATATCGGCTGTGGAAATGTCGCCTGTTGAGATTTCCAAATTAAAGTCGGGGACTTGCCCTCTGATGGTTGCTCCTGCTCCCAAGCCGACGACTCGAATCTTCGACTTGAACTTGGTCTTGAGTCCCGTCACGGCTTTTTTCGTGTCTGACGCTACATCGTCAAACCCATACTCGTTATGCATATCCAGCACCAGCACCGACGCCTTGTTGTAGTGCATCAGCCCCGCCAGCACCAGCCGCGTCAAAAACGACTTGCCCGTGCCCGTCGCCCCAAACACCCCCGACGACCTCTGCACGAACTTCTCCATGTCAATACAAACTGGATGTCCCTGCTCGCGGGTGTAGCCGATGATAAATTTACCGTCCACATTCGGGTCGCCGAAAATCTCAGCGATGTCACCCTCGTTCGCCATTCGCACCTGCGAATGATGCGGCGGCACAGTCTTCACAGGTATCGGATGCGGGACTGTATCGCCGATCTTCTTGACCCAAATATCATACTCAGCCGAAGCAGGGTCAGGTCCGCGCTCGAGCATCAACGCGGGCAGCACCTCGAGATTGGTATAAAGAGTCTGTCCATGCAAAGCCTTCGCCAACGCCGCAGGCAAGCGGTCAGACTTCTCATCTGCAAAACGGTCATCCGTCGCGCCGAGCTGCATGTCGGTCACCAGACCATAGAAATGATAATCCCCGCTCTCGATCACCACAAACGCCCCCTCCTGCACCGTCAGCGGGTCCACCGTGAGACGCACACGGAAAGACTCCTTAAGTCCGCCGCCAACTATGTAGCCGATAATTTTATTTTCCATAATTGCTCCTATTTTTCACCACAAGGAAAAACCATTTACCACAAAGGGGACGAAGGGTCACAAAGGAGAGCAAGAAGAAGTTCTTAAACCTTTGTGTACCTTAGTGACACTTAGTGGTTAAAGCTCTTCAAACCACAATTCGCTTAATCCCATCTTTCAAATGAACCACATTGAAATTGATCAAAAATCCTAAACGTATTCCAGTCAGTTTCAAATACGTAATCAATTGAGCATCATAGACAGGATTCATTGTCTCAACCGACTTGAACTCAACAATCACGCAATCTTCAACCAACATATCCAAACGCAGACCCGCATCCATTTTGATGTCTCTATAAATTACAGGCAAAGCCGCTTGTGTTACCACCTGCAGACCGCTCTCCCGAGTCTCAAACGCTGTACAAGTCTCATAAACCGATTCCAACAATCCAGGTCCAAGCGCAGTATGGACTTTGAACGAAGCATCCAAAACTGCCTTTCCAACTCGCTCGACATGCGGCGGGACAGGTAAATAAATTTTCTTTTGCATAATTTCCTCAATCTTTTAACCACAAAGGAGACGAAGCGTCACAAAGGTTTAAGACTTTTGGTTTTCCTTTGTGCTCCTTGGTGACCCTTCGTGGTTAATGCTCTTTACGAAATATCCGCCAGCGCACCCAACGCGCTCATCAACGTTGGATAATCATCTCTCAACAATGCAATTAATTCCGCGACAGCTTTTTCTTTCCACATTCCACTGTCCACGCCGCGTGCCTTCCCTGCCTGTTGAATATGTGCTGCCAACACTTCGCCGACTGGAGCATCTTTTGCATTCAATATATGACGGAAGTATCCAAACTTTTCTGTGAACCTGACCAAATCCTTGTCGTCGCACAAATAGATCACATCCAAACTCAACGGCGGACGCGGCGGCAGAAGGTGATGCACTTTGCCGTCCTGTTCATATCCCACTGCCAGCACGGACATTTCCACGGGCACAATGCGATTCTCACGATTATCGCGCATGACATCATCGCTGACATTATTCGATGTCACCAGTTGACGCACCAACCCATCATCGTCAATGTGAATATCATGGATGAGTCCGTAGACTTGATAGCCCTCGCCCAACGGCGCTCGCACCAATGCGCCAAAGGCAGGCACGGTCAATTGCGACACGCGACAGCCTGCAATAAAGCCCGTTGTCCCCGCCCGCAGTAAACGTCCGATTTCGATTTGTTGTGTCATAATGCCATCCTTTTTTAACGCCAAGGCGCAAAGCCGCAAAGATTTTTTCCCTCGCGTCTTAGCGTCTTTGCGTTAAGATTTTCGTTTTGCAAAAGACGCTCTGCCCGACAAGCCCTTGGCTGAACTCTTATTGGAAATATCATCCATTTCTTCACCGTGATTGCGTAATTCCATCGCCAGCATTTGCTCGATCTGCTGTTTCTCTTCCATTTTCACAACGGCGGTCTCATGCGCGCGGTGCAATAAATATGGATACGGCTTACTGCCCATCATGCGGCATTGCTCGACCAAGACGCCATGTAATAAATCCAATTTGGATTTATCGTCCGCCACCCATTTTGGGATTTCAACCCGCACCGGCCAGGGATGCCCTTCCGTGCCAACGTTGAGGTAGAAGAAATGCAACGACAAAATGCCCGTGTATTTCTTCTCCGATGTGGACTGAATTCCAAAGACCGCTGAGCGGTGACCTGGCGGCAACAGCGGATTATTATGTTCGCCGTATAGCCAGCGGTCACTCACACCGCGCAGAGGATGAAACTCGCGCATTTTTTGTATTTGCTCATTGTCGGCGGATGCGATTTCGAGCAGACGCACAACCAGGTCGGCAGAGGGTTTGTCCACATAGCCTGCGGTGATGACTCCGCGCCCCTGCAAGCGGGAAAGCACGCCGAGATATTTTTGGACAATCGCTTCGTATGAATTTGCGTCCTCGCCTTTTGCGCCCCACAATTCAATTGGACCATCGGTAAATGTGACGACTGAACCTTGCAAACCTTTGGACAATTCGTCCAGTTTCGTCCGTTCGGCGAGATCACGTTTCAACGCAACCATGCCATCAGACATGGGAAAGCCGTTTGGCAGAAGGTCGTCGCCGTAGAGCAATTCGGTATCGGTAAAGATTTCTGGCGTTTCGCCTGAGTTAAGTTTCATCTGGATTGCGCCAACATTGACCACGCAAAACTGGATCGCGGCGTGACGGTCTGGGTTGATCTGCGAACCGTCAGCGGCGATCAATATCGCTTGGATAACTGAATCAGGCGGCGGGTAGTGCGAAGCGAGACTTTCATTGATCGGTAAAGCGCAGCGGGTGTTTGAATCCGCTTGTTTGGCAGAATCCACTTTGGAGCGCAAGACGTCCAATTCAGAGGAATAGGCGGCAAGCAGATCCCGCGCCTTGGCTCGGCGTTCATCCAAAGTTCTGCGACGTTCACGCGCGCCCGCGCCGATCTCTTTGATTCGAGTGTAAATTTCCTGATAATTTATTGGCATGATAATCCCGTCGCTTCGACTACGCTCAGCGCGATTAGAACATTTGTGCAAAATTTTAGCCGTAAATAGGCTAAAATACAAGGGAACTTTTTACAAGTAATGTCGTCTATAAGGCACATTACAAAAGGAGATACAAAAAATGCGAACCAAATTCTTAGTTTTTGCAGTACTGGCTTTTACCCTCATCTTGAGCGCCTGCGGACCAGCCACCATCAACCAGGCAGCTCAACCCGTCAACCGCACATTGAATGTCAACGGACTCGGCGCATCGTACCTGACACCTGATATTGCCTACATTTATATCGGCGTACACAGCGAAGGCAAGACCGCCTCGGAAACTGTGGAGGCAAATAAGACACAGACCAATGCCGTGCTCGATGCCCTCAAGAAGGCAGGCGTGGACGAGAAAGACCTGCGCACCACCAACTTTAGCATCTATCCGTCCCAGCAGTACGCTCCCGACGGTACAGCCACCGGCTCGATCTACATGGTGGACAACACCGTCTATGTGACTGTGCGCAATCTCGACGGGCTTGGAAGCCTGCTCGATGACACCATCAGCGCGGGCGCGAACAGCATCAACAGCATCCAATTCGATGTGGCCGATAAGACCGCCGCAGTAAAGGAAGCCCGCGCCAAAGCCGTGGAAGATGCCAAAGTACAGGCACAGGAATTAGCCGATGCCGCCGGCATTACACTCGGCGAAATTCAGAACATCAGCTTCTACGACAATAGTCCCTACCCCGTTGCAGAAGGAAAGGGCGGCGGCGGTGGAGCAATGGCTGCGAATTCGACTGTTTCCATTCAGCCCGGACAATTAACCATTTCCGTCTCGGTCAGCATTACCTATACGATTAAATAACCGCTTCATTCCCAACCCTAAGCCTGTTCCTGTAAGCCCCCGTATGGGGGTGAGAGGAGCAGGCTTTTTCGTTCATCAGCCTCCGACAGAGCGAGGAGGGGACAAGGGCGTTATAATCCAAATATTATCTTCGCTTAAGGAGTCAACATGCTGAAAGTTGGATACATCGGTCTCGGATTAATGGGCAAGTCCATTGCCCGCAATATTCTCAAGGCGGGCTTCCCGCTTGTGGTGCATAACCGTTCACGCGCGGCAGTGGATGAACTGGTGGCGGAAGGCGCCATCTCAGCTTCTTCGCCTGCGGTGGTTACCGCGCAGTCAGATATTGTCTTCACAAACCTGCCCGATTCACCCGATGTTGAAAAAGTTGTGCTGGGTGAAAGAGGGATTATCGAAGCCGCGCATGATGGGCTGATCGTGATTGATAATTCCACCATCAAGCCCGCATCCGCGCGGATGATCGCGGCGGAACTGGCGAGGAAGGGCGTCTACTCTCTGGATGCACCCGTCTCAGGCGGTGACATCGGCGCGAAGAATGGCACGCTGACCATCATGGTCGGCGGTGACGCATCCGCGTTGGAGAAAGCCATGCCTGTGCTTCAAGCAATGGGCAAGACCATCACCCACGTCGGCGATGCGGGCGCGGGACAGGTGGCGAAAGCCGCAAATCAGATCATGGTCGCCGCGCAGATGGTGGCCATGGGCGAACTGCTGGTCTTCTCGAAGAAGGCGGGCGTTGATCCGCGCAAAGTTGTGGAAGCCATCAAAGCGGGCGCGGCGCAATGCTGGGCGTTGGACATCAAACCTCCGCGTTTGTTCGACGGTAACCGCAACCCCGGGTTCAAGTCGTACATGCAATTGAAAGACATGAAAATTGTTTTAGACACGGCAAAGGAATATGGTGTTCCCATTTCGGCAACCGAGGAGAACACAAAATTCTACGAGCAAATGATCGAGATGGGCATGGGCGAGTTGGACAATTCCGCAGTAGTGGGCGTGATCGAAAAACTGGCGGGAGTGGAGATCATTTAAAAGTTGAAAGTTCAAGATTGCAGGTTGAAGGTTCAAATCTGCAATCTGCAACCTGTAACCTACAACATGCAACCTGTGACCATGTCCTTGCATATCAACCACCCCGCGCCTGATTTTGAATTGCCCGATCTTAATGGCAATCCGCATCGTCTTTCCGATTATCGCGGCAGGATCGTCATTGTCAACTTTTGGTCGTGTGAATGTCCGCATTCGGAGCGGACAGATCGCGAC
The DNA here is from genome assembly GCA_020717985.1 of Herpetosiphon sp. Classification (GTDB taxonomy): domain Bacteria; phylum Chloroflexota; class Anaerolineae; order Anaerolineales; family Villigracilaceae; genus Villigracilis. Next base: position 16,220 of record DYDH01000065.1, on the reverse strand, counting down.
GTCCTTGCGAAGTTGACGGAATGGAGGGACGTTGTCATGCTGTCCATCGCGTCGAACAGGAACGAGACTGTTGAGGCGTTGAAAAATGTCTCCGAAGCCAGAACCCTGCCGAGGGTATTGGTGGATACGCAGAGCGTCGTCGCAGATATGTTTGGGGCGCAGACCACTCCGCATATCTTTGTCATGGACCGTGATGGAATCCTGCGCTACCGCGGCGCGGTGGATGATGCCACATTTCGGAATCAAGTTCCGTCGCGCTTCTTTCTGGACGAGGCGGTTGGGTCGCTGCTCGAAGGGCATTTGCCCACGCTGGCAGATTCCCCCGCATACGGATGTACCATTGTGCGAGAAGTTTGATAGAATCAAACCGTGATCGAATTAAAACAACGCGTCGCTTTAATCAATAAGATCCATCTCTTCAATGGTTTGAAAGAGGATCAGCTCGCAAGCATCGCCGTCAAATTTGATGAGCGCGAAGTGCCTGCGAACCAGACCGTATTTAAGCGCGGTGACAAACCCGAAGGGTTTTATGTGATCTTCAAGGGGAAGGTCAATGTAATGCGCCCGCGAGACAAAAGGGATGAGGAAGTTCTGATCTGGCTTGTGGCAGGCGATTATTTTGGCGAAGAAGCATTGGTCGAAAACCGCAACCGTTCGGCCACCATCACAACATCGGAAAACACCACCCTGCTTTTCCTGTCACGCCAGCATTTTAACGAATTGCTTGTTAAATACCCAAACCTGAAGCCGAATTTTATGGTCGCGATCAAAAGCCACAAACTGGCGCGCGCGACAAAATTCGACTGGCTTGGACCAAAAGAGATCATCTATTTTGTTGCCCGCAGGCATAAACTGCGTTTGTATCAGGCATTGGTTGTGCCTTTCCTTTCCCTGGCTGTGCCGCTTGGATTATTTGCCTGGGGAGCTCTTGTAAGCGCGGTCACTCCGATCGCTTTGGGCGTGCTGGCTTTGCTCTTTATCCTCGGCTGGGGAATTTGGAACGCAATTGACTGGAGCAACGATTATTATATCGTTACCAACCAACGTGTGATCTGGCTGGAAAAAGTGGTCGGCTTGTACGATAGCCGTGAGGAAGCGCCATTAAGCTCAATCCTTTCCGTGGGCGTCGAGACCGATCAACTGGGCCGCATATTGGATTTTGGCAACGTGATCGTGCGCACCTTCGTCGGCAGGCTGGAATTCGACTATGTGGATCATCCCAATCAGGCCGCTGAAATGATCCGCGAATATTGGGAACGTATAAAATCGATCACCACCGTATCGCAAAAAGAGGTGATGAAGAACACCATCCTGCAAAAATTAGGCAGGCCGGTTGAAAAGAAAAAAGAACCGGAACTCCCGCCCATTTTCACGGCGGATAACGCCCTTGCAAAACAACCGCTATGGTGGGTCGCCTTTAAAGGGGTTTTTACATTACGCGCAGAAGATGCGGGCAAAGTTATTTATCATAAACATTGGATCGTATTTTTAGAACAAGCCTGGCAGCCTATCCTGATCACGCTCGGCATGTTTGCCCTGCAAGTCTGGCGCGGAATCATCCTTTTCAATTCGACTACCGAATCATTTTTTCACCGAAATCCCGCAGGCGCACTCAGACCCGATACGATCACAGTTGCGCTCCCCATGCTGTCCCTGCCGGTTATCGCCTGGCTTATTTGGGAATACGTGGACTGGAAGAACGATATGTTCCTGTTGACGCCGGAAGAGATCTTTGATATTGACCGCAAGCCCTTTGGCAAGGAAGAAAAACGCGCCGCACAGCTCGAAAGTATTTTGAGCATATCCTATAAACGTGAAGGAATCATCCCTTCCCTCTTTAATTACGGCACAGTGGAAATTACCGTCGGCGGCTCAAAATTTGACTTTCAAGATGTGGCCGATCCCGCCAGCGTGCAGGCGGACATCAACCGCAGGCGCATGGTGCGCATCGCGCAGAAGAATGAAAATGCGGGCAAGGATGACCGCGAGCGCTTTGCCACATGGATCGCGGCCTATCATGAAAACATAGATAGTTTTGATGCACCCGTAAAAAAGCCCGCTGAATCTACAACAGACCAGCAGACGGCAATGAACACCCAACCCAACACGCCCATGAATATAGATGGTCCAGCTTCCGACTGACATCATCATGGCGGCGGGCATCATTAAATTGATATATTGATAAGTGAACAGGAAAATACAAATATGACATTAAGAGAAATCGTAACCTTGCCTGAACCTGTCTTGCGGCGCAAGGCAAAACCAGTCACCAAATTCGATAAAAAACTGCAAACCTTGATCGACGACATGATCGAAACCATGCGCGATGCGCCGGGCGTGGGACTGGCTGCCCCACAGGTAAATGTTTCAGAGCAGTTGGCGGTGATCGAATATGCGGAAGGAGAAGATGAAGACGAAGAAGTGGAAGGCGCACAGCCCAAGCCAAAAAAACTATACGTCATCATCAACCCAGAGATCATCAAAGCGTCAGAGGAAAAAGTGATGGGCATAGAAGGGTGTCTCTCCATCCCAGGCTTGATCGGTGAAGTGGAGCGGCATGAGATGATTCAGATCAAGGCGTTGAATCGTCACGGCAAGCCCATCAAGTTGAAAGTGGATGGCTGGATGGCGCGCATCTTCCAGCACGAAATTGACCATCTCAACGGTGTTTTGTTCACCGATCTCTCAAAGCGGATATGGAAGCCAACCGCTGAGGAAGAAACTCCGCTGGATTAAGGATTACAAATTACGCAACATGCAACACGAATTATTGTTGCATGTTGCGTGTTGTGTTCCCATGTACCTCAAACACCTTTCGCTGACCAATTTCCGCAGTCTCACCCGCCTGGATATGGACCTTCCACGGCGGGTTGTTCTGCTTGTCGGCGAAAACGCGCAGGGCAAGACCAGCGTGCTCGAAGCCATTTACTTTCTCGCGGCCTTCACATCCTTTCAAACGCATGTGGATCGGCAGATCGTCAACTTTCACGAGGCGAAGAATCCGCTGGCAGTGACGCGGCTCGTGGCGGATTATCAACGCGGAAGAACAAAGCACCGCATCGAAGCGAGATTGATCCTTGAACCGACAGGCGTCAACGGTCAACGGATGCGCAAGGAAGTTTTATTGGATGGCGTGAAAAAACATGTCAGCGACATTATGGGACATTTCAACGCGGTCATCTTTGTGCCGCAAATGTCGCAGATCATTGAAGGCGGACCCGAGGAACGCCGCCGCTATCTCAACCTTGCGCTGGCGCAGGCCGTCCCCGCGTATGCGCACACCCTGAGCGAATACAACCAGGCGCTCACGCAGCGCAATGCACTTCTCAAGGCGTTGTATGAACGTTCGGGAGACAGCAACCAGCTTCAAGTGTGGGATGAAACGCTGGTGCGACTCGGCGCGCAGATCATCCTGCATCGCATCCAGGCTGTACAGGAGATCGAACGCTTCGCGTCGCGCATTCATCACGAGCTGACTCGCGGAGCCGAGGTGCTTCGTCTCGCCTATGAACCTGCTTACGATCCGCTGCCCAAGCCTGACCTGCAATTAGGATTGAAACTTGATACACCCATTGACCGCTCCAGTTTAGAATTGGATGAAATTCAAAAGGGATTTTTGGCGCGGCTGAAACAGATTCGCGGCGAAGAGATCGCGCGCGGCGTGACGACAATTGGTCCGCACCGCGACGACTTGCGTTTCATCATCAACAAAGCGGATGTCAGCGACTACGGCTCGCGCGGACAATTACGCACAACCCTGCTCGCGCTCAAACTCGCCGAAGTCGAATGGATGCAGAAACGCACTGGCGAATGGCCGGTCATTTTGCTCGATGAAGTAATGGCTGAGTTGGACACGCATCGCCGCGCCGACCTATTGAAATATGTCGGCAAAGGCGAACAGGTTTTATTTACCACGACAGATACAAAATTATTTACGCCCGAATTCGTTGATCAATCAGAAATATGGGATGTGCGCGGCGGGGTAGTACAGCCGAGAAAATAAAATAGGAAATCATGAAAAAACGAATCATCATTGATACCGACCCGGGCGTGGACGATGCCCTGACCTTCCTGCTTGCGCTTGCTTCGCCTGAGATACAACTCGAAGCGTTGACCACTGTCAGCGGCAATATCGGCATAGACAAAACCACGCGCAACGCGCTGGCTGTTCTGGAACTGGCACACGCCAGCAACATCCCTGTCGCACGCGGATGTTCGCTGCCACTCGTCAGTCCGTTGCATAGATCGGGTGAGGCAGTCCATGGCACAGGCGGAATTGGAAAGTCCGTTTTGCCTGAGCCGAAAGCGAAACCTATTGACCAGCACGCGGTTGATTATTTAATCGAGCGTATTTTGGCAGAACCGCAGGAAATTTCCCTCTTCATGATCGGACCCATGACCAACCTTGCGCTGGCAATTCGCAAAGAGCCGCGCATTGTGCAGGCGTTGAAGGAACTGGTCATCATGGGCGGCGCGATCAGGTCTGGCGGAAATATTACACCGCTGGCTGAGTTCAACATCCATGCCGACCCGCACGCGGCACATATTGTCTTTCATTCGGGAATTCCGATCACGTTGATTCCGTTGGACGCAACTTACAAATGTCTCCTCACCACTGCGGATGTGGAACGCCTGAATCGAATCGATTCGCCCATTGCGCGATTTGTCCGCGATGCAACTGCGGTTTACATGGACTTCTACAAAAAGTATGAAGGCTTCGATGGCTGCGCCCTGCATGATCCGCTTACGCTGGCAGTCATCCTCGCACCCGAGTTATTCACCTTTGAAGAGCATCACGTGGATGTGGATATTTCAGGAGGCATCTCGATGGGTAAAACCTTTGCCGACTTCATGAACGTCTCGAAGAAGCCTGCCAATATGAAAGTGGCGTTGGATGTCCGCGGGCGTGATTTTATTGAGTTGTTTTTGGAAAGAATGGAATCTCTTTGTAGGGCGGGTTTGTAACCCGCCGACGGAGTTTGTCAGGCTGCAAGCCTGACCTGCATCATTATGAATCAAAAACGCATCATCCTCGACACTGATCCTGGGATCGACGACTCCCTGGCAATTTTGCTCGCTTTGGCATCTCCTGAAATTTCACTGGAGGGGCTGAGTGTAGTCCACGGTAATTCATCCACGGAGCAGGGGACGCTCAATGCGCTTTCTGTTTTGGAACTGGCAAAGGCGAATCACATCCCTGTGTATCAAGGCTGTGACTTGCCGCTTGTGCAACCGTCCCTGCTTGCGCCCGAGACTCATGGCGAACAGGGAATCGGGTACGCAAAACTGTCAGCGCCACAGACCAAGCCCAAGGCGCAGAAAGGAAGCGATTTTCTAATCGAGAAGATCATGTCTGCGCCAAAAGAAATCACGCTGGTCTGCATCGGACCGCTGACGAATGTCGCGCTGGCACTTCGGCAGGAGCCGCGCATTGTGGAGAATGTCAAAGAGGTGTTCATCATGGGCGGCGCGATCAGACATGAGGGTAACACCACGCCGCTGGCGGAATTCAATACCTATGTTGACCCGCACGCGACGCATATTGTTTACCATTCGGAGATGCCGATCACACTCACGCCTTTGGATGTTACCTATCAATGTATCTTTTTGAAGGACGACTTGAATAGACTATTGAAGATCAATTCACCCATCACAAAATTCATCGCGGATGCGACCCGCTTTTACATGGAGTTCCACGACGAGTATCAAAAAATTGACGGCTGTGTGATCAACGATCCGATGACACTGGCATTAACCTTCATGCCTGAGATTTGCGATTATCGGGAACTTTTTGTGGATGTGGATATTTCAACAGGTGTGGGGCTGGGAAACACATTCGCAGATTTTTACAACTACAACAAAAAAGCCGCGAACATGAAAGTGGCGCTCGGCGTGAGGCCGCGCGTTTTTATGGAATTATTTCTGGAAAGGATGGAAAAACTGGCACGCGCAGCGTCCTTCTCGTGACCTTTGATGTTGAAAAGTGTTATTATGTAAAAGTAATCCATAAATCATTTTCACCTGGAGGCAAAAATGTTGGAAAAGATCAAGAAAGATTTCACTACCATGACCTGGGTACTCATCCCCGTGGCGATTGCCATCAATATTGCAATAGGATATATCGTTGTTCTGTTGAAATTACCTGTTTTCCTTGATTCGATCGGCACCGTGATCGTGGCCATACTTTGCGGTCCATGGGCAGGCGCGTTGACAGGCGCGCTCTCCAATACCATTTGGGGTCTCTTTAATCCTGATTCCCTGCCTTGGTGGCCTGTAGCGTTTTTCATTGGTCTGGTGGCAGGTTTATGCGCCAATGCAGGTTTATTCAAGAGTTGGTGGAAAGTGATCCTGTCGGGCTTCCTGATTGCGATTACAGCGGCGATTGTCTCGACCCCGATCTCCGTCTACCTTTATGGCGGCATTACAGCCAGCGGATCATCCTTCATCACCGCTTATTTGCTCCAGACTGGTCAGGGACTTTGGTCCGCAGTGGTCAGCACGAGCTTCCTCACTGAACCAGTGGATAAGATCACCACAGCCATGCTTGCCTTTGCCATTGTTCAGGGACTTTCCAAGCGCTTGGTTGCCCGCTTCCCACGGCCCGAGAATGCAGAAGTGCAAGAGGGCAACACTACCACGCAGTTGGTTATCGCGCTTGTCGTGGTCGTGATCGTCGTTGCGCTGGGATTCGTTGTCCGCAACATGCTGGCAGGCTAAAACTAATTTGGATTTATAAAAATCAGGCTTCCTTTCGAAGCCTGATTTTTTTAGCGTATAATCCAACTCGCCCCTTGTTTTGCTTTTTAGCACAGCAGATAAACGGTCAACCATATGCACGAACGCCTTTCCTTTTATATCAAGCGCGATAGCGTCCTTCACAACCTCAACCCCTTAACCAAAATCATTTTGGCTTTAAGTATTATTCTTATCTCGATTTTTAGCCCCTGGTACTGGACATCTCATGTTTTACTGCTGCTGGTGATCGTGCCGCTTGGATTTGTTGGCAAGGTCGCGAGGGAATATTTTACAAGCGCCATCCGATTGATCATCCCTGCGGCGGGGTTTATTTTCTTCATGCAGGCCTTCTTCCAACCGGTTGGACATACCGTTATTTTCAACTTTTGGTTTCTGGATATAACACAGGAAAGCCTTTTATTCGCATTTCGCATTGCCACAAGAATTACAGTGATGATTTCCGCATTTACGCTCTTTTTGATGACCACACACCCAAGTGAATTAATGTCCGATCTCACACGCCGCGGACTACCTCCCCAATTTGCATACGTCATTATTTCAACTTTGCAGATCCTGCCGCAGATGCAGGCAAAAGCCCAAACCATTATTGCCGCTCAACAGTCACGCGGACTGGATACGCAAAGTACGTTCTTAAAGCGCGTTGGTTCTGTTGTGCCGCTCGTCAGTCCATTAGTTTTCGGCTCGCTGGTTGAAGTGGAGGAACGCGCCATCGCCATCGAAGCGCGCGGCTTCACCTCCAAAAAAGTTAAAACATCCCTGCACGAAATCCCTGACAGCCGTTTCGATCAGATCACCCGCTGGGGGCTTGCCATCCTCGTCGTCATTTCCATTGCGCTAAACCTATGGCCTTCATAAATCTTCAAAACGTCACATATAAATATCCGCTGACCAAAACGCCCGTCTTGCAAAATATCAATTTGCAGGTCAACGAAGGCGAGTTCGTTGCGGTTGTCGGTCCCAACGGTGCGGGCAAGTCAACGTTGTGTTATGCGCTGGCGGGCTTCGTGCCGCACTTTTTCAAGGGCGAGATCAGCGGCACAATCGAAGTGGCTAGCATGGAATCAAGCAAATCCACGCTGGACGAGTGGGTGCTGAACGTGGGACTGGCTTTTCAAAATCCTTTCAATCAAATTTCCGGCGCAAAATATACTGTCTTTGAAGAGATCGCTTTTGGACTGGAAAACAGCGGCGTGCCGCGCGAGGAGATTCGTCCGCGTGTGGTGGAAGCGATGAAGATGACCGACATCAGCAATCTGGCGGACCGCTCACCCTATTCCCTTTCTGGCGGACAGCAGCAGCGTGTCGCCCTGACCTCGATCCTGGTGATGCAGCCCAAGCTGCTCGTCCTGGATGAGCCGACTTCGCAAATGGACCCCATCGGTACACGCGAAGTCTTCGCCGTAGTCCGCAAAATGGCGGAAGGCGGCATGACCGTGGTGATGGTCGAACACAAGATGGAATGGATCGCAAATTTTGCAGATCGAGTCATCGCCTTGAAGGATGGGCAAATCCTGCTCGAAGGCAAACCCAGTGAAGTGTTAACCTCTGACCTGCTGGCTGAAAACGGTTTCGGCATTTCGCGCTACACATCCACGGCAAGAGAAGCGAAGAAGCGCGGCTTGTGGAAGAAGGAAAATTTACCTGTCACGCTGGATGAGGCGGTGGAGGGATTTACGTTGTAACGTGTAGCGTGTTCCGTTTTACGCAACGCGCACCACGTTATACGTTCCGATAAATTATGAAGATACAAATAGATAACCTCCGCTTTACCTATCCCACCGGGCTTGAAGCCCTGCGCGGCATTTCGCTCACCATCGAAGCGGGCGAGCAGGTTGCCATTGTCGGACAAAACGGCGCGGGCAAGACCACTCTTGTGAGGCACTTCAACGGGCTTTTGCAACCCACTCTCGGGTCGGTGTTGATCGGCGATTGGGACACGAAAAAATATTCAGTGGCGAAACTCGCGTCACGAGTCGGCTATGTCTTCCAAAACCCTGATGAGCAATTATTTTCAAAAGATGTCGGCACAGAAGTAAAGTTTGGTCCGCACAATTTGGGATATTCAAAAGAAAGAATAGATGATCTGGTCAAACGCGCGCTGGTATTGACCGAGTTAAGCGACAAGACCGAGACGAATCCATACGATCTCTCACCCACCTGGCGCAAGATGGTCGCGTTGGCATCGGTCATTGCGATGGATACGCCGATTGTGATTTTCGATGAACCCACGACGGGGCAGGATGCGGTCAACGTGGCGCGCATTGCGCATGTCATCGCGGAGTTACGCAGGGAAGGCAAGACCGTCATCACCATCACGCACGATATTGATTTTTGCGCCGAAAATTTCGAGCGCGTGATCGCTCTATCCAATGGACAGGTTTTACTCGACGGCGCGGCAAGTGAAGTTTTTGGTCAGGAAGAAATTCTCGCGCAAACTTATGTTGACCCGCCGCAACTGACAAGGCTGGGCAAAAAATTGGGGCTGAAGGAAACAGTCCGAAATCAGGACGAGTTTTTGAATTCGCTGAAAGAACGTTAAACCACGAAGTATCACAAAGGTACACAAAGAAAATCTTTTGTTCTCCTTCGTGATACTTTGTGTCCTTTGTGGTTGAATCATAAAAAAGCCATTGACGCATCTTTATCCAAATGATATAACTGCGCCCAATATGAAATCTTCCTGTTTCACTACCATGTCCATGACCACTACCTCCCGGTCTCTCCGTGAGATATTTGTGCTTGGGCAGAAGTAACCGAAACAAGGTACTCTCAAAACACAACGCCTCACGGAAAACGTGGGGCGTTTTTGTTATCTTAATAATAGACTTGACAGGTTTTCGCGAAGCGACCTGTCAAGTCTGAATCAAAGGAGAAGAACAACATGCCAGAAAACAAAACACTCGTTATGAAATTCGGCGGAACGTCCGTCGGGTCGGCGGACGCGCTGGTGAAGGCAGCTCAGATCGTAAAAGATGCTCGCGCCGACTTTGCCCGCGTGGTGGTGATCACTTCCGCGATGTCAGGAGTCACCAACCTTCTGCTGGACTCAGCCGCGCTGGCTTCGCAAGGGAAGGTTGATTCGCTTCCAAGTATAGAAAACACACTGAAAGAGAAACACTTCGCCGCCGCGGATACGCTCATCAAGGATGAAAAACTGCGCGATGCGACAAGGCAGGAAATCAACGACCTGATTTTCTCATTCGTGGATTTATGCAAGGCAATTGCCGTACTCGGCGAAGCCAGTCCACGGGCAATGGATGCGGTGGCTTCCATTGGCGAGCGGATGAGTGTCCGTCTGCTGGGCGCGGTGCTTGAAAGCGCGGGGATCAAGGCAAAGGCAATCGAGTCGACTGAGTTTGTCATCACCAACGCGCATTATCAAAACGCACACCCCGATTTCAAGGTCACAACCGAAAAGACAAGACAATTACTGAATCCGCTAATGGATGCGGGCATTGTCCCGGTGACAACAGGCTTCATCGGTGCGACACCCGAAGGCGTGATCACAACCCTGGGGCGCGGCGGCAGTGATTATTCCGCCGCCATCATCGGCTCCGTCCTCCCCGCTGACGATGTCTGGATCTGGACAGACGTGGACGGCGTAATGACCACCGACCCGCGCATTGTGAGGGATGCCAAAACATTACCAGAAATCACGTACAGCGAAATCGCGGAACTGGCCTATTACGGAGCAAAGGTTCTGCACCCCAAGACCATCCGTCCCGTGGTGGATGCGGGCATCGGGCTACGCATCTGCAACACATTCAACCCATCGCATCCTGGCACGCGACTAATTGCGAATCCCAAAACGAATGGTAAAGTCCACGGACAGGTTGTCAAAGCTGTGACCGCCATCCGTAACCAGAGACTGGTGACCATCGAAGGGCGGGGGATGCTGGGCGTGCCTGGCGTGGCGGCTCGCGCGTTTGGCGCGGTGGCATCCACAAAAACCAGTGTGCCATTAATTACACAGGCATCCTCGGAACAGTCCATCTGTTTTGCCGTGCCGTCTGAATCAGCCGAGTCTGTCATCAACGCTTTGCAATCTGTCTTCGCAAGTGAGATCGAGGATGAGGATATTGACCGCGTGTGGATGACGGAGGATGTTTCAATCGTCACCGTTGTTGGCGTTGGGATGCGTCACACACCCGGCGTGGCAGGACAGATATTTTCGCAGCTTGGCAATAACAAGGCAAATGTTTTAGCCATCGCGCAAGGCTCATCGGAAGTGTCCATTAGCATGGTCGTTGCCGCCGCGGATACAGAGATTGCGGTGAAGGCATTGCATGAATTGATCGTGAAATAATGGGTTGCAGGTTACAAGTTGGCAGGTTGAAGGTTTTAAAACTTTAAACCTTCAACCTGCAACTTTCAAACCCATAAACATTTTTTCAAAGGAGTTTTTATGTCTCAAATCCCCGTAGCAGTACTCGGCGCGACAGGCTCTGTCGGCCAGCGTTTTATCTCTTTGCTCGACAAACATCCGTGGTTCAAGGTTGTGGCGCTTGCCGCATCGGACCGTTCGGTTGGACAATCCTATTCCAAAGCCGCACGCTGGGTATTGGATACTCCCATGCCCGAATACGTCCGCGATATGATCGTTGTGCCAGCCAGTACCGAAGCCGTACAGGCAAAAATTGTATTCTCAGCTTTGCACACCGAAATTGCCAATGAACTCGAACCGCAGTTCGCGAAGGCAGGCGCGGCAGTTTGCTCAAATGCGTCATCATATCGGCGCGGCGAGGATGTACCGCTTCTGCTTCCCGAAATCAACGCGGAGCATATTCAACTGGTGAAGCAACAGCGCAAAAACAATAACTGGAGCGGATGCATTGTCACCAATCCGAATTGCACCAGCACAGGTCTTACGATTGCGTTGAAAGCATTGGACGAATCCTTCGGCGTGAAGAAAGTATTCATGGTTTCATTGCAGGCGCTTTCAGGTGCGGGCTATCCCGGTGTGTCGTCGCTCGACATCATGGACAATATCATCCCCAATGTTGGCAACGGCGGCGAAGAAGAAAAGGTGGAATGGGAACCGCGCAAGATGCTCGGCAAATTCAACGAGAACAAAATTGAAATGGCAAACATCACATTCAGCGCGCATACGAATCGCGTGGCGGTGATTGACGGTCACACAATATGCGCGAGTGTGGCATTGAATAAACCTGTTGAACCGGAAGTTGCGATCCAGGCGTTGCGCGACTACACCGCAAAACCGTCAGCGAGGAATCTGCCTTCGACACCGCAGCCAGTCATCGAGGTCAGAGATGAGGCGGATCGTCCACAGCCCAGGCTGGATCGCATGACCGGAAAAGGCATGACCACCGTGGTCGGGCGCGTACGGCGCGATCCGCTTTTTGATCTCAAGTTTGTTGTTCTTTCACACAACACGATTCGCGGCGCGGCGGGCGCATCCATTTACAATGCCGAATTATTGGTGAATGAAAATTTGTTGTAGTTGTGTCCAAAGAAACTCATTCTGGATGGGTATTCGGGACGATGTGTAATATCAATTGACCTTTTGCATAAGTAGCCACGAGTACACAGAGACCTTTGAGTAAAACCTCTTAAAACTCTTTTTTCTCTGCGACCTGATATAAAAATAAGCTTTGTAGGTCATGCTTGCAGCATGACGCTCCAATGTTGCGGGCGTCACGTTACAAACGTGACCTACGTTTTTCATCCTTCGGGGTGAAACCCTTTCATGAATACTCTGTGGCAAAAAGGTCTTTTGCAAGAGGTCTAATAAAAAATCCATTAGGACTTACGCAAGCCCCCAAAAAGCATTCGCCGACACTTGCACCTGAACGCAGTGCAGGTGTCTTCGCTACTCTGCACGAATTTAAGAACGATTAGCAAAATTTCGCGCAGAGTAGTGGACGAAAAAAATTCTGCGCAAGTCCTGTTCATTTCAAATCAGGCAATTCATCCAACAAACTTAAGAACGCCGCAACCACTTGCGGATCGAAATGTTTGCCGGATTGCTCGCGGATATATTCATATGTTTTTTCGAGCGGCCACCCCGCCCGATACGGACGGTCCGAACGCAGGGCATCCCACACGTCCACAATGGCAAAGATACGCGCGGCAAGAGGGATTTGTTCGCCGCTCAATGCGCGCGGATAGCCGCTGCCGTCCCATTTTTCGTGGTGACAATAGGGAATATCCAGCGCAGGCCGCAGATAATTGATGGACATTAGCATGTTAAAAGCATACGAGGGATGCTGACGCATGACAGCCCATTCAATTCTGGTAAGCGCATCAGGTTTGAGCAGGATGTTGTCGGGGACACCCAGTTTGCCAATATCATGCAGGAGCGCGCCGCGGCGTAAATGGACCATCTCCGGCTGGTTGATACCCATTTTCTTTGCCAACTGCACTGTTGTTTCGGTGACTCGCTTTGTATGTCCCTCGGTTTCCTTGTCGCGCAGATCCATGGCACGCGACCAGCCCTCGATGGTGGCATCGTAAGCCGCGACAAGTTCCAGGTTCGATTGCTGAATGTTCTCGAACAATTGCACGTTGTCTATGGCGATGGCGGCCTGTCCGCCAAGAGTTTCCAGATAGTTTATCCACTCAATGTCGGGGTCAAGCGGGGTGCGATGGAAGATTTCCAGCACGCCCTTGAGCAGTCCCTTTGCGATCAGGGGAACGCCAAAATATTCCACAAACTGCTCGTCCTTGAGCAATTCCCTGCGTTGGAATTGACTATCCATCACCGAGAGGCTTGGAACGTGAAGAACCTTGCGTTCCAAGCCCGCCCGCCCTGCCAACCCCTCCCCAAGTCTCATGCGCGACTGGCGAATGTTTTGGGTACGATATCCCTTCCCGGCAACATACTCAAGCATCTGACTGAAAGGGTTCAAGAGCAGGATGGATGCCGCGTCCACGTTTAATTGGGAAAGCACCTGACTCAGCACGATGTCCAACGACAGGCGCATATCGAGACTGGAACTGATGGCACGGTCAATCTCACCCAAGGCGCTCATGCGCCGCAATTGGAGTTGGACTTGTTTTTCCGCCTGCTTGCGCAAAAGAACTGCCGTCACCTGATGACTGATGGAATGAACACGCCGCAGGTCTTCCTCGGTGAACTGCCCCTTGCTGGACATATCCAGAATGCCAATCGCCTGCCCGGAAGAGATCAGTGGAATGGAAATGGTGGATTGAAGATTGAGGCTTTTATAAATCTGTGGGGCGGTCTTTCTGACGACAACGCGAAACGCCGCCGGCAGGAAGGTGGTCTCCGCGAATTCCGCGATCCATTGCTGGATCACCTTCGGGTCGCTTATTATGACGCCCTGTTCATTTGACAGGATTTTCTTGAAGTAACCGCCTTCCTTGATCGGGATGCGGACTCTGGGAATGGGGCGTCCAATCAGTTTCTCGATCCGCTCGGTCACTTTCCGCGAAAGGGTGGCGCTCTGCATTTCGATATATTTTCCGTCTGGACTGAGCAGGTAGATGGCGGCATCCTGGCAGGCAAACGCATTGCGCGTCTCACGGGCAAATACTTCAGCGATGCCCTCGATATCCTCGCCGCGGTTGACGGCATCGTTCAGGGCATTGATGAGAAGCAGGTCTTCAGTCCGCTGTTTGATCTCGCGTTCCGCCAGTTTGCGCTCGGTAATTACTTCTGAAAACAAGATAATACCGCCGATCTCCCCAGACCTGTCATACCAGGGATGGACTTCCCAGCGCACCCAATCCAAGGTTCCATCCGCGCGGGGGAAGGAATCTTCCTCCTTCTTTTCTGTCGCACCTGCCAGACAGCGCTTGTGGACTTCCTTCACGCGTTCAGAAATCTCCGGGAAGACCTCGTAATGCGAACGCCCGATGATGTTCTCGTCTTTCAGGTTGTAATCGGCAAAAAAGCGGCGGCTTGCCGCAATGTATTTCATATCGCGGTCAAACATGGCGATCGCTGCGGGGGCATACTCAACAAAGAGTTTGAGCGTGCGTTCGCCTTCTTGCAGTGTCGCCTCCACCCGCTTGCGCTCGGTGACCACCTCTGAGAAGAGGATGATGCCGCCAATCTCCCCAGGCTTGTCATGCCAGGGATGAATTTCCCAGCGCACCCAATCCAACGTTCCGTCTACACGGGGGAAGGGGTCCTCCTCCTCTTTTTCGGTCGCGCCTGCCAGGCAGCGCCTGTGGATTTCCTTCCAGCGCTCAGAAATCTCCGGGAATATCTCATAATGGGAACGGCCGATGATGTTCTCATCTTTCAGGTTGTAATCGGCGAGAAAGCGGCGGCTTGCTGCAATATATTTCATGTCGCGGTCAAACATGGCGATCGCTGCGGGAGCATACTCAACAAAGAGTTTGAGCGTGCGCTCGTTTACTTGCAGTCTTTCCTCCACCTGCTTGTGCTCGGTGATGTCTTCAAAGATGGCATACGCTTCATATGGATTTTTTTCGCCCGCCTGAAAACGCGGAATGACATTGATATTAAGCCAGCGGTATTCATCAGTGACAGGGTTGTAAACACCCATGACAACATCACGTACGTTCTTTCCTGTTTGCAGGGCAAGCATGGCGGGATGTGTTTCACCGGGGAATTCAGAGCCGTCTTCATGAATGGATTTCCAACGTTGATCGAACGAAGTCCGCCCTTGTAGCTGGTCCAGCGTCAACCCCAAAATTTTCTGTGCGGCAGGATTTGCGTCAATCACGCGCCCATTTGCATCCTGGTGAACAATTCCTTGCGGAACAGAGTCGAATAAAAAGTGAAATTTGGCTTCAGAGCGGGAGAGGGTTTCCTCGACCTGTTTTTGATCGCTGATATCGCGATTGATACCGATGAAACCGACGGGAGTACCCTGCTCATCTTTGACGGCAGAAACCGAGGATCGGATGGGGATGCGTTTTCCATCCTTGCGCAGTTGGGTCACTTCACCAGACCAAGTCCCCGTTTCATTGACTTTGCTGATGACATGGTCTCTTTGTGTATCTCGATACTCCGTCTGAAGGAAATCGTTGAGCATATTCCCCATCACCTCCTCAGCTTTCCATCCATAGATACGTTCCGCCGCCGTGTTCCAGCCGATCACAACATATTGATTATCCGTCGCAATCAATGCTTCTGAAATATATTCCACCATCCCGTCGAAATAAGGCATGACATTTCCATTTTGTTCCGCACCTGCTCCAAGCTTTTTTTTCTTTGGTAGCATATTGCTCTGCTGTTTTGGATTCATTGTTTTCACCTTTTACACGCCATGAAAAGCAGTCGATCAATAAATCATATAAATGTCATCTGGATTGCACAACTTGCATCTACACCCCTCTCTATGTCTAGCATAGTCCTTTTTTCGTCCTTTGTCCATTGCCAACGCGTGCCGGCATACGGCTTTACCAAAGTCAGGAATTCTTCGTTTTGGCTTCGTGTAGAAAGCAAAGATTTACGGTTTGGGAGTGTCTAATTGCGTGGGCTTACCAAAAGATTTAACCACAGAGTA
>DYDH01000300.1 GCA_020717985.1 Herpetosiphon sp. | reverse complement strand
CTGGGCGGATCGGTCGGGGATGACCCCGCGCACGTTGTGGAGAATCGCACCCGTGTATTTAATGCCATGGGATGTGACCCCGCATCCATCCACGACGTTTGGCTGGTCCACGGCACAGACATTGTCTACGCTGACGCCCCTCATCCAATCCGTGAGCCTTCCGCGCGGGCGGATATTATCTTCACAGATAATCCAAATGTTTCATTGTTCATGCGCTTCGGCGATTGTGTGCCGGTCCTGCTCCATGATCCAAAGAAGAAAGTCATCGGCATTGCCCATGCCGGATGGCTGGGAACAATTCGAGGTGTCGTTCAGACCGCGGTGGAGGGAATGAAATCCCATTATGGCAGTGATCCAAAAAATATCATCGCCGGCATCGGTCCATCCATTGGTGTGGATCATTATGAAGTCGGCGTGGATGTCGTTTCACAGTTCCAGGAAAAATATAATCACGATGCCGATAAAGTTTTGCAGACAAGAAACGGAAGCACCTATTTGGACCTATGGACGGCAAACGCCATTCAATTGAAAAATGCGGGTGTGGAGCAAATCCAAATTTCAGGCGTTTGCACAGCCTGTCACCTGGATGATTGGTTTTCGCATCGAGCGGAAAAAGGCAAAACGGGTAGATTCGGCGCGTTGATGGCGTTGCAGGCGTAGGCGGGATGCGGGGTAAAATTAGCGCATGAATGATCTAGTTCAATCCATCCGTGAAAGATATTTACAGACACTGGATAATATCGCAAGGGCGGCCAATGGCGCAGGACGATCCCCGGAGTCGATCAAGTTGGTGGTGGTCACAAAGACACAACCGATTGAAATAGTGCGCGCGGCGATTGAAGCGGGCGCATTTATGTTGGGAGAGAATTATCCCGAAGAGGGCGCTATGAAACTTCAATCTTTGCGCGAGTTTTCTGCGGTAGAATGGCACATGATCGGACACGTGCAAAGCCGCAAAGCGCAGCTCGTGGCGGAGAACTTTAACTTGTTACATTCCCTGGATAGCCTGAAACTTGCAAAACGGCTGGACAGATTCTGCGGCGAGGCGGGGCGCGCGCTCCCAGTTTTGCTGGAATTCAATGTGGGCGGCGAGGATAGTAAGTCTGGCTGGCTGGCTGGTGACAAGGCGCTCTGGCCTGCGTTGCTGGATGATGTTGCCGCAGTGTTCGCGTTGCCCAATTTGCAGGTTCGCGGCTTGATGACCATGCCCCCTCTTGGTGGGACTGCTGAGTTCTCGCGACCATTTTTTCAGCAATTGAAGCGTTTGCAGGCGTATCTTGCTTCACAATTTCCGCATGTGGATTTCACTCAGCTTTCCATGGGAACCAGCGGCGATTATGAAGTGGCAGTACAGGAGGGCGCCACTTTGGTAAGAGTTGGCACAGCCATTGTTGGCGCTCGGCAATACACGTAGTGATAGGGCCGCACGCATGTCTCATGTGTATAACCAAACCATAGTTGTGATTTTTACTTGTAAATTCTATACATACATTATGTAACAAGCGGTAAACCGGAGGTTTGATGAATTTTTCAGTATTGATTTTCTTTATAAATACGATTACTCAAATTTTTATATGGGTTGTAATTGCATCGTCTCTTCTTTCGTTCTTTCTCCCGCCTTATCATCCCGTGCGCGAAGCATTGGACCGTATCGTTGACCCGTTTTTGGAACCGATTCGCCGTCTGGTGCCTGCGGCTGGGACGTTTGATTTCAGCCCGCTGATATTAATTATTGTAGTCCAGGTTGTAGCGCGGATTTTGATTGCCATCTTTCTTTCTTTAAGTTGAGGTGAACCATGTCTAGAAAATATGAACTTCATAGTGGTCAACTCGGGTCTGCTTTGGCTGTACGTGTTACGCCGCGTGCCAGCCAAAATCAGATTATGGGTGTGTTGAACGACGGTACCATCAAGGTACACCTTGTCTCCGATCCTTCAGATGAGGAAATGAATGTTGAGTTACTCAGCTATCTGGCGGAAGTGCTCGGCGTGCCGAAGTCGCGTGTGGAAATTGTCGCAGGCGAAAACGGCAGGGATAAGTTGGTCTCTGTGCTGGATATGGATGTGGAAACCGCGCAACAACGCGTCCTCGCGCATATGGATTAGTCGGACTTTTTAGGCGCTTAAATAAAAGGAGTAAAGGACTTTTAATTTGAAGTCCTTTACTCCTTTTGCATCGCTAAAGAAAGTGTTAATTACTCAGCCACGCCATACAACCGCTTGTAAATAACATAGATCTCATAAATATTTCGAATGTAATTGCGTGTCTCTTCAAACCGTACAGATTCCAAAAACAGGTCGGGGTCTTCACCTGAAAGTTCTTTCCACTGTAATGAGTTGCCTGGTCCGCCGTTGTATGCGGCTAATGCCGCGTAAAGGTCGCCATTCAGCAAGTCGCGGTTCTTATCGAGATAATAAGTGCCAAGTGCTACGCTTACGTCTGGGCGGTACAGATCTTTGTCGTCATAGTTGACAGGCCAGCCGAGCTGCGTGACGACCTGTGCGCCTGTGGTTGGGATGATTTGCATCAATCCACGCGCGCCCGCATTTGAGTTGATAAAGCCCTCGAACAAACTTTCCTGCCTGACCACGCTGAAAATAAACAATGGATCGAATCCGTTTGTCTGTGCGTCGGGAATAACGAGATCGGAATAATATAACCCATATCGGATGTGACCAAAATAAGGCGGCGCCATCATCGATTCGGTATGTTCGTCCAGCCCGGCCAGCGTTAGTATCTGGCGCGCGGAGAATACCGCTGAACGATACAAACCGAGGTCCAGCAGATAATTTGTTAACCGATAACTTCCGACAGCGTCTCTATTTAATTCCAATTCCACGCGCAGGCTTTCAAATTCAAGGCGCGCATCTTCATAAAGACCAAGTTCCCACAGTTCGGTCCCGCGGATGATGCGTCCATCAGCGGCAAGTGTTCCCAGCCCGCTTAGGTCAGTATCCACGGAAAGGTTAAAAGTGAGGCGCACCCATGAGTCCGCATCCTTGCGCTCGGTTTCCAGGTTGGGTGTCAGGTTTGAGGATATCGGTGGCGTAAAGGGCGCGCGCTCAATCAACAGATCGCGGGCGCGTTCGCTGTAGTAGCCGCCGGGATCGCGGTTTTGCGCTTCGCGCCACGCGTTCATTGCCGCTTCCTGGTCTCCAAGTTTTTGTTGAGATTTACCGAGCCATAAATATCCGCGTGCCTGGTCTTCTGCACGCGCTGAAAGCGGCAGACTGCGGTTGAAGGAATCCAGCGCCGAAACGACATCTCCATTGCGATAATAAATGATGCCCATCAAAAACACAGCCGTTGAGGCTTGTTCTGAGCCGGGGTATTCATTTGCAACGCGCGCCCATATTTGCAGGGCTTCTTCATATTTTGCATTGCGTTCATAAATGCGCGCCGCGCTCATTAAATACTCCACAGCCAGTTCGCTGTTTGGAACGCCTGCCACAAAATCCAGCAGTGTTTTTGCGGCTATGTCATACGAGCCGAGGTTGTACCACTCGACGAAAGCCTTTTCGCCCCAGGCATCTCCCCAACGTGAATGAGTTGGAAAGTTTGAAGTGAAGGTTGAAAAATCCTTCAATGCCGCTTCATAGTTCCCCAGGTCACGGTGAGCCAACGCGCGATAGTAATACGCTGTACCATCATTTGTGGGGTTTGCTTCAATGTAATGACCAAAAGCCTCGATGGCATATTTATATTGACCTGCGAAATAATCCACCAGTCCGCGGTCAAGTTGACTCACTTCTGCGCCCGCATCGAGGAGCGCAACAAGACTTTGATAAGCATAAAAGGATAGCGGATAATTTTCCACCGCCAGACGGAATTTACCCAGCGCTTCATCATTGCGACCGAGAGCCTGATACGCCATCCCGGATTCATACGCCGCCTGGGCTTTGATGTAATCGTTTGGCGCGCGCGCGGCAATGCCATCATATAAAGCCAGCGCGGATTCGTAGTCTCCCATTTTTACATGTGTCGCGGCGACTTTTAGGTCAAGCGTGATGTCATCTCCAATCGCTGAGGCTTGGATCGCGGCCGTGTAGGCGGATAATGCGGGAACATAATTCAGGGCATCGTAGAGCGCATCACCACGCAGTTCCTGCGCGTACGCATCCAAATAGCCGGGGCGCAATGTGAGATAGGTCTGCCACGCATCTGCGGCGGCTTGATAATTATTCAAACGATAATTTACGAGACCCTGTATAAAATAAGCCTGTCCCACCTGTGTGGATTGAGGATATTCTGTGATAAGTGTTTGGAGGGCGGCCAGTGTTTCGTCATATCGTTCTTCTGCAAAATACACACGTGCTTCACCCCATTTGGCGGCGGACTGTACCAACACATCCGGCGAGTCGCGAAACGCGGTTTGATAATAAAGCAAGGCGTTCTCATATTCGCCATTAAAGAAGGCGCGGTCGCCTACATTTACGCGAGCACTGGGGAGTGGGGTGGGTG
>DYDH01000299.1:3910-4503 GCA_020717985.1 Herpetosiphon sp. | reverse complement strand
GCTGAACCTTGAAGAACTTTTCGTTACAGAAATGTTTTCCGTTGTCATGGTGGATTCCTATGAATAGCGAATGCGCGGATTGATCAACGAGTAGACCAAATCTGCGATTAATTGAGTTCCAACCGCTAGCAGGATCAAGACCATTGCGCCCGCTTCGATGGAATACACATCCTTGTAAAGCGCGGCGTTGAGGATGAAGTTCCCCAGCCCGGGATACCCGAAGACGGATTCAACCACGACCAATCCGCCGATGAACCAGTTGATGTGCAGCATGATGACGGTGATGGGAGCCATCATCGCATTGCGTAACACGTGGCGCATCACTACTTGACGATATGTGAGTCCCTTCAAAATTGCGGTGCGGACGTAGGGGCTATTCATTACTTCCACCACGCTGGAGCGCGTGATGCGCAGGACGTAGCCAATTTCAACGAGGCTGGCCGTCAGCACCGGCAGAACCAGCAATTGCGGAGTTTTCATCAAAGCGTCCGCCGACGAAAAGACCGCCGCCCCCGGTAAAACTTTCAGCCAAATGGCGAAGACCATGATCAGCAAAATGCCGGTGGCGAAATCTGGCGAGCCGGCGGTGATCA
>DYDH01000299.1:2665-3892 GCA_020717985.1 Herpetosiphon sp. | reverse complement strand
TTCGGTCAATGGGTTTGCCTTCGTTCAAGCCGGCGATCAATCCGAGAATGACTGCGGTTGGAATGGAAACGGCAAACGCCAGCGCGGCGAGAATGAACGAGTTGAAAATTCTGCGCCCGATCACTTCCGAGACCGGCGCCTGATAGCGAAGCGAAATCCCCGCCTCGCCGCGAATCAGTCCCTTGCTAAGCGGAATGTACTCAACGGGCGCATCGGTTTTCTCGACCCAGCCGGAATAATCCAAACGATATTCAGTTGTGTTGGAACCTTTGACCCATTTGGATGCTCTGTTCGCCGTGTCCACTCCCCAGAAATAGGTCTGCCCGTCTGCGTCCACCTTCCAGGATTCTTCGTCCAGGATTTTCTCGGTTTTTCCATCGGGCAAGAGGACGAGTTTATAGAGTTTGCCTTCTTCGACATTCCATTGCTGATGATCGCCATTCGGCGCGACAGCCCACCACTGCTGCGAGTTCTTGACCAAGCCCTGGGTTGTTTCTGTTTCGATGAGTGGTAATCCAACCTGAGATTTGGCTTGCCAATCCGAGCCGAACAGCCAGGAAATGTAGCGGATGGTCACAGGGCGCGTCAGTCCCAATTGCATCGCCATGGACGCTTCCTGTTCCGGGGTTGCATACGCGCCGAGGATGTTGCGGGCAACATTCCCCGGCGCAATTTCAACGATGGCGAACACAAGGATTGAAACCAGTACCATAGTCAACAGCATGGTTAACAATCGCCGCACGATGTATCTTGCCATTGGCTTCTCCGTTGATGGGTGGATATGTAGTAGCGACTTCAGTCGCTTTTGTTAAGAACACGACTGAAGTCGTTACTACGGAAAACGCAACAAATTAATTTTACTTCTGTTTATCGATCCATGCCTGTTCGCGCACGACAATTTCATGAATGGCTTTTTGGATTTCCTCGGGCAGCGGTTCGGTCTTGTGCTTCGCCAGAATATCATCCACCATCTTCGAGGCGCGGTCTTCCATTGATTTACTTCCGCGCTTCTGCCAAACGGAGAACGGATTCTTGTCGATCAATTTGGAATAGAACGGTTCCTTGAAATGACGGATGGTGTGTTCGTGTCCCAGATAACTGCCGGTGGGACCAAGTTCTTCGATCACATCCAATGCCAGCGTTTCTTCGTTGACGACCACGCCGGCGGTGGTGGCGCGCAGGAAGCCGAGAATTTCGTTGCAGATCGCCATCATCTGCATACTGCCT
>DYDH01000299.1:1912-2651 GCA_020717985.1 Herpetosiphon sp. | reverse complement strand
CATGAAGCCCACATCGTGGATGATGTTCGCGCCGTGCAGAAGTGAAGTCATCAGGCTGAGGGTGGCTTCAAACCCACTTTGCTGATCCAGCATCTTCGAGTCGGTCGAGCCGCCCAATCCAAATACGGGCAGGTCGTAATATTTTCCCATCGAGGTGGGCACGCCCTGCTCATCCGCGAGGACATAATTGCCGACCATGGTTTGCAGGTTGTACGGTCCGCCATTCCAGCCGGGGACGGCGATTGGAGCGCCGGGGTGAACGAGCTGCGAGAGGACAATTCCCAGCAGAATGCCGGCATCCATCGAAGCCATGCAGCCAGCCGTCGTGGCGGGGGAATTGACTCCGCCTGCATTCAAGGGAATGTACAACTGCGGCAATCCTTTTTCCGCAAGGAACATGCACTTTTGCAGGGCTTCCTGATTTGCGATCAAACCCGATGTGACGTTGATATAGCAGGTGGCAAATGGGTGCAGTTGGAAGGCATCCGCTCCGCCCGCGACGATTTCACACATTTCGATGGCGGCGACGCAACCCTCAAAGTCGGGAGTGACGAAGACAATCGGTTTGGTGGTTGTGTTGAGCATCACTTCCATCTGATAGCGGTCATAGATGCGCTGATCCACATCTTCGGGAAGGAAAGCCGACATGACAAAGTCAATCTCCGGCAGGGCATCCATCAGGGTGGCGGCTTCTTTTACATCGGTCAAAACAGGTCTGCGGCGTTGTCCCGTGCGGTGA
>DYDH01000299.1:0-1818 GCA_020717985.1 Herpetosiphon sp. | reverse complement strand
TGGTCTTCGGCGCAGTGGATAATGCCCGGGTCACCATATATTCGGGGATGCGCACGCGCAAGCCGTCTAACTTGGCGCCGCCTTTTACCAGTATGTCTCTTGCTTTTTCGTCGTGAACATCAACGCCAACGCGTTCGAGAATTTCAAGGCTGGCTTGATGGATTTTTTCGCATTCCTGCGCGCCCATGCGGGAATAGTGGGCGCTGGTGGTGTTTGTGCCGTGAGTTTGAATCATGTCTTGCCTCTTTGGAAGGTTTGAAATAGGATCTGCTCTGTCGGAGGCTTAGCCCCCGACAGAGCAGCGTAGGTAAAACGGGAATTACAAAATGCGATTACGCGTCTTTCCAGGTTTCGTAGAAGATGGCGTATTCGTCGGGGGTCGGCTCAACGCCGTGGACATTCTTCTTGTAGATCTTCCAAACGCTCATGAAGAAGGGCAGGCAGATGGTGCCGCGTTCCTTCTGGATGACTTCGAGTTTGCCGACCAATGCCTTGCGCTTCTCGAGGTCGAGAGTTCCAACAGCTTCGGTCAGGATGTCGCTGAATTCCTGGTCAACCCAATGGGATTCGTTCCATGCGCCCGGCTTGCCGTCTTCGCCAGCGGTGTAGGCAACAGCCAGTGTCATGGGAGCGAGTGTGCGGTGTGACCACCAAGTAATGCCCATGTTGAAATCAGTCCAGCCGTCCCAATATTGCGAGGCGGGCATGGTCTTGAGGTTGATGGTGAATCCGCCGGCGGCGGCATCTTCCTTGAGAGCCTGTGCATACGCCATGGATTCGGGCCAGTCGCTGGCTACTGCCAATTCAACGGTTATTCCATCGGGATAACCGGCGGCCGCGAGCAATTCCTTGGATTTGGCTGTGTCGAACGGATAGGGTGGGACATCCACGAATTCGGGGTTGGCTTGGGCGACATGGCTATCATTGCCGATGGTGCCTTGACCTTGAAGTGCGAGCGCCAAAATCTTCTCGCGGTTATGGCAATGCTTGAGAGCCTGAGCGACTTCGATCTTCGTCCAAGGTTCCTGATCGGCGCGCAGGCGCAGAACGCGGGTGGCTCCGGTGGGAGTAGCAACGATGGTGCTGTCGCCGTCATCTTTGAGGGATTCCCAAATGGCAACGTTAGGTTCGAGGATGGTATCCACCTGTCCGCTCTGGTAAGCAGAGAGGTCAGCGGAGCGGTCTTCGCCGAGTTGAACCATGATGATTTCATCGAGATAGGGAAGCGGTTTGCCGTCTTCGCCGTTGCGCCAGTAATCCTTGCGGGCCTTGAGGACGCAGCGTTCGCCGACCACATATTCTTCCATGGTGAATGCGCCGGTGCCGATGGGTTCCTTGGTGATGTCGCCGCCAAAGGAAGCGGGGACGATTCCAGCCGGATATTGGGCAAGATGTTCGGGGATGAAGATGGACGGGCTCTTGAGTTTCAGCGTGACTGTGTAGTCGTCGGTCTTCTCGACGCCGGAGTAATCCATGTAGCTCATCGCGCCAAACATGGAGGACTGAACAGATTCGGTCAACCACTGCTTGAAGTTGAACATGACATCGTCGGCGGTCAATTCCTGCCCGTTGTTAAACTTAATGCCCTTGCGCAGGACCAATGTCCAGGTCATCAGGTCATCGCTGGCTTTCCAACTCTCCAACAGATATGGATGAGTCACGCCTTGCGGATCGGTGTGGGTCAAATATTCGACCACATGCCGCCAGGGGTGAGATGCGCTGACGAGTGAGAAGGTCGCGGGATTGTCAACACGTTCGATGCGGGTGGCGGCTGTAAGGGTTCCGCCGCGCACGATGGATGACATGACTTCGGTTGCC
>DYDH01000298.1 GCA_020717985.1 Herpetosiphon sp. | reverse complement strand
ATTCTGCTGTGCGTCCACGGGATAGCCTTCGACAATTTTACCGCCCTGACTTTTGACATAGTCCACGGCGGCTTTGAGCAACTCGACGGTAATGCCTTTGCGGCGATGTTTTTTCTCGACAAAGAAACAGGTGATGGACCACACTTCCTGATCGTCTATCGGTTTGAGAATGCGCGAATGCGCCAATTTGGGATAGGCTTTGCGCGGCTCGACTGCGATCCAGCCGACGGGATAGCCCTCCGAATAAGCCAGCAAGCCGGGGACAGTTTTTGAATCGACAACTGCTTTTTGCATTTGGCGCGCGTCATCGCCCGCACTTTGGCTGAATTGTTTTCCGCGCAATTTCCAATACATGCACCAACAGCCACCGCACGCGCCGCGGTCACCAAAGAGCATTTCAAAGTCACGCCAAAGTTTTTGTGTCAGCGGATGAAATGACAGGTCCAGTTCTTCGACCCGATTTGATTCTTCTGTTTCCATAAAACTATCGTCCCTCCACAAGATGATCGTGATCCATTGTGCCGGAATTCCATTCCTTGAACTGCGAGAGCATCACCGCAATAAAGATCAGCACACAGCCAAGGATTTGAACGGCGATCAATGTTTCATTTAATAATAACCAGCCAGATAGTACCGCAAAAACGGATTCGAGACTCAGAATCAACGCGGCATCGGCGGGCGGAGTATGTCTCTGCGCCCAGATTTGAAGTGTGTACGCCAACGCCAGCGAGAAGAGCGCGGTATATGCGACTGCGCCAACCAGTGACCAGTCAAACGCTGGGAACGGCTCGACAAAGACTCCCAATCCAAAATTCAGGATGCCGCAGATGAAAAGTTGTCCCACCGAAAATGTCATGGCTTCGAATTTGGATGCGTACTTACCCAGCACAATCACATGGAATGTCCAAAAGAGGGCGCTGAACAGGACAAGCACATCCCCCGCGCGGACCTCGAACGTGCCGCCCGTGGACAGGAGAAATGCTCCCGCCCCAGCCAAAAACACCGCCACGATGGACATCCAATGCGGTTTCTCGCGCCAAACGATGAACAAGGCAATGGGAACCAGCACCACATACAATCCAGTAATGAAGCCCGCGTTGCCCGCAGTGGTGTACACCACGCCAACTTGTTGAAGCGCGCTCCCCGCAAAAAGCAGGCAGCCTGCAATCAGCATCCACTTGTATTGGTCACGCGGGATATGTGTCGGGCTGGAAGCCCGACCTACTGAACGGATGGCAAGCGGCAAAACCACCAACGCAGCAACAAGATAGCGGGCGGCGTTGAAAAAATAAACACTTCCCATTTGACCTGCGACTCGCTGCGCAACAAATGCTGAGCCCCAAATAATGGAGACGATGAGGAGAGTTAGGTCTGCTTTTAGGCGCATATGAGGAATGAGGAATGAGGAATGAGGAATCTCGAAGTGTTACAATTACCAAAGTCTTACCCGTTCCAAACTTATTACTTATCACTTTTTACTTCTCTTAAATCAATTCCGCCTATCATAGCATATAACCATGTACAACCTTGAACAAATATCAAGTGAAAAAGAAGAAGTCCGAAGGGCGGTTTTGAGCGCGCGCGCATACAAGCCAATTTATGTAAAAATCAAAATTAATTACGGGTGCAATCTCAAATGCGGAATGTGCAAACATTGGCGGGAGACGCGCGAAGCGCCCATTCCCATGCAACGGTTCAAAGAGACGATCTCGGAGTTGGCGGAACTCGGCTGTCAGAAGATCCATTTTTCGGGCGGCGAGCCGATGCTCAGACCGCAACTGCCTGACCTAATCGCGCACGCCACGTCACTTGGATTGCGCGTAACACTCACCACCAACGGCACGCTAATTGACAAGGAAAAAGCCAAGGCGCTCATCGAGGCGGGACTGCGCGGCGTGAATGTTTCCATTGATTCGCCGATCAAAAAAATCCACGAGAAAGTACGCGGCGTGGAAGGTTCGTTCAAATTGACTACCAAAGCCGTTGAGTTATTTCATAAATATGCCCACAAAGGCAAGTTGACCGTCCGCATTAACACGGTGGTCAGCCGCGAGAATTATTTCAGCCTTGCCACCCTGCCCGAACTGGCGCACCAACTCGGCGCGGACGGAATCAACCTAATCCCCGTGGACGATCATTGCGGCGAGCATTTGTCCATGCGGAAGAAGGATATTGCATTGTTCAATGAAGAGATCGCGCCCCATATTGAAAAGCGTGCGCAGGAACTGGGCGTAAATATATCGGATGAAGACGCATTCCCATTTGGCAGGGACGAGTCCGAGGTCCGCTTGGGGCGCGCGGGGCGGTATGCATTCGGCTACTACAGCAAACATCCATGCTTTGCGCCGTGGACTCACAGCTTGGTGGATTTCAACGGTTTGGTTTACGTGTGCTGCATGACCCGCGAACAAATCCCCCCGCTGGGCGATATTCGCAAACAATCGTTCAAGGAAATTTGGGAAGGCGCGGCATATCAAGCTGTGCGCCTGAAAATGCACCCGCCTTCATTGAAACCTTGCCAGCGCTGCGATGATTTTATTGTTGAGAATAAAAAGATTTGGGAAACGATCGGACCGTATTAATGAATTGGGTGCGTTTCATTTCAGTTGAACCTTGCAATTTGTAACGTGTTTCGTATTCCGTAAGTCTTCAAACGGAACACGAAACACGGCTTTCTCTCAATTCATTTGAAACGCACCCTAATGAATGCACGAAGGGTCACAAAGATT
This sequence comes from Herpetosiphon sp., assembly GCA_020717985.1. Taxonomy (GTDB): domain Bacteria; phylum Chloroflexota; class Anaerolineae; order Anaerolineales; family Villigracilaceae; genus Villigracilis. The sequence continues at coordinate 1,799 of DYDH01000298.1, read as the reverse complement.
TTCCTTGGTGTTCCTCTGTGGTAAAAATTCAACTCAAATCCGAAAACATATCGCCGCTGTCAACATCATCGTTATCACTGTATCGGCTTGACCGGCTGAACGAATCGAGGTCAGATGGCGTGAACAATGCCGCGGCAATGGGCAGAGCAACAGGCATTTCCAATCCCTGCTGACAGGCGAGACACACGCGACCCTCTCTCGTCGCATTGGTATGTTCATCGCAAAAACCGCGCCCGCATTTGGCACACTTTCCAAGCGCAGGGTTTTCACATTGATGTGGAACTAAATACCCGATAATCATTTCACATTTTTCTGCCATGGGACACCTCATGAAAATTGCGTTGCTTTCAGAAAAGTATACACCAGACCTCGGCGGACTCGCAATCTCAACAGGACGAATGGGGCATCTGCTTTCATCTGCTGGATGTGAAGTCCGCGTCTTTGCCCCGACCTCGAACCTGCTCCCCTCCGAGAAGCGGACTCTACCCTCGGGCAGAATCAGCGTCACCCGTTTCGGCGCACACAAGCGCGTGGACGATACGCTGGTTGACTGGCTCGAACTCATCACCGAGGAACACAAGCGCGAACCGTTCGACCTGCTTCACGCATACTTCCTTCCGCAAGCGGGATTTGTTGCGGCGTACGCGGGAAAATACCTGAACATCCCCAGCATCGTTTCCATCCGCGGCAATGACATCGAACGCGCCGCCTTTGACCCGTCGAAGTTTTCGCATGTGATGTATGCCCTGCAAAACGCAAGCGCGGTCACAACGAATGCAAGCGAATTGGCGAAAAAAGCGAAGGCATTTGTTGAGCGAGATGTGGATCTGATTCCGAATGGGATTGATATTGGGTTGTTCAAGCCGATGGAGAAGAATCTTGTGTTGTTAAAAACTTTGGAGTCCAACAGCTTGCTGTTGGACAATGCGCAGCAAGCTGCGCGACTCCAAAATGTGATTGGGTTTGCGGGCGAGTTGAGACAAAAGAAGGGACTGAGTGCCCTCCTTTCTGGCTACGCGCAGGTGAATAAGAAATGCCCTTCCACCCTGCTGATTGTCGGGGAAGTGCGGGCGGGGGAAGATAAAAAGGTGTTCGATGAATTCCGAACATCACACCCCAATTTGCAGATCGTCGTCACGGGGGCCGTTCCGCACAAGGACATGCCCGCTTACTATGCGCTGATGGATGTTTTTGTTCATCCGTCTCTGCGGGATGGGATGCCGAATGCCTTGCTTGAAGCAATGGCTTGCGAAAAAGTTGTGATCGCTACGCCCGTCGGCGGGGCTTTGGATGTGATCGAAGACGGCAGGAATGGACTGCTGGTGGATGTCAACGATGCGCAGGGATTGGCGGAGAAAATCCTTGGGGCACTGACTCAACCAGAGAATAACAGGACCATCTCCAAGTCGGCGCGTGAGACGGTTCTTCATCGCTTTACACCTGAAAAAGAACTAGAAGTCAATCTCCAAATCTATCAACGTCTTGGTTTGAAAATCGAACTGGAGCCAGAATGAAAACTCGAATCGAACATGACCTGCTCGGCGAACGCGAAGTGCCCGCGGACGTTTATTACGGCGTGCATACTTTGCGCGCGCTGGAAAATTTTCCGATCAGCAAAATTCCGATCAGCACGTATCCAAATTTGGTGAAGGCGTTGGCTTGTGTGAAGCAGGCGTGCGCGCTGGCGAACCACGAGTTGGGATTGCTGGACGAGCAAAAAACAAATGCCATTGTCCAAGCCTGCAAGGAAATCAGCGACGGAAATTTGAACGACCAGTTTGTAGTGGATGTCATTCAAG
>DYDH01000064.1:12652-22622 GCA_020717985.1 Herpetosiphon sp. | reverse complement strand
CGGCTGCGGTGACGGCGTCAATCCGTGCTTGCATTTCGTCGGCGGAGGTTTGGGCTTCGTCCGCGTGACCTGTGATTTGCCCAATCAAGCCAAGCGAGTCTTTGATTTCCGCCAGGTTTGCGGGCTGGCTGACAAAGGCGGGGATGCCCGCGTCCGTCAAAGCCTTGATGACCTCCGCTTGATAGATGGAGCCACCGATGACCAAATCGGGTTCGAGGCTTATGATGGTTTCAAGGCTGATGGCTTCCGCCGAAAATCCGCCGATGCTCGGCAAGTCTTTGGCTTCTTCGGGATAGTCGCAGTAATCGGTGCGCCCGACCACTTGTTTTCCTGCGCCAATCTCAAACAGGATTTCGGTGATGGATGGGGCGAGGGAGATGATGCGCTGGGGCGTTCCAGCCAAAACGATTTCATTGCCGAGGGCGTCGGTAAATTTGATTTCTTCGGTGGCGGGGGCTTCGGTAGCGGTAACTTCCGTCGCAACAGGATCAGGCATCGGGGTGGCAGCGGGGGCGCAGCCCGCAATCAACAGGGTGAGGAGTAAAGTCAAAATAAGAGGTTTGCGAAACATGGTTTTCTCCAGGATGTGTGTTTTACGACTGAAGTCGTTACTACGTTGTTGGTACAGGAATCAAAATCCCCAGCAGTTGCTGGGGAGGTAGGAGAGGCAATCCGTTCAAGCCATCCTCCACCTCCTTTCCACGAGAGTGTGTTGGAAACGACCAGAGCGGGCGACCTGACTTGGGTTAGTTTGCCAGTCTTCTAGTTTGTTAGTTTGCTAGTCAAAGACTAGGAGACTAAGGACTAGCGAACCAGTTGACTACCCTCACAGTTGCGGGACAGTGCCGGAATTACACCGGCTTCGCCGCTTTTGGCCGTTATTTATTTATGATTTATTTTACCACCGAGTCGCGGACGATATTTTTTATCAGCCTGTTGAAAATGACCGCGCAAAACGGGCTTCGCAAATACCAATATAAAAATCCGGCCAGTCCGCGCGGGGCGAAGAAGATGGTTTGGGTTAGGGTTGTTACACTGGAGGCATGGACTATGCGCCATTCGATCCAGCCGTCGCCGGGAGTTTTGGACTGCGAGCGCAAAAGCAGGGTGCGGGTGGGTTCAAGGAAATCTACAACGAATTTTCGAGATTCAAAACCTTTAGAAAATTTTGTGATGCTGTCGAATATTTTTTCGAGGGCGGCGTCCACTTTGATGGTGCGGTGGTCAATGAAAAAGCCTTCGTGTTTGAGAGTCTTTGCCTTGGTTTTTTCATCCCACACGCGCTCGATTTTAAACGGATGTAGATGGGACAACGCTTCCTTTGTAGCGGATTCAAAATCAACGAGATTTACTTCGGAATAGATTCTGAGCGCGTCGTTGTGTACCACCACGCTGTCGCTGGAAAGTCCGCCGACCAGTGCGCGCGCAATGGGACTCGGCACCGGCGTCGTGAGTCCGATGCCGAAAGCCATGAACCAGACCGGCACATACGGCAGTAAAAAGAAACTGCGTTTGTGTCCGCGCACCTGGGCGTAGCGCAGCATCAACTCGCGGTAGGTGGTCACATCCGGCCCGCCGATCTCGAAAACGCGGCCTTGACCGTCGCGGTTGGTCAGCGCGGCAAAAAGATAGTCAATTACATTTTGAGTGGAAATGGGCTGCGATTTATTTTTGATCCAAACCGGCGCGGGGATGATCGGAAACAACTCGGTCATGAAGCGGATCATCTCGAAGGAAATACTTCCAGAGCCGGCGATGACTCCCGCGCGAAATTCTGTGACGGGGACTTTTCCCTGCCGCAGGGTTGCGCCGGTTTCGATGCGCGAGCGCATGTGCGGCGCGATGTGCTGTTCGGCGTCGGCCAAGCCGCCGAGGTAGATGATATGCTCCACGCCGGCTTGTTCCGCGGCTGTTGCAAAGTTGCGCGCGCCTTCCAATTCGCGCTCGGTGTAGCCGTGTCCGCTGGACATGTTGTGGATCAGATAGTATGCGACCTGAACGCCGTCCATTGCGGGCGCGAGGGTCGCGGAGTTCATCACGTCGCCGTGGACAATCTCAACGAGACTGGACCAGCTTCGGGATTTGAGTTGATGCGGGTTGCGGGCCAGCGCGCGGACGCGGTAGCCTGAGTCCAGCAGTCGGGGAATCAGTCTGCTTGCAATATATCCGGTGGCGCCTGTGACGAGGATGAGTGGCTGCATATTATTGCGCCTGATTCAAATCGCGCGCGCGCGACGCCAGTTGTTTTGTGAGACCGTCGAAAATAAATTTGTGGAAGGGCCACATGGCGTACCAATAAAGAAAGCCCGGCACGCCAAACGCTTCGAAGTAGGCGCAGACCGTGAAGAGGGTTTTTCCATCGGCCTGCGGCTCGGAGATAAATTCGAGCCAGGCCTTGCCCGGAACTTTCATTTCGGCGCGCAGGCGCATGATGCGGTTCGGCTCGACGAGTTCGACGCGCCAGAAATCAAGCGACTCGCCGGTGAGAATTTCATCGGGATGACGACGACCACGGCGCAGACCCACCCCGCCGATGGCTTTGTCCATCCACCCGCGCAGGGTCCACGACCAATCCATGTACATCCATCCGCGCTCGCCGCCAATTCCGGTGTAGGCGCGGAAGACGGCTTCGGCGGGCAGGTCGAGCAGAACCTGTCGGCGCTCGACGAACAATCCATCTTCGACGGTGAAGGCATACGGCTTGACATCGCCCTGTGCGATGACGAGCGCACCCATCCAGCTGGTTTCAACGTCGTCGTGCTGAATCTTGTTCAACGCAAAGTGGACGGCGGTTTGAAAATCGAGCGGCTCGATCTTGGGGAAAAGTTTGTGCGCCGTTTCGTCGTGGACGATCAAGTCGGCGTGCAGGCCTTCGATCAGCGGGGCAACGACGCGCCAGTGGATCGGCGTGACCATGTGAACCCAATACGCAGACAGGCGCGGCGCATAGAACGGCGTGCGGATGAGACTGCGCTGGAGTCCGCGTTCTTTTGCGTATCCGAGCAGCATGTCGGCGTAGGTCAGGCGGGTTGCGCCGCCGATCTCGATCACGCGCCCGATGCTTTCGGGAGAGTCGAGTGCGGCGACGAGGTACGAAAGAACATCACGAATTGCGACGGGTTGGGCTTGCGAGAAAAACCACGCGGGGCAGATCAGAACCGGCTCGCGCTCGGTCAGGAAGCGGATCATCTCGAACAAGGCCGAACCCGAACCGACGATCATGCCGGCGCGAAATTCCGTCACGGGCACAGGGCTGTAGCGCAGCATGTATCCTGTTTCGTGGCGCGCTCGCAGATAAGGCGAGAGGTTTGCGGAGGGGTCAACCAACTCGCCGAGGTAGATGATGCGTTCGATGCCGGCTGTTTCGGCGGCGGACGCAAAATTGCGCGCCACGGTTAGGTCTCGTTCCGCGTTGACCTTTCCGCCCTGCATTCCGTGGATCAGGTAGTAGGCGACGGAAACGCCCTGCAAGGCATTCACCAGCGAGTCCGCGTTGAGCGCGTCGGCGCTGACGACTTCCACTTGATTCAGCCACGAACGTCCCTGCAAACGGGCGGGGTCACGCACCAGACAGCGCACGCGATAGCCGGCTTCGAGCAGTTTCGGCACGAGCCGTCCGCCCACGTAGCCTGTTGCGCCGGTGACGAGGATGAGTTTTGAATTTGTCATGCGGGGATTATAACGCTGCAAATTATTGGGAGTAAAATTTATTCCATGGAATCGCAAAAGGCGGACAAATGACGCGTGACCCACATCCCAAATTCGATCCGAACAAACACCATCGGAAATCCATCCGCTTACAGGGATATGACTATTCACAGGCAGGCGCGTATTTTGTGACCATCGTTACGTATCAACGCGATTGTTTGTTTGGGAAAATCGAAAATGAAGAAATGATCCTGAATGATTTCGGCAAAATCGCGGACGAATGTTGGCGCGCCATCCCCGAACATTTCCCGGCCGTGGAATTGGGCGCGTATGTGGTCATGCCGAATCATGTGCATGGGGTGATTGTGATACGTGATGACGAATCCGCGTCGCATTTGGGAATGACCGATGATGTTGGTAGGGGCGCAGCAATGCTGCGCCCCTACGCCAATGCCACCAACAACCACAAAATCAACGTCAAACCCGGTTCATTGGGCGCGATTATCCGTTCATATAAATCCACCGTTTCGTATCGGATCAACAAGGAATACAACGCCACAGGAATCTGGCAGCGCAATTATTACGAACACATCATCCGCAACGAACGGGAGATGGACAACATCTGGCGGTATATCGAAGCCAATCCCGCGCAATGGGATGATGATCAAGAAAATCCGTCCGCGGCACAACGAACAAACGCCGGCAAGCATTAAACACAAAGCCCATGAAAGTCTCATGACTCTCAGGGGCTTTTCCTAATCTCTATTCCCTATTCCCTTACTTCAATTGCTCCAACACCTGCTGATAAATCCCCGGCGCGGCGGCGAGGATGGATTGCGGGGAAGAGATGTAATCTGGATTGCCATCTGTCGCAGTGACAATCGCGCCGCCTTCTTCAGCGATCAGTCCGGTGGCGGCGACGTCCCAAGGCTTGAGGGATAACTCCCAAAAGCCATCGAAGCGGCCTGCGGCCACGTAACAGCCGTCCAGTGCGGCGGAACCGAGTCGGCGCACGCCCTGGGTCAGCTTGCATAGTTTTTCAAATCTTCCGAAATTATCCTTGTCTGTAGTCCATGTGTCGTACGGAAACCCTGTCACCAGCAGGCTCTTTTGCAGTTCAGTGGTTGCGGAAGCGTGGATCTGTTTGCCGTTCAAATACGCGCCTTCGCCACGCTCGGCGATGAACATCTCATCGCGCAAAGGTTCGTAGACCGCGGCAAGAATGACAATTCCATTGAAAGCATAAGCTATCGAGACACAAAAATTGGGGACATGATGCGCATAATTGACGGTTCCATCCAACGGGTCGATGTACCAGATGCCCCCATTCGCCCCTTTTGTTTCACCGCTTTCCTCGGCAATGATGTGACTGTCTGGAAAATGGGTGTTGATCTCTTTTATTAAAAAGGCTTCGGAGGCGTGATCTGTTTCCGTGACGAGGTCAATGACGCCTTTATAGCTGATCTGATGTTCCTTGTTATATCCTTCGCGCAGAATTGCGCCTGCCCCACGCGCGAGTCTTTCAATATCGGGAAGAGTTGGTTTCATGATTGTCCATTCCAAATGCGGCGTCCAAGTGCAGAGAGCGCAAACTCCACTGCCAGCGCCGCGGTTTTATTTTGCCCATCTAGGATGGGGTTGACTTCAACGAGGTCCATGCCAATGAGCAGGTTCGTTTCGGCGATCAATTCACAGGCGAGATGGGCTTCGCGTTGCGTGAGTCCAGCCGGGACGGGAGTCCCAACGCCGGGAGCATGTTCAGGGTCGAGCGCATCCATGTCAAGCGACAGATAGATCCCGTCCACATCGCGGCTGACTCGTTCGATGGCTTTTTCAAGGACCGAGACCATGCCATAGCGGTCAATTTGTTCCATGCCCATCACCATTACGCCCGCATCGCTTAGATTTACTTTTTCGCCCGAGTCGAGGTCACGGGCGCCGATGATCGCGATCTTGCTGGGATCAATCACCGGGATACTCTCATCCCATAATTGAACGAGGCTTTTTTCACCCTTTCCCGCGAGAAGGGCAAGCGGCATACCATGGATATTGCCGGAGGGCGTGGTTTCGGCGGTGTTGAAATCCGCGTGCGCGTCAATCCAGATCACGCCGATCTTTCGGTTGCGCGCCGCGCCGCGAACTGATCCAATGGACAGGCTGTGGTCTCCGCCCAAAACCAGCGGGAAATTTTTCGCCTGCACCGAGGTTGCCACCGCGCCCGCGATGCGCCGCGACATGGGGATGATGCAATCAATATATTTCAATTTGGGATTCGTGACCTTGCACATTTCGGCAATTGCCACTTCAATATTGCCTTCATCTTTTACTTCGTATCCCAGGTCTTCCAGTTTGCTTTGTAAATGTGCGTAGCGGATGGCGCTGGGACCCATATCCACACCGCGCCGGCCCGCGCCGAGGTCTATGGGTACACCGATAATGTCTATTTGCATTTTTATCTCCATGACTAAAAGTTTTACCGCGAAGAGGCGAAGAACGCGAAGGTTTTTTAGGTGGCGAAGAATCCCTTGCTGAGTTTCACCTTTTTGGATAAGGCGTGTTGCCTTCGAGTTTATAAACAACACGTCTAACCCCATCCTTCATTAACTTGACATTCCAATTTAGTAGAAAGCCAAGTTTACATCCGCTCAGTTTCAGATATGTCATAAGTTGAGCCTGGTGGATGGGGTGCAGGGTTTCCGCTGCTTTGTTTTCAACAATGACGAGATCATTGATAAGAGTGTCGATACGATAGCCAGCGTCAATTTTTTGGTCTTCATATAGGATGGGAAGTTTTACCTCGGTTTTCGCATCCCAACCGCGCTTGCAAAGTTCATAAGCGTGACAATGCTGGTAAGTGGATTCAAGCAAACCGAGTCCCAGTACTTTATGAACTTTAATTGCACAATCCACAACATCTGTGGCTATCGCCTCAATGTCAGTCATCCATTCTTCCTTTCTTATCTTAAAGAATCTTTGCGCCCTTCGCCTCTTCGCGGTGAAAAAAATTACGCCGTTCGGTAATAGCCTACATCCACTGAATACACACGCCCGCGCTTGATGACCTGCTTGACCAGATTCGTCCCATAGCGATATCCAACCTGGCGGTAATCCGGCACAGACAGGATGAGCATATCCGCCTGCTTGCCGACTTCGATGGAACCGATCGTATCTGCCCTGCGAATTGCGTGGGCGGAATTGATGGTGGTGGCGGCGATGGCTTCGGCTGGTGTCAACTTCATCGCGCGGCAGGCGAGGGCGATCACAAACTGCATCGACTCGTTCCATGTGGTTCCCGGGTTGCAGTCTGTGGCCAAAGCCAGAATGGCATCCGCCTCGATCAACTTGCGGGCGGGTGTGTAATGGCATTCGGCCAGTCCAAATGGCGTGCATGGCAGGGAGACAGCGACTGTATCCGATTTACCGAGTGCGGCAATGTCGGCATCGGAAGTCATCACAAGATGGTCGGCCGAGGCGGCCCCCAATTCAGCCGCAAGCGAGGCGCCGCCGATGTTGGCGAATTCGTCAGCGTGGATCTTGAGCGGGAATCCCAGCGCCCTGGCCTGGGTCAGGACCTGACGCGACTGTTCCAGGTCAAAGGCCTTTGCCTCGCAGAACACATCCACAAAAGGCAGGGGCAGGCGCGGGGCGTGAGTCTCCCACCATTCTTTCAGCATGGGCAGCATGGTGTTGACCACTTCATCTGTATAGCCCTGTGGATTACCCTTGTATTCAGGCGCAATCGCATGTGCGCCAAGGAAGGTGATGGCAAGGTCCAGCGGACTTTCGTCGTCAAGCGCGATCAAGGCTTTGAGCAAACGCAGTTCGGTGGATGTCTGCAAACCGTAGCCTGTTTTTGCTTCGGCGGTGGTTGTGCCATGCGCGAACATGCGCAGCAAGCGCGGACGGGTTTGCGCGATAAGTGTTTCCATGCTGGCCATGCGCGTGGCTTTGACAGTTGAAATGATCCCGCCGCCTGCCGCAAGAATATCAAGGTAATCCATACCGCCCATTTTCATTTCGAATTCATTGGCCCGATCACCCGCCCATATAAGATGCGTATGCGGGTCTACAAATCCTGGCATGAGCACACAACTGCTGGCATCCAGCGTAGGTTCATCGGGGTATGCGTTTTTCAACTCATCGCTGGCGCCGACTGCCACGATCTTTTCATCGCGCACAACAACCGCGCCTTTTTCGATGATGCCAAGTGTGCCAAGGGCATGTCCGCGTTGAGGACCGCCTGCAAGCGTGAGGAGTTGGGAGGCAGAATGGATGAGCATGTTTTATCACCTGTATTTCATGTTTTGTTTGGTAACGCAATTTAACCACAAAAGGCGCATAAAGGGTGATGAGTGTGGCAGGCAATTATTTATCCCCGAAAGACCATTCGCGGTAAATATTGGCGCTGTCAGGTATTAACATAACTGTTAAGAAAATTCGCCGTTATGCACTTGCCATTTTTTATAGACCGGGTACAATAGAAACATCTCAGGAAACCGTCCTGGGAAATTTATGAGAAAGGAGATAAAAAACTATGTTATTTGCCCCCAAAGAAAAAGGTCAGGGACTCGTTGAATATGCGCTGATCCTCGTTTTAGTAGCTATTGTCGTTATTGCGGCCCTCATGATCCTCGGACCAATCATCGGCAATGTGTTTAGCAAAGTCAACTCCAGCCTCAGCAATGTGTAATTTCACACTTCTGACCTGTAAATAAAAAAAGCCCCGTCTTTCGACGGGGCTTTTTTTATTTTTATAACCGGATTTCATTGGATCACCGGTATTGGTTATTGCCCATACAAGATGCCAGTTCATTTCTTCAGTTCGAACAAATATGGAAATTTGAGCCTGTCTGATATTTTTTGCATGAGGATTGGAGTCACCAGCGCGAACGTCACACCGATGATGACATGAACAATCCAATTCTGGATGCCGACCACAACCAAAAGCACCATGCGCACGCCCACTCCCGCCAGCATGTGAACAAGGTATATCTGAAGTGAATACGTTCCGAGAACCCGTAAAAATCGAGCAATATTTTTTCCTGCCAGATATTGCGATAAAGCTGAACAGGCGATGATGCCAAGAATGGACAAATACATAAAATAAAAAGGATGCACGCTGCCCGACAGCCGCAGGGGTTCCAGCAGGTTCTCGAAAATAAAATACCCCGAACCGATCAGGACAGCAAACAGGAAAATGATAACCCCAAAGGGTATCTCGTATTTTTCCATTTCCATGGCCTGTTTTCTAAACACGATCCCGCCTACAAAAAAAATGAAATGGGTGGAGAAACTTCTCAACGCCATTATGCCGATGGGGAGCGGACGGAAGAACAATATGGATGCGACAACGAAGATCAGCGGAGCGGCGTATTTGCCGAAATTACTGAAGACCGCATATGCAATATGCATTATGAGAAGCGCATACAGAAACCAAAACTGTCCCCAGGGACGCCATAAAATGGCAAGCACATCGGATAACGTTGCGCCCCGCTGGGTCTGGTTTGAAAATAGAACCTCAACGCTTACCTGCAATATGGACCAGATAATATATATATATGCAATGCGCGAGAATTTATCAAACAGATAATCCTTTGCGCCGCGCTTGAGAAGACTGCCTTCCACAAACAACCCGGAAAGGAAAAAGAAGAATGGCATGTGAAAGCCATATATGATGCTGTCTGAAAGTGCGAAGAAATGCTCAGGGACTTTAATGCCCCCATGGTAGGCACTGCTCTGCAGATGACCGTAAACCACCAGGATGATCCCGATCCCCTTCCCGTAATCAACCCAATTTGCGCGAGTGTTCATAGGCAATTTCTTCTTCAATACCCTCACCAAAAATAGAGTAAAAAATGGACTTTTCGGATGTAGTGGGGTTCATGAAATCACACCAAACCAAAAAAGCCCAAACATGATGGATATTATAGCAGTTTGTCGGAGGACAAAGAAAACACAAATTGCCGGCGGGGTGCATTGCCCATCAATATTTGACCTCTTACAAAAGTAGGAGGCTGGTTTTCACTAAAAACTTTATCTGGGAATTCACGCTAATCCGCGCAAATTTTTTGAAGGTTTCGCGCAGATTAGCGAAGAATGGCAGACAAAAAATACTTATGCAAGATTTATTTTACATGCATAAAAGCTTCAATATCTCCAGCGTTTCCCCTTTCCCGCCAACACCGTTTTCGCCGCCGGGTCCCACACACGAGGGACATCCATCTTCACATTCGCACTCGCTGACCAGTTCAAGGGCGCGTTGGATTAACTCGTCGTGGATTTCAAATAGTTTCTGGCTGAATCCAATCCCTGCGGGGACAAG
>DYDH01000064.1:0-12636 GCA_020717985.1 Herpetosiphon sp. | reverse complement strand
GATGGCAGTCCGTTGGCGGGTTTCCAGGCGGGGTCGGTTTGTGTGCCGAGGTCGCGCGGATCGCACATCAAAAATAATGGGGCAAGGTTGCCGAGGACGAATCCCAATCCGGCAAGTCCGCTGCGGATGCGGACGTTTTGTTCCACTTTTTGGTGACAGGTTCGGCAGAGGGTGGTGAGGTTTTCGAGTCGGTTGGCTTCTTCGGCAGACGCGAATGAACGAAATGGAATTTTGTGATGTACGTCATGTTCGCGTGTGGATTCAACAGCGCCACAAACCTGACATTGATACTGGTCTCGTTTTCTGACGCTTTCGCGAATCTTTTGCCAATTTGCGCCGTAGTTGTTTGGGTCGTTGGACCAGGCTCCAGCGTCGCGCAGTCGCGTGAGAGTCTCTTCGGAAAGGGAAAGCCAGTAGCCGGTCGTCTGCAATTCAGAGGGGGGCATATCTAGTATTTCTTCGCCCAAATTTTCATAGGTGAACCAGCGCAATTTTTTGAAGCCGACCACTTGTGTGGTGACTTGAATTTCGCCGTAGGCTTTATTGCCAACCTCTGCGTTTCGACTGCCGCTCAACGCGGACGAATCTATTTGATTCAAAACTTCGATCTCGGATTTTCTTTGCGCTTCGGTGTAGTAATCGAGCCCGACGGGAATCAACTGCGCGATGTGTTCTTTGAGATTGTATTCCTGCACAAAATACTGCTGACCTTCGTGCATGTAGATCGCGCCGGGGTGAACCATCCACGCGGCGCTTTCGCCGTCCACCGTGCCCACCGTCCACGGTCTGCCGTCTTCGGTTACGCTCTGCAAAACCACGCTTTGCGGCGATGCGGAACGCAGTGAAATATTTGCGGCAGGATATTGGTCTTTCATCCAATAATATTTTTCGTTCGAAAAATGCGCGTCTTGGTTGGCGACCATGAACTCAAGATATTCATCCACGAGTTCGTCGGAGAGACTGCCGAAGCCCGCGCCTTTTTGGAAGGGCAGTTCGAACATGGCACAGCGCAAATGCTCCAGCAGGATGAGCAAATGATTCGGGTTGACCAGAGCCTGCTCGGGCGAACTACCGAAAAAATAATCTGGATGATGCGCGAGGAACTGATCCAACGGACTGGATGACGCGACCATGATCGAGACGGCAGGATCATCTCCGCGACCTGCCCGACCCGCTTGCTGGCGCACGCTTGCGATTGTCCCTGGATACCCAACAATGACCGCCGCGCCCAGCCCGCCGATGTCTATTCCCAATTCGAGGGCATTGGTTGCCACGACGGTTTTTACCGTTCCGTCACGCAAGCCTTGTTCGATCTCGCGCCGTTGGTGTGGCAGGTAACCGCTTCGATAGCCGCGGATGTTTGTTGCGTGTTGCGTGTTGCGTGCTCCGGTGTTTGATTCACCTTGAAGATAGGTGAGGATGATTTCAACGCTACGGCGAGTGCGCGCAAAAACAACAGATTGGATGTTATGTGTGAATAAATCATTTGCAAGGCGCACGCTTTCGAGCAGACTGCTTTTGCGGAGACCTAGAGCGGGGTCGGTGACGGGTGGATTGTAGATGATGAAGTGACGTTCGCCGCGCGATGAGCCGTCATTGTCAATTAGTTCAACTTCTTCTTCGATTAAATTTTCAGCGAGTTGTTTGGGATTCCCTATCGTGGCGGACGCGAGAATAAACTGGGGATGTGCTCCGTAAAAATTCGCCACCCGTTTCAGTCTGCGGATGACGTTGGCAACGTGAGAGCCAAAGACTCCGCGGTATGTGTGGGCTTCGTCAATGACGATGAATTTCAGGTTCGAGAGGAAGTCGCTCCAGTTGGAGTGGTGCGGGAGGATTCCCGTGTGAAGCATATCGGGGTTGCTCAAAACAATGCGGGCGTTTTTGCGAATGGCGGGGCGGGAGGATTGCGGGGTATCGCCGTCGTAGATGGCTGGTTTCAGGTTCCAGGTTTCAGGTTTCAGGTTTGCAAGAGTGGAAAGTTGGTCTTGGGCGAGGGCTTTGGTGGGGAAGAGATACAGGGCGCGGGATTCGGGGTTGCGGAGCATGTCCGCGAGGATGGGGAGGTTGTAGGCAAGAGTCTTTCCGCTGGCGGTGCCAGTGGCGAGGATGATATTTTTTTGCTTGCGGGAGAATGTCCACGCGGAGAGTTGATGCGAGTAGAGCGACGAAATGCCGCGGGTGGATAATGCCTCTCGAAGCGGATCAGGCAGATCGGTCGGGAAGGAATGCGTCTGCGCGGGGCGCGGGGGAGTCGTCATCCACGCGGAAAAATTCGGCGCGGTTTCTTCATCCCGTTTCCAATCATCCAGCAGGGATTGAATCATGGCGTGACTGCTGTTGGTTCTTCGCCGCCTGTATGCAGCGAGCGGAATGCCCACGCACCGATCCCAAACGGAACCCAAAATGTAACGGTGCGATAGGTGAGTGTGATGAGGACTGCCTCACTCCAGCCCACGTTGAGCGATGAAAGCGCAATGGGCATGAGACCTTCCACAATGCCAATGCCTGAGGGTGTGGGCGATACGATCAGGAAAAGATATGCAATGGAAAACCCCGCAATGATGGTGCCTGCTGAAAAAGGGACTTCAAATGATAAAAACGCGCAGATCAAAATGCACATCAATAAGACCTTGTCAAAAATCCCCCAGAGGATGGGACGCAGCAAACTCGAAGGCTTTTCGGTGAGTCCCGAAAAGCCTTCAGCTATTTCATGGGAAAATTCATGCGCGCGGACTTCGCTTAAGTATTCACCTTTGCGGAAAAAATTTACAATGCGATTGATCCCCCGCGCTGTTTTCGCCAACAGGTTGCCAAGTTTTTCCTCCGATCGGTAACCAAGATATAAAACGAAGGCATAGGAAATGGCAATGCCGAACATGATGAGTGAGGCGGAAATCTCGCTCGCATCCAGGTCGTTGCGGCGGAAAAGCACGATCAACCCCAATGTCAATATAACCAAAAACGCGGCTTGATCGAGCAGGAGGAACAGGGCGGCGGCAACGGTCACTTTTCCAGGGGGATGTCCGCGCCTGCGCGCTTCGGACGCGAAGAGCGCGATTCCACCCACGCCCGCAGTGGGTGCGACCACATTGATAAAATTCGCCGCTGTGGCAATTCGGCTCAACGTCAGCACAGATTCATGCACGCCCAGTAAATGAAAAATGGATTGGTACATACGCGCAGTTGTGAGAAACCATATCAACTGCACCAGGATGGCAAGGATGAAAAATGTCAGATGTGCTTTTCGCAGGGTGGACATGATCGTTTCAAGTTCGCTGAAACTGATCGCTACCACGGCAATACCCAGAAAAAGAACAAGGATGACAAATAATTTTTTCATTGAATGATTATACACTTCCAAAAAGAGCAGACTTGCGCCTGCTCTCTGGTGTGAATTATTAATTCTCTACCGTACAAATGTCGTTGCGAGGAGGGGGTTGGCTTCCCCGACGAAGCGACCTCCTGTCGCATGGAGATTGCTTCGGGCGAAGAGCAAAGGCGCCCTCGCAACGACATCATCCATTAGCAAGTGAGGGGGCTTATATTTTTACAAACCCTAATCCCTGCTTCTGCCGCTGACGAGTGAAACATAATACAACAGCTGCATAATGGCAGTCACCAGACCCGCAACATAAGTCAGCGCGGCGGCATTGAGTACGGCGTTTACTCCGCGCCTTTCCTCGTCGGTCTGGATGATGCCTGTTTGCACGAGCAATTCCTTGGCGCGGGCCGATGCGTTAAATTCCACAGGCAGGGTGGCGAGGGCGAAGACCGCTCCGCCAGCGAAGACGATCACGCCCAGCCAGGCAAGTTGCGTGAAATTCAGGAATAAGCCGATCGCAATTAATATCCAGCCGAGGTTCGAGCCAATATTAACCATCGGCACCAGCGCAGAGCGGAAGCGCAGCGGGAAGTAATCTTCCGCATCCTGCATGGCGTGACCGAGTTCATGCGCCGCAATGGCAAGCGATGCGACAGACGCGACGTTTGCAACACCCTGGGAAAGATATAGAGTCTTGTTGCGCGGATCATAGTGATCGGTCAGGTTGCCGGCCACGCTTTGAATTTGCACGCCATACATACCGCCCGTGGACATTAATCTCTGCGCGGCTTGCGCGCCTGTCAGTCGGCTGGAGGCTTGCACGCGGCTCCATTTGTTATATGCCGCTTTGACATACCAGGACGTGAGCGCCATCAAAATGAAGGCGGGGATCATGTAGATGAGATAGGTTGGACTGAAAAACATGGGATGTCTCCTTGTAATATTTCAAGTACTCGAAAACTATGGCGCCGGAATGGCTGTTGGTACAGAGGTCGGGATTGGCGTCCCGTTGAGTTCTGCAAGCAACGTTTGTACAGCCGCATCCAGTTGCGGATCACGATTGGCTTTGTAATCTTCCTCGGTTCGTTCCGCGGACACATCCGGTGTAAGCCCGATCTTGTGGATGGTGTTTTCGTTCGGCGTAAGCCACTTGGCGATGGTGATGCGTACCGCGCCATTATCTCCGCTGAGCGGAATCCAGTTTTGAACAGAGCCTTTTCCATAGGAAGTTGCACCGACCAGTTTGGCGCGTCCCGTGTCCTGCAATGCGCCAGCCACGATCTCGGAAGCGGATGCGGAGCCTTCGTTAATGAGCACCACCATGGGGATTTTCGTATCGGTTGCCAAACCGCCCGGCTGGACATCGTAAGTGGCGCGGGTGTCATCGCCATATTGTTCGTAAAGCACAACGCCATCGCCCATGAATTGTGAAGCGACCTCCACGGCGGTCTGCAAATATCCGCCGCCGTTGTTGCGCAGGTCAAGGACGATGCCTTTTGGATTTTTCGCCATCAGTTCTGTCAGTGTGGCGAGCAATTCGGGCGTGGTTTTTTCGCCGAAGGTGGTGACCTGAATATAGGCAATGTCATTTTCGAGCATTTTGCCCGAAGATGATTTCATGGTGATCTTTTCACGTATCACATCGAATTCAAGCATCTTTTCTTCGCCTTCACGAAAAATCGTCAAATGAACCGTTGTGTTGGCGGGTCCAAGCACCTTGGTGCGCGCCACTTCCGCGTCTATGCCGGTCATATCCACGCCGTCAATGGCGACGACCTTGTCACCGGGCAATAGACCGACACGTTCAGCGGGAGATCCGGGGATTGGGCTGGTAATGGTCAGGTAGTCGGCGGTGGTATCCACAAACGCGCCAATTCCTTCATATTCACCGGCAAGGCTCGAGTTGGCATCCGCAAAATCCTTGGGATTCATGTAGGATGAGTGTTCGTCGCCGAGGGCGTTCATCATGCCGTCAATCGCGCCGCGCATAAGCGCCACATCGTCCACGGGTTGTTCCACATAGTTTTCGTGGACGAGGTTCCATGCTTCCCAGAATGGCGAGAAGAGCGCCTGAAATTCCGAGGGTGTGGATGATTGCTGCTCGGGGGATGTGGTGGGAGGAGCAAGCGTGATCGGCTCAGGCAAGCCGGGGATGCCGGAAATCGGCAACATATGTCCTGTGACAAAGCCGCCCGCAAATGATCCGAGCGCGACCACAATGATGACAAGCATAACAAAAATATACTTTAATGTTTTATTCAAAACTACCTCCAATTTTCAGCAGAACATAAAAGAAGATACCATTCCGGGATTAATGTTTGCTGAATTTTTTGTACGATTTGTGTAAGAACGGCATATCCGATGTGGGGCGTAGGGGCGGAGCATTGCTCCGCCCCTACATCATCGCACCCTATTCTTTCCCATCCTTTTTCAATTCTTCCAATTGTTGGTGAAGTTCATCCATTGAATCATCCTTCTTCACGGATGTATTCAAAGACTTGCCGATGGTTTCCCAAAAACCCTTTTGCTTTGAATTCGCCGCGCCGCGCGCAATGGCATACATAACAAAGTTCGCGCCGACAACCATGATGATAAAAAGAAGCGCGCCGATCACAGCCTTATTGTTTTCCATGAGATACCTCCGTAGGGCGGGTTTGCAACCCGCCAAAGCCTGTCTGTTCTAAAAATGCCAGGCTGAAAGCCTGACCTACGAACTGCTAAGCGGCGGACTCCAAAATTCCATGCAACTCATTCCAATTTGAAAAACTGGCGTTCGCGTCGCCGTTCGCGGCTGTCCCGCCGAATAAAACGCTGAACAACCCCTCTGACTTTGCGGCGCGCGTGGTACGCGGCAGGTCATCGATCATTACACAAAGTGATGGATCAGTTTCGCCTGCGACCTTCATGGCAATGCCAAACGATTCAGGCATCGGCTTGCAATATGGGGCGATGGTATTCACATCCACGATGGCGGAGAAAAGATCACGCAGGTTGAGGGTGGCGAGGACTCTTTCAGCGTGGTGAATGTCCGCGTTGGTAAAGATCAGGTTGCGGGTCGGCAGTGAAGCGATGACCGAGCGTTGGACCGAGTCTGGGGTCAGGTAATTGCCGAGGGGCAGGTCATGCACATACGCCAGGTAATCATCCACATCAATTTGATGGTGTTTCTGCAAGCCGTGCAAGGTTGTGCCATATTGCAGGTAATATTTTTCGCGCAATTTTGGAATTTCATCGGCGGGAATGTTCATGCGCTCGCGCATGTAATCGTTCATGCGGTTTTTAATGCCCAGCCACAGCCCCGCATTGGACGGATACAGCGTGTCATCGAGATCGAAAAAAATGGTGGTGAATCGCATTGGGAGATTATAATCTGCCAATGCCTATTCGTCTTTTATCCTCCGAAGTCTCTTCGCAAATTGCGGCAGGTGAAGTTGTCGAGCGCCCCGCATCTGTTGTTAAAGAGTTGACTGAAAATGCGCTGGATGCTGGCGCGAAAAATATCTCCATTGCGATTGCCGATGCGGGGCGGGCTTTGATCGAAGTGGCGGACGATGGGCATGGGATCGCAGCTGACGAGTTAGAGTTGGCCGCCGCGCGTCATGCGACCTCGAAGCTGGTTCAGTCCGATGACTTGTTCCACATCTCGACATTGGGCTTCCGAGGCGAAGCATTGGCTTCGATCGGTTCAGTTTCAAACATGACCATCACCTCGCGCGTAAGTTCCGCAAAAGAAGGCGCGCGATTAAAAGTTGATGGCGGCATTTCAGGAAAAGTGGAAAAAGTTGGCGCGCCCGTCGGCACCGTTCTGCGCGTGGAAAATTTATTTTATAACGTACCCGCGCGTTTGAAATTCTTGAAAACCGATGTGACCGAACGACGCGCAATTGATGCATTGGTCACACGCTACGCGCTGGCGTATCCGAATGTGCGTTTCAAAGTGACAGATGGCAAGCAATCCACTTTGCAAACCGCGGGCGACGGTGACAGGCGCGCAATTCTCGCCGCCTTATACGGTGTGGATGTTGCGAAACAAATGCTCGAAGTGATGGCACAGGAAGAAGGATTGTCATTGACTGGCTTCATCAGCCCCACTTCGCTGACACGCTCAAATCGCAAAGAAATCACCTTCTTCGTCAATGGTCGCTGGGTGCAGGAATTTTCGTTGACCACTGCCCTATTGCAGGCATATCACACCCTGCTGATGGTGGGACGCTATCCGCTCACCGCTTTGTTTTTAGAGATCGCGCCCGAGGATGTGGATGTAAATGTACATCCCACGAAAGCCGAAGTCCGCTTTCGGAGTCAGGATAGGATATTTAGTTTTGTGCAAAGATCGTCACGCAAGGCATTGCTGGCATACACACCTGTGGCATCTGTCTCACCGCAATTGTGGGGTGGAGCAAGACCTGCTTCAACGGAAAGAAGGGAGATTGGAATTGATTGGACGATGGCGGGGGAAGCAAGTAATGAGGTACAAGGTACGAGTTACGAGGGACAAGTAACTAGTAACGAGGTTCCAAGTTCTTCCTCATTTCTCGTTACAAATTACTCAGCCTCTCATCCCTCAGAAACTTTCGCTCCCGTTCCCCTTCTCCGCCTCATCGGTCAAATCGGTTCAACCTACATCGTCGCCGAGGGTCCTGATGGTTTGTATTTGATAGACCAACATGCGGCGCATGAACGCGTACTGTTTGAAAAGTTGATGGCGCAACATGATAAGAAAAGCATTCCGTCACAGGCTTTGCTTTCGCCTGAGGTGGTGACTCTTCCGCCGCAATCTGCAAAGATGCTGACCTCACAATTGCCATTCCTGAATCGCTTTGGTTTTGAAGTGGAAGAGTTTGGCACGAACACATTTCAGGTACGCGCCATGCCTGTCTTATTCGCAGGTGGTGACCCATCGTCCGCGCTGAGGGCTTTGGTTGAGGATTTTGAAGAGAATGAAGCGCCGCTGCAAGCGGAAGTCGAAGCGAAACTTGCGGCGCGAGTCTGCAAGCGGCTGGCGGTCAAAGGCGGACAGACTCTGACAACCGAAGAACAACGCGCCTTGTTGAATGACCTCGAAGCCTGCAACTCTCCGCGGACTTGTCCGCATGGCAGACCGACAATGGTCCATTTGTCTGTGGATGCGTTGGAACGTCAATTTGGCAGAAAAGGCCCACGGTAAATATTTTCATATACATGGCAGGGACACAGCGAAAGGACTGAAATTGAAACCATGAAACAATTGGCGGATTTAATATCAACAAACGATGCGGGAGAAATACTTGAGCATGTCCGCGCGATGATTGCGCTTGTGGAACGCGATGGCGCTTTGATTTCATGGAATCGCGCATTCGCATCCTACAAGGCGAATTGTCCGCTTGCGGTAAATCTACAGGATTGCTTTGCGCAAAAAGAAAAAGCTAAAATCCATAATATGCTGGACAGTGCCAGGCGGGATCGGTTTGTGATTGAGCTTGGCATTGACGAGGAAGCAAAGACCATATTTTGTGATTGCGTCCTAATTCCGCTTGCCAATGGCTGTGTTCTTTTTATTGCTGAACGGTTCGACACTGACTCATCGTTGCAGGGGATCATTCACCATTTAAACAGGCGGGCAAAAATGTTCCAGGCGGAAAGCGAATCTGCCAAAAAGATCGCCCGCAACAAGCAGACTGAAGTGGAGGGGATATTAACCCAGGCAAAAGAACTCTCCAACGTGGATGCGTTGACCTTTCTTCCCAATCGCCGCATGATCGTCAGGGAACTTCAGGATGAGGTTTTGCGTGCCGAGCGTTATAACACCCCATTTTCCATCTCAGTGGTGGATGTGGATCTTTTCAAGAAAGTAAATGATACCTACGGACATCTTGTGGGGGATGAAGTATTAAGAAATGTTGCCTATCAATTGCGTGATCATATTCGTCATTCCGACCTTGCAGGGCGTTACGGCGGCGAAGAATTCCTGATTTTGTTACCCAACACAGAATCCGCTGAGGCTGCCGAGCAAGCCGGGCGCTTGTGCAAATATGTGCGCGAGACCAGCGTGCGGGCGAACAATCATGTTCTGAGCGTCACCATCAGCATTGGTGTGGCGCAATTTCAACCTGGCGTGGATACATGGGATACCCTGCTCAACCGCGCAGACAATGCCATGTATGACGCCAAACATAAAGGACGTGATCGTTGGACTGTGGCAGAGTAAAAGTAACATGGCTCACCCCGGAATTAGTCTTTCGTGGGTGAGTTTGTTTTTAAGAGATAAATGGGACGCCGAAAAACGCAGAAAACGCTGATCCCTGCTTTTTTATCAGCAGAAATCAGCGTTCATCTGCGTCCAAATTAAATTCAGGGCTTATTATGTTTTTATCGATAAATACCCAGTGGGTTATATTTGCTTGAAAAGCCGGGGAAAACATTTTCTATATTCGTATTTCCAAGCCGTTTGCTGAGCAGTTCACTTAATACCTGACGATAATCTGTGGTGACGGCAAGGTCGGCATGGTCGTAGAGTTGGTCATTATGCAAACCTGGCCATGAGCCGAAGACTTGTCCGCCGTTGACGTTGCCGCCGAGGGTCAACATGACCGAGCCGTGACCGTGATCCGTGCCGTAGGATTCATTCTGCACGAGGCGCCGCCCAAACTCACTGATGACCACCACAGATAAACGGTTGGTGTAGCCCGAATCCAAATCAAGGTAAAGATTGGCAAGTCCAGCAGAGAGTTGGTTGAGCAAGTCGCCGATGTATCCGCCATTGCCATCGGTTTCATATTCGTGTGTGTCCCAGCCGCCAAAGTCCACGGCGGCAACACGCAGACCCGCATCCAGTTTGATCATTTGCGCGATGGTCTTCAACTGCCGACCCAGTTCATCGTCGTTGTAGGTCGCGCCGTTGGACGGCTGATATTCCTTTTCGACTAACGGGCTGATGATATTCAAAGCATCCAAAGTGCGCGCACCCGCCTGATGCAGAAGACTGCCGCCTTGATACATTTGACGCAGCGCATTTTGCTGTGACCCGACCAGGTCATTGCCCCATTGAGAAAAATCGGACGGGGAATTCACGCTAACAGTTGGAACAAAATTCAGCAGGGATGTGGGCTGACCCGAAGTTGAAACAACTGGCAAAATGGATGAAACGCCTGTTGCCTGCAAGTGACGGGTAATCCAGCCTGAGGTTGTGTTCTTTGAACCAGGCGTGCCAAGTTCGATAAACTCCTGCGCGTCAAAGTGACTGCGGGTATCATGATCCAAACCCACAGCGTGGACAATGCCCATTTTGCCGGACTTGTACAGATCATGTAGTGGAGCGAGCGCGGGGTGTAATCCAAACTGGTCGTTGAGTGGCAGTAAATCGGTGATGCGCAAGTTGGGTCGGGCTTTTTCGTAGAAGCCGCGGTCATCGCCTTGAAGCGGCGGGACAACGTTCAGTGCATCCCAGCCGCCGCGTAAAAATACAACGACCAATGTGTCCGATAAATTATTGTCCTGTGCAAAAGATAAATTGGTGAGACGTGCGCCAGCCATTGAAGCAATGGCATACGAACAGCCTTGTAAAAATTGTCTGCGGGGGTTATTTAACTTAGGCATCTTTATTTCCATTGAAAATCGGGGCTCATGAGAATCACTTCGACCATTGCGGGCAGAACATATTTCACATGGTCATCGGGCAGCGGATCTTGCGCGCCGTAATCCTGTGCCATCACTGCGATGGTCGCGGCGCGGTCACTGTCAGACATGGTACGCCCAAGCAGGCGGTTGATCCAGAAGTCGGCGAGGCTTTCGGCGGTGCGCAGGTCGGCGGGCGTTTGCGAATATACATCGGTGCGGATCGTGCGTCCCTGATCGTCGTCGTCGAGCCAGTTTTCGGCGATACCCACCGCAAAATTCCAGCGATACAAAATGGACATCGAGTTCGCCCAGACTTCTTTTACATCTGCATAGCCGTCTGGCGAACGCCGTTCAAAGAGCGCTTGTCCCATTAAGCTGAGCATCCACGGAATGCCGCTGGGGGCTTTGGTGAAATCAGCATTGAGCGCGCGCATTGTCGAAATTACAGCTTCAAGCGGACGCTTGATCTTCGCGCCAAATGTCTGGCTGAATTCTGGCGACAATAAAATGGTTTCAACCACGCGCTTGAGTTGATCGGGCGCATCCTTGTAAGCAAGGAACGTATCAGCGGCGGATTGCACTATTGCGTCAGATGGCGAATCGCTGATTAATCGGCGGGCAAGTTTTCGGGCGATGTGACGCGCTGTGCCTGGATGAAAAGCCAGCAAGTCCAACACGTCGCGCCCATCTTTTAAATCCTCTTGATCGGCAGGGATATAACGTCCCAATATTAGTTTGTTGAAGCGATCATGCCAGGGTTTGTAGTAAATGAAATTGCCAGTTTTTTCGACATCGTCTTCCCAATCGCCGAGGTCATCGTCAATGCGCCAGCCCGTTAGACAACGCGCCGCTTCATAGACATCGTTATCCACGTAGCCGATTGAAATTCCGCTCGCATCTTTCTCGACCGAATTTGGGTCGCGCACCCCCAGATAGTTTTCTGCGCCGAGAGTGTGCAGTTCAAATAACTCGCGCGCGAAATTTTCATTTGGACCTGCATCGGAACTATTATTTTGATTTAGATAATACAACATGGACGGATGCTGTGCGACCGCTTCAAGCATCTGCCTGAAATTACCGAACATGTGCTTGCGTAACACGTCGCGATTGTAGGAGACCAACAGCGGCACGCCATCATCCTGCCAGAAAAATATGTTGAAATGATTATGCCAAAAATCAGTGAGGACTTCCACCAATTGTTTGCGGCTGTAGACTGCGCGCAAGAATGTTGCATCCACCAGTTCATAGGTGGGCTTGCTGTACCATTCCCAA
The DNA here is from genome assembly GCA_020717985.1 of Herpetosiphon sp. GTDB lineage: Bacteria > Chloroflexota > Anaerolineae > Anaerolineales > Villigracilaceae > Villigracilis. The sequence continues at coordinate 443 of DYDH01000064.1, read as the reverse complement.
TATGCGTCGTCGTTGGAGTCGTATGGGTTGCTGGCAATGTGATCGGCGTAAAGTTGTTCGAGCGTTTTATGCAAGGTTTCAAAGCCTGCCGCAGTGTAGCGTGACTCAAATTCGCTGTCGTCAATTGAATCAGGATTAAGCTGCTGGTCAACGTATGCCCGCAGACGTTCCTCGTCTGTGGTGCCGAGTGAGTTGAAGTTTTCAAAATCTCCAGGGCGTGGACCAAAGCCCATGCGGTTCAATGCGATCACCGCCAGCGGCGCGGTCACATCCATTGCCTGCGGCGGAATCGCTTGCGGAATTTGCGGTTCATTCTGCGATGCTAGGGCGGTTGGCGTCTGCTTTGGCGCACAAGAAGCGGCAACCAGTGAAGATGCCGCGAGCGTACCGCCAAGTTTTAGAAAATCACGCCGGGACATTTTTGAACGGATTTGGGAAGCCAT
>DYDH01000063.1 GCA_020717985.1 Herpetosiphon sp. | reverse complement strand
TAACTCCAAAGGATATGCCATGCACGTTTTAAGATTTTAATAGGATCCATTTTTACCTCTTTAGATAGTTATTCGTTCAAATTTGACTGTGGGCTGGTTCAGCCTTCGAGGAGTTGGCCGTGCTCCTGACGCTTCTGCCGCACCCACCAGATCGCAATCCAACTCAGATACAGCAGGGCAATCGCCGCCTGCAAGACGATCTGAGGCAATTTATTTCTCGTAAAAGACTCTGTCAGTTCAGCCCATTGCAGGCTGTCCCCACTCAGGAGTCCGAATTCTTCGAGCCTTCCCGACCAAACAGCTCCACTGGATGAACCAGTTGCCAGCCAGGTTGGAGCATCGCCCAGACTCAAAATGCCAAGCCTGTCCGCGGTCGAGACCACTCCGCTGACCACTTCGGAAGTGCCGATCAGAACCCAGAGCAGGAGCAGGCTGACTGGTATCATCCACCAGCCCATTTCCTGCGCTTTGCGTTTCGTCGCACGGGGCTGTTCGTGCGGAAGGCGGAGATTAACCTGGGAAGCGATTCTCTCTGACGATATAAATTCGGGCGCGGGCACTTCATGCAGCAGGCTGGATACATTCTGCAAAGACTCCAACTCCGCTTGACACTGCTTGCATTCGGCAAGGTGCTTCTCCACCTGATCAAGCCGTCCGTTTTTTAGTTCATCATCCAGATAAGCGTTCAACCATTCTGTTACGTGGTTAGACATGTTCAGCCTCCATCAACACGATCCTCTGTCCTTCCAGTTTTTCCTTCAATACACGCCGCGCATAATTCAAACGCGACATGACTGTGCCGATTGGGATATCGAGGGCGTCCGCAATCTCGCGGTAGGAAAGTCCCTCGTACTCTTTCAGCACCAGGACCGCGCGGCTTGCATCCGGCAGGGACTGGATCGCCGCCTGCACCAGCGCAGTCCGCTCTTCCTGCAAGTAGATTCCTTCGGGACCAGGCTGCGGGTCGGCAAGTTGAAAATCGTCAACGTCCCCGGGCAGGATGCGTTTCTCTTTGCGCAACATATCCGTTGCGGTGTTGAGTGCGATGCGGTACAGCCAGTTGCGCAGGGACGAATCCGCGTGAAAGGAACCCAAATGCGACCAGGCGCGGATGAATGTCTCCTGGGCGGCATCTTCTGCGACCTGCGCGTTGCCGCACATGCGGAAGATGACGTTCAACACACCCTGGGCATGGATGCTGACCAATTCGCTGAAAGCGTTTCGGTCGCCGCCTTGCGCCTTGATGACAAGCTCTGCTTCATTCACTTCAAAACCGATGACCACGCCGGACATTCCTTTCCTGTTGTTGCCTTTCTAGAATATATACGCACGTCGGCTCGTTTTTATTCGGAATCGCGCAAACCCGATCATGCCCCGCTTGGGTAACCATGTCTTCCAAACCAATTATGGCACTTTGGATTTTTGAGCAACGATAATATTCACAGGCAACCCCCACATGACCATTTGTATTGAATCCATAATTTGAAAACCCGCCTGCTCAAGCGTTTCCCTGACAAAGATCGGACGGCAATCCACATAGGCAGGGAAGCGCATGTGAAACCATTCATACAGTCTTACGGATAATTTTTTCTGTTTCGAGAGTGAAACCACGCAAATGCGACCATCATCCCGCAAAACTCGCTTGCATTCGCGCAATACCAATGGCAGTTCGGGCGTATCGAACAACTCCAGTACAAAGCTCATAAAAACAGCGTCAAAGGAATTTTCGGGATAGGGAAGATGCACGGCATCAGCACATTGAAGTTCCACCCTGCTTAACATTCCATTCTTCTTTAACTTGCTTTGCGCAACTCGAAACATGCCAGGTGACAAGTCCACGCCATATACTTTACCCGTTGTTCCCGCAAGCTGAACCAGAAAGACAAGACTGCCGCCTGTGCCAAATCCGATCTCAAGGATTTTCTCACCGGCTTTTACACCAAGTTTTTGAAGTCCAATATCCGCGAACTTTTTCTCGCTGCTGCCCGCCAGAAGGTCATACCATCTGCTTAACCTGTCATAAGCGGTTCTGGCTGACTCTTTCGATCTTTCAACGCGTGTTATATCAATTTCATCGTTGGACATTTTTCATTCTTCCGAATAAGTGATGGATTTGCGTAGTAACGACTTTAGTCGTGTTTTTACGGTACAAAAGCGACTAAAGTCGCCACTACTGGTTATGCGTCACTAATATTGACCCACTACCGTTGAATATCTTGCGGCCTTTTTTCTCGATGGTATGCGATATTGTAGCACTCTGTAATTCCGGAGGTTTGATTCGGTAAACAAGTTTTTTCAAGGAAACCTTCGGAACGTTTTGCGTAAGCGGATTGTTAACAAATCAAGCAAGCACGGGTACAATACAAATTGTTTAATTTCCCCCGTCGTGATTCGACGGGTACCTTAACCCCAAGGAGAAGATCACATGTTTCACACAATTATAGTTGTCGGCAATGTAGGCAAAGATCCCGAAATGCGTTACACGCCATCGGGACAGGCCGTTACATCCTTTTCTGTAGCGACCAACCGCAAGTACACTGGCGCGAATGGCGAGAAGGTTGAAGAAACAATCTGGTTCCGCATTTCCACGTGGGGCAAGACTGCGGAAAACTGCAATCAGTATGTGAAAAAAGGCTCCAAAGTACTTGTTGAAGGAAGACTGACGCCCGATAAAACCACTGGCGGTCCGCGTATCTGGACGAAACAGGATGGAACAGCCGGCGCCTCGTTTGAGATCACCGCTTCCACGGTTCAATTCCTATCCTCTCGCGGAGAAACTGAAGGCGGTCCCGTTTCAGGCGGTGGCGGCATGGGAATGGTTGAACTCCCTCCTGAGGATGATATCCCATTCTAGTTGCACAAGAATGCCCAAGGCTTCGGGAGTCCTAAAAAACTTTCGAAGCCTCTAATTTATTGGCCGTTCACACATTATGGATGCTTCCATGACCACTCCCCAAATGCCCCCAAAACCCACAGGTCCCATTCTTGAGCTTCCCGCCGATCTTGAGATCGTATACGCCAACCTCGCGCGCATTGCCCACTCCCCCGCTGACATCGTCATAGATTTTGCCCACCTGCTGCCCGGCGAGTTAAGAGCCAAGATCCGCTCACGTGTGGTGATGACTCCGCTCAGCGCAAAATTATTGGTGAGAGCCCTCACTGAAAATATTGCGCGTTATGAAACCGCCTTCGGCGAGATCAACCTGCCCACCAATTCAACGCTGGCAGACAATCTGTTCCGCCCATTTCAACAGCCGCCCGAACCACCCAAAGAACCCTAGCCAACATGCACAAACTTGAACAGATCACAGATCGTATACGAAAAACTTTTGACGCGCGTACCTCGGCGCGTGACCTTGCTCTTGCGCAGGCGCGTCAATTAACACGCGCCTGTTCGCTTGCCATCCGCGCTGTGCATCGTGATGAAGCGGATGTAATGAACGGGCACTTGCAGGAAGCCCGTCAACTGGCTGACACTTTGCGCAACTCGCTGGCATCGTACCCTGACCTTTTTTATGCGGGATATACACAGGATGCGCTAAAGGAATTTGTGGAAGCGAATGTCACCTGCGCTTTGATACGGAATGAACCGCTTCTGACTCCCGAAGAGTTGGTCGTTGAACCCTCGACATATCTCAACGGGTTGGCGGAGGTCGTCGGTGAACTGCGCCGCCGCAGTTTGGATATCCTGCGTCATGGGTACTCTCCGGAAGTTGAACGCCTGCTTGGCATTATGGATGATATCTATTCCGTCATGGTCACCATGGATTATCCCGACGCCATCACCAATGGACTGCGCCGTCAAACAGACCTTGCACGCGGCATCATCGAAAAGACACGCGGAGACATAACCTTTAGCCTGCGCGGGGAGCATCTCACCCAAGCCATCAGCCGGTTGAGCGATCAATTAAACAGCGAACAGCTAAACGGGCGGAAAGAAGCGGGTGAATAATCATGGCAAAAGGTGGTCGTCGTTATCCGCTTGTTGTTTACACCCACATGATGGATCGCTGGTGGCCAGCGGTCTTCACGCTGGGGCTTGCCTTGCTTGCTTTATCCTGGGCTGTCCGTAGTTGGGGATATGAAGATTGGCGCTGGATCGCACTAACCAGCGTCGGCGGACTTAATATATTTCTTGGGATTTTATTGTTGATCCTGCGCAAGAGCGCATACGTTCAGCCATTCAGCGACCATCTCCGCCTGGTGACGCCATTTTTACGCTTGAATATTTCATATAAAAGATTTCGACGCGCATCTTCGGCAAACATGGGTGTGTTATTCCCGCCGCAAAGCGTTTCAAACTGGCGGGCGGAGATCATTCGTCCCCTGGCAAAAATGACCGTGCTTGTGATCGAATTGAATAGTTACCCCATGTCTCAATCTGCCCTGCGCTTGTTCCTGTCGCCGCTCTTCTTCAAGGACAAAAGCCCGCATTTTGTGATCCTGGTTGATGATTGGATGAAGTGCAGCAACGAATTGGAAAGCATGCGCTCAGGCGTAACTCCCTCCGCACCGCGACAAAAACGCAATGACTCGATCCTCTCACGTCTGCCGAATAAAAACAAATGAACATTTATTTTGCATGTTCCATTACCGGCGGACGTGAATTTGAAGTTGTTTATCAGGAGATCGTTGCCGCGCTCACAGCGGATGGACACGAGATTCCCACATCCCATTTGGCTCAATCAGATGTAATGCAAAATGAATACGACCTCACGCCGCAGGATGTCTACGAACGCGATGTAAATTGGATAAAGAATTGTGACGTGCTCATCGCGGAAGTCAGCGTGCCTTCCCATGGGGTGGGGTATGAGATCGGCTTCGCCTTGAATATCAGGAAGCCCGTGTTATGCCTTTATCAAAAGGACCAAAGGGTATCGAAGATGATCACTGGAAATTCAGACTCAAAGCTCAGTATTCAGTCATACGCAAACATAAAAGAGGCCATTTCACAATCACGTTTTTTTATAGACGGCTCATGAAATGTTTGTGAATATTATCACAACTATTTGTGACATTTAGCGGTGGTTAAAATAATGGAAGTGGGCTATTATAAAGATGGAGACAACAATTGACACCTCCGTAATACTCCTCCTGTCTCCTCCTTTGGCGAAAGCCGCCGCCGTGTTTTTACACGGCGGCGGCATTTTTAAACAGGTATTCAATTTGTCGTGCAGTCCGGTTTGACCGCCGTATAACCGAAGTTATTTTTTCCTATTCTTGTGTGGGGAGAAGCACAATAAAAGAAGAGCCTTTCCCAAGGGTTGATTCCACCCATACGCGGCCTTGATGGCTATCCACAATGGATTTGACAATCGCCAGTCCCAAGCCGGATCCTTCCACCCCCTCAAGGGCATTTGTTGCTCGGTAAAATTTCTCGAACACGCGTCCCTGTTCTTCGGACGGAATACCCGGACCGGTGTCTTCCACCTTAAGAATGACCTGATCCCCCTGCATGGACACGCTTACATACACTGCCCCTCCTGCGGATGTATATTTGATTGCATTCCCAATCAAATTATCCAGCATTTGGCGGATACGAATGGGATTTGCGCGTAAGGTCTTCAGGTTTTCGACAACGTTCACAACAAGCTTTATATTTTTTTTCTTTACTTGAGACTCGAACATATCCAGCGAATATTTCAAAATATTCTCAAGCCGGATAATTTCACGGCGTGTGTCAAAACCCGCCTCAAGGCGGCCCAGGTCAAGCAGGTCATTAACCAACGTGGTAATGTGGTGAATACTGCCCTGCAATCGGCGTAAAAACTCCTGCTGATTTGGGTTAAGTGGCCCTGTGCGCTCAATCAATTCCGTGTAACCCAGAATTGCAGTCAAGGGGGAACGCAAGTCATGTGAAACCGTATGAATAAAATCACTCTTCAGGCGGTCAAGTTCCTTGAGATAGGAAATATCCTGCATGGTCACAGCCGCGCCGATCTGGGGGATGGGCGTATATTGCGCATTAAACACACGTCCATCGTCAAAATTGATCTCATGATATTTCAATGGGCCTTCGTTGGCGCGAACCAACAAAGCCGTCAAATCTGCATTCTTAATTACCTCTGCAAGCGCTCTGCCTACGATCTCGTTGCCATCCAGGTTGAAAATATCATTCACAGCGTAGTTGACAAGTATGATATTTTTATCCTTGTCCATCACAATTACGCCATCCTGAATATTCGCGATGACTGCTTCCAGTTTGAGCCGTTCAGCCTCGGAGAAATCGGCTTTTTCGGCAAGCGATGAGGTTGTGCGTTTTACTTCACGGCGCAGCCAATCTCCCAATTTTCTGGCTCGCGTAAGACTCCTTTGAACTTCATCAACAATATCAGACATCTTAAGCGGAGGGTAAAGATAGCCGCTCAATCCCATCTTGATCACAGACTTGGCAAGACCGGTTGTGTCAGTATCTGCATATAAAATGATTGGTAGAGTGGGGAAACGTTCCAGAATTTCCGATGAAACAGAAAAGCCATCCTGCCCGTCAAACTTCTCGGCAATAATTAACAATGCCGGAATGGCTTCCTGTGTAGACCTATCCAACCCTGACCGGTCATGCGCAATCGCCACGCCAAACCCAGCCGCATACAAAGCCCGTTCCATTAAATCCAAAATCGGGGATGGATTTAATGCGAGTAAGATCAGGTCTTGTTTCGTCATACGGTTAACTTTATTATTACCCGCTTATTGTTTTGGGACAACGGTCTTTTCAGAAGAACGCGCAAGACGCTGCAATGCAACTTGTACTGATTCGAGCGCCTGTCGTTGTTCAGAATTAAGCGCACCGGGCATCTCTGTCAACACAAAATTAAGCGGATAACTAGCCGCCTGTAACTCATCGCGGATCGAAGCGCGTACTGATTCAAGTGCGGCATGGCGGTATTTTTCTCCTGTGCGCGCGTTTTCAACATTTTTTTCCAGGGCATGGAATAAACGCGCATTTACCAATGAGATGGAGGCAAAATCTGCCATTGCCTCAAGCAGGGTTTGCGCGTCCCGGGTGATCTCTCCATCAGTCTTGCGCACAACGATTAATAACCCGATCACTTCACTTTGAATCTTGATCGGGATCACACCAATTGACTTCCCCAGGGCGGATACCTTTAGTTTTTGTAATGGCAGGCCGCTCATGACCAAACTCTCCCCCGAAAGCGCCACAAGCGAACTGATGCCGTCATCCAATGGCTGATTCATTTTCTTGGCCCAGGATTCAGGCATATTATGCTGTGCGCGAAGCAAATAGGCTTTACTGCGCTCATCGCGCAGCATCAACCAGCAAATATTTGCGTCGGCTACCTGCAGGGCGCTTTCAAGAATAAGGTCAAACAACACACGCTGGTCTGTGATGGAAACCACCGCCTTTGCCGTGGAAAGGATTGTGGTCAGGTCGCGCACTTTGTGCTGCAACTCGTCATTCGTTGATTTCAATTGGCGGTCTAATTTTTGACGTTCGCGTGTTTCCTGCGTCTGGCGCAGGGAACGCTCAACAATGGAAACCACTTCCACGTCTCGAACAGGCCAAAAGATCACATCAGATGCGCCAAGACGGAAGGCTTGAATGGCGCCGGCTTCCTGTCCCTTTTCAGCGATCACGATCACAGGTGATTTAATGCCCTGTGAGTTTAACGCGGCAAGCAGGTCTTTTCCGCTCAAGCCCGGAAAAAAATATAAATTGGCGAGGATCAAGCTGGGGGTGGTCTGAATCGCAAATTTGATCGCAGAAGCAACGTCGCCCACCACGGTCACCTGGTAACCAAGCGGCTGCAACGACTGCCTTCCGATCAAATCGGCAATATCTGGATCGCTTTCAACAATGAGAATTTGTTCCCCGGATGCCATAATTTTTTCCTTTCGCCGATTCTATCACCTTTTCGAGTACAATCATTTCCATGAATTTTACAGAATTCAACATCGCAGTCGTCATCCCAGCCTATGACGTGGAACGCGATATTCAACCTGTTCTGTACGGGTTGCCCGTCTACATAAAACACATTATCGTTGTGGAAGATGCGTCGCCTGATTCAAGCGCGGAACTGATCACTGCGGCGGCAAAAGAGGATACACGCATCACCCTGATTAGCCACTCGGAAAACCAGGGCGTGGGCGGAGCGATGATCTCCGGTTTCCGCAAGGCGCTTGAACTCGGCGCGCAGATCGTGATCAAGCTGGATGGTGACGGACAAATGGACCCAGCCCATATCCCCGCGCTTATCACTCCTTTAATCCAGGGTAAAGCCGACTACGTTAAAGGCAACCGCTTCCGCGATTTTCACTCACTGCAACAAATGCCTTTCATCCGCCGCGTAGGCAACCTTGGATTGAGTTTCCTGACCAAAGCTGCAACGGGGTATTGGAGCATCTTTGACCCCACCAATGGCTTCTTCGCCATCCGCGCCGAACTGCTCACGCAGTTATCGTTTGAACGCATTGACAAACGTTATTTCTTCGAGACATCCATGCTTGCTAATTTATACCTGCTTGGTGCGCTGGTCGTGGATATTCCGATCCCCGCGCGCTACGGGAATGAGATATCGAACCTTTCCATTCGACGCGCACTATTTGAATTCCCGTTTAAATTATTCACCACCTTTTTACAGCGCATTTTATTAAAATATTATATTTACGATTTCTCCATGATGTCTTTGTATTTGATGTTCGGCATCCCGCTCTTATTGTTTGGCGGATTATTTGGCGGCGTCAAGTGGGTTGAATATGCGAGTCAACGCATCCCCGCTCCCACCGGCACAGTCATGCTTCCGACTCTTTCCGTTATTTTGGGGATTCAAATCCTGCTGTCTGCAATTGAAATTGATATGAACTCGACGCCGCGCAAAGCGCTCTCAGACCCGCTGGAAAAATAAGTTGCAAACGTTTTTTACAGGGGAGATGTATACTTAACCCAAGATGGATTCACAACCTTACATCCCTGGATTGAAACCCGCTGACCTGGGACCGCTCTCGCGATTTTTACCCGCGCTTGAAGAGGGAGTGATCTCTGCCTGGCTCTCGCAACTCAACCGACCCTCAGCCTGGGCGCTGGACCCATTCGGATTCTCCCCGCGGCTGGTTCTGGAGGCCGCACGCAGCGGCAATCGCGTGCTGGTCACCGCGAACAATCCCGTCACGCGCTTTCTGCTGGAGATGTTTGCCAACCCGCCCGCGCAGTCTGAATTCACAGCCGCGCTTGCCGACCTGGGTGCAGTAAAAAAAGGGGACGAAAGACTCGCAGTCCACCTGCAATCCCTGTATCTCACTACATGTGAAAAATGCAATCAGCAAATTTACGCCCAAGCCTTTTTATGGCGCAAAGGAGATGACGCGCCCTATGCGCGCATTTATGAATGCGCGCATTGCGGCGATTCTGGTGAACACGCGGCTACAGAAGAAGATATTGACCGCGCAAGGAAGATCGCCGAAACAGACTCCCTGCATCGTTCACGCGCCTTTGAAAAGGTTGTTGCATTAAATGATGAAGATCGGTTTTATGCCGAGGAAGCCATTCAACATTATTTGCCGCGGCCGCTTTATGTGCTCACAACCATTATCAACCGGCTTGATAGTTTGAACCTCTCCACAGAACGAAAGCGTGCGCTGGCCGCGTTAATCCTTATTGCATGTGATGCGGGCAATACGCTTTGGGCGCACCCTGCCGAACGCCCGCGGCCGAAACAGTTGATCACGCCGAGTCAGTTTCGCGAGCATAATGTGTGGATGGAGCTTGAGCGTGGATTAAGCATGTGGACAGAGACAGGCTCAACAGTCACGTGTGAAGCGTGGCCCGCCCGGATTCCAGAGAGCGGCGGTATCCTCATCTATGAAGGCCGCTTGAAAGACCTCGCGCAGGTCGTCAAAAAAGAGATACCGATTGCGGCGGTCATTGGTTCGGTACCGCGTCCAAATCAGGCCTTTTGGACGCTTTCCGCGCTGTGGTCGGGTTGGCTGTGGGGCAAGGATGCGGTGGAGCCGTACAAGGTTGCGCTGCGCCGCCGCCGATACGATTGGGCATGGAATGCAACTGCCTTGCATTCGGCATTTGGTCACTTGGGTGATTTGCTGCCAGAGGGCGTGCCATTTTTCGCCTTGCTTCCCGAACCAGAACCAGCCTTTCTTACATCCGCTTTTACAGCCGCAAGCGCGGCGGCATTATCATTGCAGAGCGTGGCATTGCGAACCGAACACGACCCTGTGCAAGTCCTATGGAAGAACGCAACAAAAACTGACGCGGCGCAAATAGATAAAATGCGCCATGAACAAAGCCATGAAGTTATTCGTAAAGCCGCCCATGATTTTTTAATTTCGCGCGGCGAACCCGCTCCTTATTTGCACCTGCATACAGCGGGGTTGATCGCTCTCGCCGAAGCAGGTACGCTCAAAAAAACCGGACAGGAATTTGACGAGGCTTTACGCAAGGTCAATGCCTTAATTGAATCCACATTGAAGGATGATGAAAGCTTCATTCATTATTCCACAGGGGAAGGCGTGGATACAGGCTTGTGGGGATTGGTCTCTTCGATTGCCCCGACACTCTTTCGTGAGGGCGAATCACTTGCAGACCGGGTGGAGGTGGCGATTGTCACTTATTTGCAGAAGAATCAAAAAGCGATCTACCTTGAAATCGAAGATGATCTGTATCCGCGCTTCACGGGTTTGCTCACGCCGTCCAAAGGCTTGATCTATGCCATTTTGAATTCGTACGCAGAAAGAGAATTGGGGCAATGGAAATTGCGCGCGGAAGATGTCGCATCCATGCGGCGGAAAGAGCTGGATAATATTCGCGCGTTGATCGAAGCCATTGGAAAAAGATTGGGATACAACACGCGCAAACAGGATAAACTCCTGCACTGGGAAGACACACAGCGTGGCAAACCGATGCGGACGTTCAATGTGCTGGCCTCCGCATTGCTCGGGCGTGCATTGCAGGATTCTGCTCCAGACACCATTATCGTCATCCCTGGCGGACGCGCCGCACTCGCCGCCTATAAGAAGGAACGCGACCCATCGCTCGCGGCGAAGTTGAAAAAGCATACGCTGGTGAAATATCGCTTATTGCGCACCCTGCTCGATGTCTCGATTCTGACGCGCGAAACATTTGAAGAGCAGATCGCCAGCGACCCTGTTGAAAAATCCACGGGGCAGATGATGATGTTTTAGGAAAGGTGGATACGGGGTGCATGTTCCGTTTCCCCTTATTCAAGTATCTTCACCTGTCCACGTGTGTACCTGTTTACTTTTTTACGCTTCCGGAGTTCCATGTTCAAAAAGCTGATTCTCATAAGTGCATTAATTTTGACATCCTGCGTATCCGTGGCGGTTGATTCGAATTTGGCTGTCACCGCGGCGCCAGACTTTGTAACCGCAACCCTGCCGCCGACAAAGCAATCCTTCGTGCCAGCCACGCTGGTTCCAACCCCGGAGGTGGTCATCACCCCCACAATTGCGATTACCTCACCGCCGAATTGCAATGATGGCGCTGTGCTTTTGCGTGACGTGACCATTCAAGACAACACACAAGTAAGGGCGAACGAGAAATTTACAAAGACATGGGAATTTCAAAATACAGGCACATGCCCGTGGACAAATTACACGCTGGTGTTTGCGGCAGGCGACCAAATGGGAGCGCCTCTTTCCGCGCCGATAGCTGTTACTGTTCCAAATGAGAAGGCGCTCGTCTCTGTGGATTTGACTGCTCCCGCAGCGAACGGGACATACGCGGGGTATTTCACATTACATAATTCAGCCGACAAGATCGTTCCGATCGGTGTCGAAAAAACATTTTGGGTAAAGGTTGTTGTCGGTGGCAGCGCCATTGTCCCCACTACTTCTTCGGGAGCCAGCCCCACGCAATCAGGAAGCGCACCCATAGGCGGAGGCGCAAACTGCAACTACAGTCAGAATGCCGGTTATGTCAACCAGATCGCGTCATTAATTAATGCGGAACGAGCAAACGCTGGACTGTCTGCATTGAATGTCAACGCACAACTCGCCGCCTCGGCGCAAGGTCACGCCGCAGATATGGCTTGCAACAACATGATCAGCCACACAGGCTCGGATGGTTCTTCATCATCTTCACGCATCCATGCTTCCGGATACTCAGGTTCGTATTCGGAGGAAATTATCTACGGAGGCGGTGGCCCGCAGGCGGCGATGAGTTGGTGGATGAGCGACCAAATCCATCACGACGCAATCTTGAATCCGAGAACCTCCGAGCTTGGAGTGGGTTATGCTTATTTTTCCAATGGCTCATATGGAGATTACATTGCTGTGGATTTCGGCAGTCCGTAATGCGCAGGAGCGGAATATGGGCAAATGCAAAATCTGCCCCTGCTATTCTTCAACCGCCCTGATGGTGCCGATATCCACTTCGTTGCCCGGCGCCACCGTGTGATAATAACAGGTTGGCTTGTTTACCGGACACCAGATGCCCCAGCCATCGTAAAGTTTAAGTGTCCTGCCGTTCAGGTCATTGACGTACACTTGGATATTGTCATTCTTACGGTTGGCGATGCCTACTTCACTGCCATGCGGACTAAAGTACAGTCCATTGACCGGCCTGTTCCAATCATCGGGATTTAAACCAATATCGGTAAAGTTGTATGGACTGAACGTGCGCGGCCAGCGTCCGTTTTTCTGGTAATAGGCCAGGATGCGCGCTTGAAAATCTGCAATGATTTCATCTGTTGTGGGAGTCTCAGTGCCCTCTTCAGCGGTGACAGAGTTGAATCCAGAGGCAGTATTAAATAGTCCTTTTATCTGCGGCGCAAGAAAGGTCAATGCAATAATGGCCGCGACCGCCACCAATGAAATGATCAAAGCATATTCAATTTTGGATTGCCCGTGTTCGGTGCGAATATTCATCTTTTTCCTCCGCTCATGGCAGGGTGATTGTTCCAAGCCCAAAAGCCTGACCTGAAATAATTTCAACACTTTGTATGGTGACATATCCGCCCGAAGCCTTGATGGTCAATTCATGTTTACCGGGAGATAATTCTGCGAAATAGAAACAACCGTCAGCGGAGGTGGGGCGACGGGACGCATCTACCTGTGCAGTGCCCATTATTGGTTCGCCCGCCGCGTTGACGATGCATCCATCCAGTCCACCGGGTTCGCCCAAAAATAATGAACCACCCAACACGCGCACCGACAAGACCAGAACAATCACGAGCAAAATACCGGTCACTGCAAATAACGCGCGCTCGTTTTTCGTGAGCCACTCACGCCAGGATTGCCGTGATTTGATTCCCCCATCCCTAAATTCAGGATTTTTTTCGAAAGCCATATTTCACCTCGTAAAGTTATTATACCCACCTGCAAGGCTGTTCGTAATAAAAATATGGCTATTTGGTATTACGTGGGTCATCCATTTTTTACCGCAATGTATTCATGAACGAAGTTCACTCCGAAGGATGAAAACTATACAAGGTTCAGCGCAAGCGGATTCGGGAACGGATGGCTGCGCGCAAAACGGATAAACAGATGAACAAATGCTATTATTCAAAACACGAAGTCCATAGAGAAAAATCTTTAAAAACCTCAGTGCTCTGATTTGAAAATAGGCTTCGTAGGTCATGCTTGCAGCATGACGAACCAATGTTGTGGGCGTCACGTTACAAACGTGACCTGCGTTTTTCATCCTTCGGGGTGAAACCCTTTCATGATTACTCTGTGGTAAATCGAGTTTTCACCACTAAACCCGAAGCGCGTAAAAAAAAAGGGCGACCCTTGCGGTCGCCCTTTTTTTACCCAATTTTTTTACGCAATATCCTGTTCCAATCCAACATCGTTTTCAGGTGTTCCATGGGGACTTGTCCTTCGGGGACATAGCCGACAAAGGAACGGTTGTATGTGTCCTCGGGACCGTCGGAGAGGTGCCACTCCAGCGGCATTTTGAAAACGCCAACTGCGGATGTGCCTTTATCACCGTCGGGCAGGGCGGTTTCGTAGGTGATGACCGTCATCCCATCGGCTGTCTCAGCGATTTCGGCAACAGTCGCTTCGTGGATCCATCTAAGCCATTGCTTTTGCTGGATTATTGCTTTTGTATCAGGGTTTTCGAAGGTGCGTGTGCGCGTGACTGTATCTCCCGGTTGATAAACCCACGGCGTGGTTGCAGACTTGGATTTGGGGTCTGGTTTTTTCTTTTTGTCAGGCGCGCTGGGATTGGGAAGCAGACCCACACCAGATTTTGTCTTCACGGCTTTGGCGATCTGCCAGTCATTTGGCTGGCTATCCACAAATCTAAGCCAGAAAATGCTTGCGCCGGGGACATAATCTTTTTCGGAGGTGGGCTTGGTGTAAAACGGACGCGGCTCTCCGGGTAATTTATTTTCGGCTTCATGGGTGGAATACCATTTCGGTTTGGGAGTTAGACCGCCGGGAGGCAAATTTCCACGGATGTGCTGGCAGTGTTCGGCGGTTTCGTTGCAGACTGCACGGGAGACGATCAACTCGTGGGTGCGTCCGTGCTCATCGCGCCATGCGGATGAGTCATAATTTTCCCAGGCATCCATGATCGTGCGGATGTCGTTGGATTGCTGTGAACCACGCGCAGCTTCCTCTTCGGGTGTCAATTTTTCCCAGTTCGGGTCGGTCACATATTTGACGCGCAAGGGCGTGAGCTTGACGATCTCTTTCCATGCCCATACGGGGAATTTATCTTTCATGGCTTCGAGTTTCTTGAGCGCGTCCTCGGTGGAAAGCGTGCGGACGTCGTAATTGGCTTCCTCGGTCAGCAATGCGGAAATGCCGGCGCGGCGGGTTTTGGGCCCGTTGGCTTTCACGCTCAGCATGTGCATGGCGGCTTTGTCTTTCCACTCTTTTTCGGCGGCGCGAGCCAGCCCGGGGACGTTTGACCCTTTTCCGGTTTCGTAGGCGGCGACTTTTTCGGCGCAGAGTCTATCTATGGCGGCATCGTCCAAGTTCTTGGTGGTCTTATCCAATTCTGCCGCGCCGAGTCGAATAATCAAATCTTTGGGGTCGGCCCATGAGCCGTGGGCGCTGGCGTAGCGCATCCCCGAAAAATGGACGACCATGTATTGAAACCAGGACGGGAATCGTTTTGGCTCTTTCTTAAAACGTTGATATGCTTCTTCAAGCAGTTCATATTGATTCTTTTTTTCGAGGGACGCCTTGTACTCTTCGGACTTCCACAAAACAATATCCCTGACCGTGACAGGACTTTCGGGCTTGTACTGAACAAGGAATTCCGCTTCAGATGGCTGGTAGTTTGGGTCACCCTTTGAAAGTTTGAACCATGCCAGTTTGCGTTGTTCGATCTTGTCGTAGGTGGCGAGGAAGGCGCGCAGTTGATCGAGTTCCTGCTCAGCCATTGTCAGCGTGGAATTTTCCCTCACTTCAAGTTCTTGTGTTTCAGGCGCTTTCTTGGGATGTTCGGGAGCCATGTTTTCAAGGCGGCGTTTGCGAGTCTTAACCCAATCCCTGTGCATGTTACGGTGGTTGACCCAATATTGGATCAGTCCTTCCACATAGCTTTTTTCGCCGCGGATATCTTTGGGCCAGCTTTCAATGAACATCGCGTGGAATTTGTTGATCTCTGTCAGTTCGGCTTCATCCACGGGTTTGAATTTTAGATAATATCCGCGGACATCATTGAGCAAAAAATAATTGCGCAACGCGGAATAGGCTTTGTAAGCCGTAATTGCAGCCGCTTCCTGCGCTTTTGTGTATGCATCCACATCCGCCGTGAGGGTCGCAATGTCCTTATCCTTGTATTGCTTCCAAAGATCGATCTCCATGTAATAGAAGAGGAAGTCGCGCAATTTTGGTTCGCGCATGGGATAAATGGTCTTGCACAATACTTCATTTTGCCATTGGAAATACATTGGTTCTGCCATGATACGCTCCTTGATAAAAAGTCCGTTTATATTGGATAGATTTTATCCCTATTTAGGGTAATTGGAGAGGGCTTTGGGTATGGTTGAATGCGCCAGTTACACAGGCACATCGCTCAGGTAACGCGCAAAAGCTTCTGGTCGCAAAAATAAAGGGATGAAAATACAGGCGAAAAAGCCGCCAAGATGCGCCCAATATCCGGTGCCGTATTGCACGCCGTTCAGGTAACTATCAATCGCCGGCGGGATTTGGATGAGCAGGTAATACAGCACAAACCAGAATGCGCGGATTTTTGGCCAGGCTGGGATGAAAGAAATAAACCACAAGGTGCGAATGTGTCCGCTGGGGAAAAGCACAAAATAAGCGCCAACAACTCCAAAGATGGCTCCGCTCGCCCCGATGCCCGGGATTTCCATTCGCGGCAGGGCAAGCGCTGTCATCAGGTCTGAAGTGGTGCCCGCCAAAAGATAAAAGAACAGGTATCGCCATGGACCACAGGCATCTTCCACGCGGCGGCCGAAAACCCACAGAAAAAGCATGTTGCCAAGCAGATGGTCAATTCCGCCGTGCAAAAACATGGATGTGATCGTGGAAATGATCCCCGCACCCTGCCTTGCCCAGAGCAGGCTTGGCGTTGACCCGAAGGTCCAGATCACGCCGTGGAGCGCATCCCTGGGCAGTGTAAATTCCCATATTTGAATCACGGTATTGATCACGATCAATGCAATGGTCATGTAGGGGAAGACGCTGTAACGATTGGGCTCGGTATCGTTGATGGGCAGCATAAGTCACCGTGATTACGAGAAATATAAGAAAGCCTTCAAGCGCCCGAAAGCGATCAGGAACAAAACCGCAAACGGCAGGATCACCAATATCCAACCCGCGGCGGCCATGAAAAAGCGGGAGACCGGTGTGCCGCCTGAACCAACATCCTTGAAGATCAACGACCACAGACGATGATGGGAGCGGACGGATGCGAGCGCAATCATGAATCCGCCAAGAAGCACCCAGAAGAATCCGAACCACGGCAGGGGCGCAGGATTCGCGATGGGATTCAATCCCACATGTACCAGCAACATCATAAAGTATAAAAGCGGCGGTCCCGCTGTGAGACGCGCAATCGAAACAGCCGGAGAAATATGCGCGATCTTTTCCTGTCGCAGATTTTCAAGCCTGACCGTTTTCCAGTAAATATTGTTCTGCTCACTTCTGGACGTGGATTTCAGCGCGGCAATGCCATATGTTTCAATCGCCTTTTCGATATTTCCCTGCTCTTCATACATCGCCGCCAAATCCAGTGGATTGTTTTTGAAATGCTGCAAGCGTTCGAACTGCTGACGGGCATTGACATCTCCCGGTGTGAGCGCCAGTAATTTCTCGAGTGCGGGCAGGCGTTCGTCCATATCAGGTGTCAGGTCTGCCAGAAGACCCCATACATCCGCATTGACTTCGCCAGTCTGAGTCAGCGAGCGGACAAGGTCCAAAGCCTCGCCGCGTTTCCTTGCCTTGACCAATTCATGCGCCTGACTCACCTGTCCTTCGATGCGGAGCCGTTCCACCTCCTGCCGCTTCTTCCTTTCGACCAACAGTTGATCGAGATATTGACCCACATCGGCATTGGCGGGGTTAATTTCCAACACCTGCTGGCAGGCGTAGATGCAATCATCAGGGTCATCCAGCAGACCTGTGAGCCACATCCAGGCGGTTTCATTACGCGGATTGATCTCGACAATTTCCAAAAAAATATCGCGCGCCGTCAAATCATGCCCGGCACGCACCGCTGACATTGCCTGTTGAAGCAAAGTATCTTCCCGCATAAAGGCCATTCGTATGAAACGAGATGTATGGGTGCTATTTTACTCCGCATTCCTTTGCGCCCATATTTTGGTGAACGGAGAAAATGGAATATGCCGGTAAAATAAGAGCAAGCCCTAACCTTAAAAGAAAAGAGAAACGATGTTGGAAAACAAACAACTTTATTTGAAGAGCAGTGTTTTTGGCGCAGTCCTCGGCATGGGATTTGGCGCAGTCCTTGGGATCGCGACCGGCGCTTTGAGCGCCAGTTGGAACGGAATTCAGTTTGGCGCAATTGCCGGGGCAGTGTTTGGCGCGTTGACCGGCGCACTGACAGGCGCGCTTACCGTGCGAACGGCTGGCCGTACGGGCGGCGTGAGCATTGGAGCCTATACGGGAATGTTCTTTGGCGCGCTACTCGGCGGCGGGTTGGGACTTTTCATTCCCGATTCATTTCGGACAGGTGTGGCCGCTTTTCATGTACTGGTTCTTGATGTTCTCACCCGGGGAAGATTTGAAACAGCCGTCCTGCTGAGTTTTTTGCTTTCGCTCACCGCAACCATGGTTGGCGCGTGGATCAGCGGGCGGAATCTCACGCCAAGGGATTTTGATAAAACTTCTCCAAAGAAAAATGGTGTATAGTTATAAAAATCATTCCATCATTTTTAGTTCAAGGGAGATTCATGATGAGCAAAGACAACCATGAAGAAAAGCCAAAGTTGACAGACACCTGGCGTTCCATCCATGGGGGGATATGGTTGATCGGGCTGGCGATCCTGTTCTGGAAGGGCTGGTGGTGGCCGGGTATTCTGGTACTGCTCGCTGTCAGCGGCATCGCTGAAACACTGATAAGACAGTATGTGCCAGATGCGGTTGAAAAGACCGAACGGGTCATGCCTGCGGCGGCATCAGCCACCCCGGCTGCTTTACATTCCGATCAGCGCCTTGAGTTTCTGCCTACAACCTGCCCCAATTGTGGCGGACCGATCCGCGGACATGAAGTCAAATGGACGGGTCCGCAATCGGCAGACTGTCCTTATTGCGGCGTAAATTTGCCGATGAAGAAAAAATAACCAAACAATCCGCCCCTAACGGACACCAAGTCCTTTGGGGGCGGATTTTCATCATTTGACCTCTTGCAAAAGTAGCGGGCTGGTTTTCACGAAAAACTTTATCCGCTAATTTTTTTGAACATTTCGCGCAGTTTAGCGAAGATTAGTGGATGAAAAAATACTTATGTAAGAGGTCTATTTTTTCTGCCCTGACCGGTCTTCGCGGTAGTCATACAGATATTCATCCAATTCCACTTCAAGCACATTATTGAAGATGTTGGTTGCGATCATGAGGCAGGCAAAACCCGTCAACGCCACAATTTGCTCGGTGTTGAAATACCCCGCTACTTTCCTGTAAAGTTCATTGGAGACGCGGCTTCCCTGACGTGAAATGGCCCGGCCGAATTCCACGAGCGTTTCGCCTTTTTCATCCAGGTTCAACTGGTTTGGGTCTTCGCCCCAGTCGATCAGAACACGCCGCATAAATACCGTGCAGAGCAGACAGTCACTTTCGACCGAAATGGCGTGCGAGAAAATAATGGCGAGCCGCTCACCCAGAAAAGATTGAATGGCATCGAATAACGGATACCACTCCACCAGGGCATGATAGGTGGGAAGTGAATGCAGCATCGTACGCTTCATGTTGGTCATGCGCTTATATTGGACAAGTCCCTGATCGTAAACGGCGCGCAAGTTGCCGGTTGTCTGGTCATACTCAATCGGGTCAATTCGAGACATGAATTTCTCCTTGAATGGTTTATCCAAGTCTATTCGATTCTCCGCATGGAGGCAATGTATCTATGAAGCTCCCGATATGAACATCGCAATTTACCCGCTGTCGCAGTCCATTGCGGGTAAAATATATCCATAAGAAAGTTAAAACAGATGGGACGCTCATATCATTTTTGATGGTTGTATTTTGTCTTTTTTCGTCATATCATTGGTCAAGGAATTTTATTCTTTACTCCAAAGAGGTGCATAATGTCTCGTAAAACTTTTGTTCAACTTTCGGTTCTTGCATTGCTCCTGCTGGCGTTCCTTTGGACTCCGTTCAGCGCAATGGCTGGCGGCGTCTGCGGCGGCACTTACATCGTAGAGCAGGGCGAAACGCTCGACTCGATCGCGGCAAAGTGCGGCACCTCAGTGTCTGCCATTACCATGGCCAACCCCGGTATCAGCGCGACCCTGTATGCGGGTCAGACCCTGATGGTCCCCGGTAGTAACTATATCCTGCCCGGCACCCCTGTTCCAGTCACCCCTATTCCAGTCACCAGCATTCCGAACGGGGGCGTTTACAACTACTATAATACCTACAACTACTATAATTATCCTCAGCCTGGTGATAACAATCCCCAGCCCGGTAACAACGGCATATATATTGTTCAGGTTGGCGACTCATTCTCAAACATTGCCAGCCGTTATGGGATCAGCGTATATCAACTGTGGGCTGCCAATCCGGGTATCGTGGATATAAATATTTTATACGTCGGGCAGGTCATTTATGTGCCGACCTCAAACGGGTCGCCCCTATATCCAACCTGGATGCCCATTGCGCCGACTCCCACCGAGGCGCCTGTTCCGCTTTCGTATGGCTCGGTTCCGGCGGGAACGCCATCCGGGGCGGTTAGATTGGTCAACAAGTCCAGTGGCGATATTTATGTTTCATTGCAGGGTACAACCAGGGATGGCATCAATGTGATCAGGGAATATCCGGTTAGCGGGTCAATGAAGGTCAACGTGCCATCCGGCTGGTATGTCTATGTTGCCTGGGTAGGCGGACAGAAATATGAAGGACAATTCAATTTGAGCCAGGGTGGCGACCATACCCTTACGTTTTATAACAATAAAGTTGAATAGCAGGCAGGGGTAATCCATTCATTCCAACTCATCCCCGAGCGGATGCTTTTCCCTCGGGGATGAGTTTTATTAACATTGTCCTATCCAGCAAAAACAAAATCGAATATCAAACATATAACCTGTCCATTCGCTGAAATTAAAACGACTTTCTCGAATTTCGGCCAAAAAGCAGGTTTTTATCGCCAAACTTGCTCAAAATTGCTAAAAGCCGTCGCGTTTTTTGCGGGATTTCTGTGAGCGTTCCAAATGCCAAAAACGATACCGCCATATACGGCAGACTTCAAAGATATACCGCCATATATAGCGGTAAAATAAATTCGCGATTTCAAAATTTTTTCAGCGAATGGACAGTATAACCCATTGAGATGAATCTTTCTGAAGCCAGGAATTTATGTGGGCGCATGAGAGGTTCGCGGGAGAGTATTAAGCCACACCGCAAGTGCGTCGCACCCGTCTGAACATAAAGCCCCTGAAAGTTTTTCAACTCTCAGGGGCTTTTCCTAATCCCAAAATTATGCCAATCAAGCCGTTAATCTTGCCGTTTCCCGAATCAAGATGTAAGATGGAGAAAACATAACGATCCCCAAAAGGAGGATACAGAATATGGATGTAAATTATTGGAATCAATTTGCGCACGAATATGACGAACACGTGATTGACGCTTTCACCTACGGACGCTCAAAGATGATCGGTCAACAGGTAAAGCGCTTTGCCTCGCCCAACAAGGACGTGGCTGATTTTGGCTGTGGACCCGGCAAGATGCTCCCCTACCTTTCGGAAAAATTCCGTAGCGTCTATGGCTATGATTTCTCGGACAAACTGCTTGAATCCGCTCATAAACGTTGTGCGGATTTGAAGAACGTCCACATCGCACAGGCGGATCTGTCCCTGCCTGTGGATCACCTGCCGATGGTGGATGTGATCGTCTCGCTCAATGCCGTGCTGATGCCTGACCCTGAACTGCGGATGAATTTCCTGCGCGGCATGTCATCCCGCCTGAATCCCGGCGGACATTTGATCCTGAATGTGCCCTCGGTGGAGTCCCTGCTCTTCAGCTATTTCCGCGAAACGGAGTGGTATCGCAAAGAGGGCTGTTCAATGCATAAAGCCGAAAAACTGGTGGACGCCAGCTACATCACCCAACCGAAGCGCACCGCCCAGGGTATTTTCATCCGCGGCACCGAACCGACCAAGCACTATCTGCGCGAGGAGTTGATCGTGCTGGCGCGCGATGAAATGCAGCTCGAAGTACTCGATGTGCTAAAGATGGAATATGACTGGAAGATCGAAATGGAAGATGACAACGTCCCCGAGTGGATGGCCGAGCCGTATCCGTGGGATTGGATTCTGGTCGCGAAAAAATCCTGAAAGCAAATGTTGAAGACAAAGCCCCTGAAAGACGTAAGACCTTCAGGGGCTTTGTCTTTATTCCCTTCCTAATAATTAATGTCCAAGCATAACCTGTTTCCAAAGGAACCTTGCGTAATTTTGCCAGAACGTATTCTCAGGCAATCCATTCGGAATCAAGAGACATGCCATCGGGCTGGGCGGCGTTAGCGAGCTGTTCATCTGGGCTGTGTCAAATACTGTCACTGATGGGGTGGGAGAAGAAGATCCAGGTGTGAACAAAGGCGAATACGGGATCACCCATGTGACTGAACCAACAGTAATCCCATCCACGTAAATGTTGGGTACAGTGATGATGATTTTTTTGTTGAAATCCGGGTCGAGGATCCACTTGCATTCGGCGCCGTTCAACATGGCAATTGGATAAGTCAGGTATCCAAAGACAGGCGCATACGAGGAGTTGATCTCCTGGGTGAGGTTGTGATCGTCGCGTAGTGGGGGGGACGTCACGTCTTCGGCATTCACAAGAACCATTTCCTGAATGGGTATTCGTATCTTATGTGGGGCTGTATTAAGGTTATTGTTGTTGGTGGTGATCACCGTTACAAAGAATAACAACTCATCACGCAACGCAATGGCATCCAATACGGGTTGTGGATTTGGAGTAACAGGCGTGTAACTGCCTGATACTTCATTGTAATAAATAGTCTGGATTATTTGCGGGCTGAGAAACGTAACCACCACCTGCGCCTGACTCGAATTGTCCAGTTTTATGGTCTGGATATTCGACCAATTTTTTGTTTCATTGACAAGATTTCCAAAGGCATTGTAATTATTGGGTGAAATTGACAGCCCCTGTAGTTGTTGTGATTGCTGTTGTAACATGGCGAGTACCTGCTCTTGCGTCAAATCGGTGAGCACGGGTGCGCCTACGACTCCGCTT
>DYDH01000297.1:4354-4553 GCA_020717985.1 Herpetosiphon sp. | reverse complement strand
TAATCCGCTTTATTTTCCAAACTGTGAAAACACCCCAGGTCGAGGGCAAGGTCGAATTGACCTGTGACTTTTTTCATACGGGCGGCATCGTCGGTGAATAGATTGGCTTGGATGTTGGATTTTTTTGCCTTGCGTTTTGCAATTTGAATGGCGCGTGGGGCGAAGTCGAAACCTGTCACCTGCCAGCCGGTTTTTGCGA
>DYDH01000297.1:0-4325 GCA_020717985.1 Herpetosiphon sp. | reverse complement strand
CCAATATCTATGGCGCGACCGGCAGGGTGGGTTTGAATGAATTCGAAGAGTTCGGGCGGGGTGATGCCGCTATCCCAGGGCGGGTTGCGGAAATACAGGAAGTTGAATTGAAGGCGGCGCAGGAAATTCATTTGTCTCTCGTAGTTTAACAGAACGTCCCGACACTTGCGCCGCGCGCCAGTGCGGTGAGGTTGGGTTGAGCTAATTTTGCCATCTTCCAAAACCTTCGGGACGGTTCTTAGCGCCCAATTTATTTGAGCGAGCCGCGCACTTTTTGCGGGTCGAATGTGCCCACCGTGCGCCAGATTTCGTTGCCCTGCGCGTCGAAGAAAATAAAGGTGGGGGTATATTCAAAGTCGTATACGGGAGCGAGTTCCATTCCGACAGTTTCCTGAATGTTCAAGCGGATGAAGTGGATTTTTTTTCCAATACTGACTTCGTTATTAATTTCCTGTTCAAGCCCGTCAACGGCGGGCTTCATTTGGGTGCAGGCAATTCAGAAGGGGGATTGAAATTCGAGCAGGACGGGCGTGCCAGCGCCGATCAATGCCTGCACCGCTTTGGCATCATCCATCAGCGGTGTTTGGCGCGGATGCAGAATCACCCAGGCGGTAACGAGGCTGGCGACAATGACCCCGAAGGCGAGATAGTCGTTTATTTTTGGCTTGTTGGCAAGCAGCATAAAGCCGGCGGCAATTATCAGTACAATCGCAGCTATAAGAAGGGAGTATTCTCGGAAGAGTGGGATCAAAAAACCCTCTGGTGGGCAAATGTCATGTTTTGTCTGTGACGTTCACGCTTTGACAATTCAATTGAGTTCTTTTACAATCGGGCAACTTGTCTTTTGGGACTCGTCTTTTCCTGGGACAAGATAAAATAATGCTTTATATCCTACATATAGGAAGGCTATTTCCATGAAAGAGTATACCACCGAGTTTCTTCGCAATATTGCGCTGGTTTCACATGGAGGCGCAGGGAAGACGATGTTGGCTGAGTCGTTTTTGCACGCGACAAAGGCTACAACCCGTTTAGGCAGGGTTGAAGATGGGACAACGGCTTCAGATTACGATGATGAGGAACATCGTCGTAAAATTTCAATTTACGCAAGCATTATTCCAATAGAGCATCGCGATCATAAGATAAATGTTATAGACGCGCCAGGTTACACTGATTTTGTGGGTGAGATCGTATCCGCCTTGAGTGTCGCTGATGGCGCGGTTATTTTAGTGGACGCTGTCTCAGGTATTGAAGTTGGCACAGAACTGGCATGGCGCTATGCGGATCAATTTAATCTGCCGCGCTTTTTTGTTATTAATAAAATGGATCGCGACAATGCGAACTTTGAAGAAACTTATGAAGCCATAGAAGCATTTGTAAAAGCGCATGGCAAGCGCGCCATCAAAGTCCATTTGCCGATCGGCGAAAAGGCTGGCTTCAAAGGCGTGGTGGATATTATCGGCATGAAATCCTATATGGGAGATGGAAACACCACCGCCGAGATTCCTGCGGACTTGAAAGAAGAGGCGGAGGCGGCTCACTTCGCATTGGTCGAGGCGGCGGCGGAAGGTGAAGACGAGTTGATGGAAAAGTACCTCGAGAACGGTTCCCTGACCGACGCGGAGATGGTGCGTGGACTGGAAGATGTGGTTTACGCTGGGGCATTTGTCCCCGTATTCTGTGCTGCGGGTGGACATGAAGTCGGCGCGATTGCATTGCTCAACGACATCATTGACTTGATGCCTTCCCCATTGAATGCGCCCAGGCGTGTTGCTCAAGGCAAGGCTGGTGAAGAGACATTGCGCCCTGTGGATACTGAACCCCTGGCGGCGTATGTCTGGAAGACCACCGCCGATCCCTTTGTAGGCAGGATGACCTACTTCCGCATTTATGCTGGTTCGATCCAGGCGGATGGTCACATGTGGAATCAAAACAAGGGCGCGGATGAACGCGTGTCTGGTTTGCACTTCCAGCGCGGCAAGGAAGCGATCCCGGCAAAAGTGATCCATGCCGGCGATATTGCCTCTGTTTCCAAACTGGCGGTCACATCCACAGGCGACACCCTTTGTGATAAGGGACATCCGCTCACGATTGAAAAACCGAAATTCCCCGCCGCGCTGTATCGTGTGGCGATCACTCCCAAGAGTCAGGCTGATGCGGCAAAGATTTCGCCGACACTCGCGAAACTGTGCGAAGAAGATATGACCCTCATCTGGCAAAACGATCCGATTACACATGAGACGGTTTTGCAGGGCATGGGCGACCAGCACATCGACGTGGCGCTTCATCGCGCGCAAGCCAAGTTCCAGGTGGGGCTTAATACACACGAACCGCGTGTTCCATATCGCGAAGGAATTACCCGCAAAGCTGCCGCGCAATATCGTCATAAGAAGCAGAGCGGTGGTTCAGGTCAATTTGGCGAAGTGCATCTGCGCATCGAGCCTTTGCCCACAGCCGACTTTGAGTTTACCGATGAACTCGTGGGCATGAACCTGTCCAAGTCTTATTTGCCCCCAATCGAAAAAGGCATCAAGGCGACGATGGAACGCGGCGCATTCGCGGGCTATCCGATGAGCAATGTGAAGGTCATTGTCTACGATGGCAAGGAACATGAAGTGGATTCCAAGCCGCTGGCCTTTGAAATTGCGGGACGCGAAGCCTTCAAGCTGGCAGTGCATGATGCGGGCCCCGTTTTGTTCGAGCCGATCATGATCATCCGTGTTACGGTTCCCGATGCAAATATGGGCGATGTGATGAGCGACCTTAACACCCGCCGCGGACGCGTTCAAGGGACAGAGTCGGAACACGGCAATACGGTTGTTGTGGCAACTGTGCCTTTGGCTGAGATGTTGCGCTATACCACACAACTCCGTTCCATCACCGGCGGACGAGGGTATTTCACTATGGAATTCGATCATTACGACACAGTTCCATCCCACATCACAGGACCAATCATCGAAGCGCACAAGAAGGAAATGGAAGCGAAGAAGGAAGAGCAGGGCGGAATATAGTTGGCAATAGGTGAGAAGTAATAAGTGAAAAGTCCCGAAGTTGAAAAACTTCGGGACTTTTTTAATCCTTCACACCTGCCGAGTACGCAAGTGCTTGGTAATTTATCTTTCCTCATTTATACTTCCCCCATGCCTGTTGTTCGTTTCCCTGCCCTCATGAAATTTTATGTGGATAACCAGAGCGAGTTCCCTGTTACAGGGGACACCGTTGCGGAGTTGATTGATAACGTGGTTGCGCGCTATCCAACGCTCAAGCCGCATTTGTTCGAGCCGGGCGGAAAGCTGCGCCGTCACTTTAATATTTTTGTCAACGGCGAGCATATCCGCGAATTGAATGGGCTGGATACTCCGCTCAAAGATGAAGATAAAGTCATCCTGATGGTATCTGCCGCAGGAGGTTGAAATGCTCCCCGAACTTTCACACGAAGAAATTTTGCGTTACTCGCGTCACCTGTTGATTCCCGAAGTGGGACTGGAAGGTCAGCGCAAACTGAAGGCTTCGTCCGCGCTGGTGATAGGCACTGGCGGACTCGGCTCACCTGTGGCTTTGTATCTCGCTGCGGCAGGCGTTGGTCGCATTGGGTTGGTGGATTTCGATGTGGTGGATACATCCAATCTGCAGCGGCAGGTGATTCACGGTACATCCACAGTCGGCAAGTTGAAAGTTGAGAGCGCGCGCGCTAAACTATTGGATTTGAATCCCGATATCCAAATTGACATTTATAACGAACCGTTTACCTCTGGGAACGCCATTCGCATTGCGAAGGATTACGATGTCATCATTGACGGCACGGACAACTTCCCGACTCGTTATCTTACGAATGATGTCTGCGTCTTTCTCGGCAAACCAAATGTCTATGGCTCGATCTTCCGCTTTGACGGGCAGTTGAGTGTCTTTGATGCGAGGGTAGGTCCGTGCTATCGCTGTCTTTTCCCCGAACCGCCGCCACCCGGACTTGTCCCTTCGTGTGCGGAGGGCGGAGTGTTGGGTGTGCTGCCTGGAACCATCGGCACACTGCAAGCCACCGAAGCCCTGAAAGTTTTACTCGGAATCGGCGAACCAATGATCGGCAAGTTATTGCTTTATAACGCCCTGGATATGTCATTTGATTTTGTGAAACTTAAGAAGAATCCAAAGTGCCGCGTCTGCGGACCGAATGCCGACATTAAGGAATTGATTGACTACGAAGAATTCTGCGGAGTCCCCGGCCATGACCATGCTGACGAAGGCTCGGCAGGCGCAGGCTGGGACATTACCGCCACAGAACTTGCGGAACTTCTTCGCACTGAGCGAAGTCGAAGTGCAGGGGCTGAACA
>DYDH01000296.1 GCA_020717985.1 Herpetosiphon sp. | reverse complement strand
GCGCCGAGAAAACTTGCGTTAAAGGGAGCCACTGTCCACGGCCAAAAGGGTGTTACCACTTTCGGCAGAAAGAACATTCCGCAGCCAGCCAGGAAAAGCACAACGACTTCGACAAAGGTGAGAAACCGAAGCAGGGACGAGATTTTTGGGTTGGAAACAGTTGACATGAATTTTCTCCTAATCTAAAGTTAAAATAAATTCCAACGATCCCCACCGTGGATATCACACTGCCTCCCGCGATCATCATGGTACTGTTTCCGCCTATTGAATTCTTTACCTCTTTGCAAAATTATACAGGACAAATTCAATATTACATAGGACAATAAAAAAACCTCCGAGTTTGTTGAGAATTCGGAGGTTTGCCATTAAAGTTTTTCCCATGCTTCGCGCGTGAGGTTTGCCTGACGCAAAATACGCGCCAATAAATCTTTGCTAATTTCGTTTTGATGCGGGTTTGGCAGGATCAGCCGCAATTCTCCCTTTATCAAATCTTTGCGTTTGATTGGTTTGAATGGCGGCATAAATTACGCCTCTGCTGGCACAAGTTGACTGCCGTCCACGACAGGAAGTTTATGTCCCATTCGTAAGCCAAGCACAAGCCAGTCTTCCAATGCGCTTTGTAATTCTTCGCGGCAGGTTTCAAGATGATCTGCCTGTGCCCATACACCTTGAAATCCTTCAATCTCGCCGTAGTATTGACCATCTTCAAGGATTTCATACCTTGCCAACTTCATGGCATTTTGAATATAAGCAATTAACATGTTGCACCTCTAGGAGGATTATACAATTTTTTTTATGCGTCTTTCATAATCTTGACCCTGCTGCTTATAGGTTATCGATCCTACAAAAAACCTCCGAGTTCTTCAAGAACTCGGAGGTTTACCATAACGTGTCTACTACCTTCTATTTCCGCCGCGATCCCCGCCGCCGCTTCGACCACCACGGTCACCACCGCGAGAACCATTGCGGTCGCCGCCGCTACGACCACCGCTGGGGCGGGGTCCGCTCTTGCGGGCGTCTTTCTCACGGGCTTCCTCAGCAGACCAGCCTTCGAGCACAGCCTGACGGGAGAGGCGGATCTTGCCCTGTCCGTCAATGTCTGTGACCATCACGGTCAGTTCGTCGCCCATCGCGCAGACATCCTCAACGGAGTTCACGCGTTCGCTTGCCAATTGTGAGATGTGTACGAGTCCATCCACGCCGGGCAGCAGATTTACGAATGCACCAAAGGCTTCGATGCGCACAACCTTGCCGGTGTAGATATTGCCGATCACTACAGACTCGCTCAATCCTTCCACGCGTTCCTGCGCGATCTTCGCGCCAACGCTGTCGGTCGAAGCAATATAGACCGTGCCGTCTTCCTGAATGTCGATCTTGGTGTGGGTCTCTTCCTGCAAAGAGCGGATATTCTTTCCGCCGGGGCCGATCAGCGCGCCGATCTTGTCAATCGGGATCTTCACGGTGATGATGCGCGGGGCGTGCGGTTTCAATTCCGCGCGCGCTTCGGGCAGGGCTTCGAGCATCTTTTCCATGATGGACATGCGCGCAGTGTGAGCCTGAGCCAATGCTTCCTTCATCATTTGGGTGCTTAGTCCGCTGATCTTGATGTCCATCTGTAAAGCGGTGATGCCATCAGCAGTGCCAGCCACTTTGAAATCCATGTCACCGAGGTGATCTTCGGTTCCCTGGATGTCGGTCAAAATTTGGTAGCGTCCGGTTTCATCGGTGATGAGTCCCATGGCCACGCCGGATACGGGAGCCTTGATCGGTACGCCCGCGTCCATCAAAGCCAAAGTCGAGCCGCAGACCGAACCCATCGAGGTCGAGCCGTTGGAGGACAACGCTTCGGATACAACACGGATGGCGTACGGGAAGGATTCTTCAGCGGGGATGACCGGCTCGAGGGCGCGTTCAGCCAACGCACCATGACCGACCTCGCGCCTGCTCTGTCCACGAAGCATTTTGACTTCGCCCGTGGAGAAAGGCGGGAAGGAATAGTGGTGCATGTAACGTTTGTTTTTCTCTGGGGATAAATTATCGAGTTCCTGCGCTTCACCCAATGTGCCGAGTGTCGCAAAGGATAGGACTTGTGTCTCGCCGCGTGTGAAAAGTCCGGTGCCGTGTGCGCGCGGGGAAAGTCCCACTTCGCACCAGATCGGGCGGATTTCGGTGGGGGTGCGGCCATCGGGACGCTTGCCCATACTCAAAATCCTTTCGCGTACGATCTTATGCTCAGCTTCACTGAATGCGGATTTCACGTCATCTTTTTTCGGCGCATTGGCATCGCCTTCGACACATAAGTCAGCGATAACAGCGGCTTGCAGTTCGTCCATGCCGCCGTAGAATTCACCCTTGCTCAACGGCTTGTCAAGCAATTCGTTCATCTTGCCGTTGACCGATTCAAATACTTTCTTTTGTAAATCTTCGTTTGCGGTGGTCAGGGTCACTTCGCGCTTGGGTTTGCCAATTTCCGCTTGCATCTTGAGTTGCAGGTCAATGATCGGCTGAATGGACTGGTGTCCCAATTCAAGCGCGGCAACCATCACATCTTCGGGGATTTCGTTCGCGCCGCATTCCACCATGAGGATCGCATCTTTGGTGCCGGCAATTCTCAGGTCAAGGTCGGATGCGTTCATTTCCTCAAAGGTTGGGTTGAGCACGAACTCGCCGTTCACGCGTCCAACTCGCACCGCGCCCACAGGTCCAGCCCAGGGAATGTCTGAGATCATGACTGCGGCGGAGGCGGCGTTGATCGCCAAAATGTCAAGCGGGTTGACACCATCGGCTGAGAATGTGTACATAATGACTTGCACTTCGTTTCGCATCCCATGTGCAAAAAGCGGGCGAAGCGGGCGGTCTGTCAGGCGCGACACAAGAATTGAATCTGTGGAGGCGCGCCCTTCGCGTCGGAAGAAGGAGCCGGGGATCTTTCCGCCGGCATACATGCGTTCTTCAAAGTCAACGGAAAGGGGGAAGAAGTCAATCCCTTCGCGCACGCCGCCCATGGTGGCTGCGGCAAAGACGATTGAGTCTTCCACGCCGAAGGTGACCGCGCCGCCTGCTTGAGCGGCCAATGTGCCGGTCTCATAGGTAAAGGTGCGCGTGCCAACGACGGCTGAATAGCGTTTTAATTCGGGTTTCATTATTTTTTTGTCTCCTGTTGGTAGGTCGGAATTAATGCCGACTTACATCTATTTCCCGCCAGTGGGTCAGGGACTGAAGAGTGGGGGCAAATCTGTAGTAGCGACTTCAGTCGCTTTTTTGACGGCTAAAGCTGTCACTACTTTGTCAACACTATTCAATTCCTGACTGCGGGCTTCCGGGCAAGGGCGTGTGCGTCGCTCCTTACTTAATTAGTCAATTTTGTTCGAGTAGATTCTCTTTATTAATTTGAAAATCCTGCCCGTTTGGGTGCGACGCACTCTCGCACTGATTAAATAAGACCCTAAAAGTCTCGCGACCTTTAGGGTCTAACAAACTTACTTACGGCGGAGCTGTAATCGTTCGGTTACGTTCAGATAGTTCTGGTAGTTGCTTGAGCGCAAGTACGTGAGCAATCGGCGGCGTTGACCGACCATTTTGAGCAAACCGCGGCGGCAGGATTGATCCTGCTTGTTGCTTCGCAAATGCTCGGTGAGCTGGGAAATGCGGTTGGTCAGGATGGCGATTTGCACTTCGGGCGAACCGGTATCCTTGTCGTGGCGATGAAAATCCTCGATCGCCTTGGTCTTAACTTCTTTTGCAAGCGGCATGACGTGTGCTTCCTTTCTTTTAGATTTTTTTGGCGGCAAATACATGCCGCACTTTGCAGGTCTCCATGTCCACAGCTTTATCCTCTAACAAAGACTTAACCGTAGGGCAGGACCAGTCACGGGGTGAGATTATACCAGAAAATCAGGTCGTGAAATCGGTTATTTGGAGTCATGTTGTTGTAAAATATAGGGGGAATAAATTTTGTAATACTATAGCTTCAACGAGGTTGCAAATGCGCAGATTTTATCTTGTGATGGTGCTGGCGGTTTTTGTACAGGCTTGTGCGGGCATGTCTTTTGAAGATTTATTGTTTCCGCCTACGAATACGCCTGTCCCCACCGCCACCGCAACTGTGACCTTTACGCCCATGGATACTCCCACTGTTACGGTTACTCCCACCATTACATCTTCGCCGACCATCGTGCATATCCCGACGTGGGACCCGAACCAGCCGACCGCTACTTTTATCCCCATTCCGATCTTTATCGGGAAATACACGGCTACCCCGGTCACTCCCATTGTGCCGCCAACTCCCATTAGACCCGGCCCCGGGTTTCTTTCCGTTCAGGTCTCTGATAAGAAGATTTATTGGGGCAGCTGCCAGCCGAACAGGACGAAGATCATCACGCAAGTGGAAAACCCTGAGGATGTATTTAGCGTAATTATTTTTGTGCAGGTTAGGTCGGCGACAAAAGACGATTACACTCCCTGGACCACAGGCAACACAATGCAGGAACATGGCGATGGGTCCTTTTCCTACTCGTTAGCCGCAAATACAACCCGTGGTCATAATCATTA
>DYDH01000062.1 GCA_020717985.1 Herpetosiphon sp. | reverse complement strand
TAATCTTGTTTGTTTTTATGCGAGTTGTTTTCAGATCGGGCAGATTTCATCTTGAACGTTTCTCTCAGCCGATCAAGAGCCGCAGGGCGGGGATCCACCACACTGGCAGACGCGATTACCATGAACAAGCCCAGCAAGCCAATCAACTGCCAGAGTGGGAATAAGGTCCGAACTGGTTGAGCTGGCTTTTCAGGCGACGGGGTGACCAACACTGGTGTTGGTGTTGGCGGCTTTTGTGTCGCCGTGGATGTAGCGTGGGGAGTCTGTGTCATGGTTGCAGTTGGCGATGGCGTTATGGTAGCTGTCGAGGTTGCCATCGTTGGGATCATGATGATTCCCGTATCGCGACCACATAAATCATGAATGTCACAAGCCACCGCTACAACAGGATATTCCCCAGAGGGAGCCAGGGTTCCATCAGCAAAGCGCCGATTCCAGGATAAGGAGTCAGTACCTTTATCAGGATCAAAACTCAATACCACCGCCGGCCAGCGATTATGCGGGTCGCGGATCGTCACTTGGACACTGACAATCGGGAAGTGGTTCGGGGAGACCTTTAGCTCACCAGCTTCCCATATCCACCAACGCTCTGTAATGGAAACAGCAGGCGGTCCATTATCAACAACCAAAGTAATGGAAGCTGGATCACCGACGTTGCCGGCCTGATCCATCCCGCGCATTTGCAATGTGTATTGGCCATTGGGAACTTCGTTTGATTGCCAGGTAAAGGACCAGGTATCACCCGTTCCCATTGAGACTGCCTGCCAGGTGATTCCACCATCAATAGATAATTCACCTCCATCTGTGCCTGAGGTCATATCTTCCAAACTTCCTGTCAACAGTACACTTCCCTGCACCACCTCTCCATTTGAATGAGATGTAAATTGTGAGATAGGAGGAACCGTGTCCACGTGGACCGCTTCCGATTCCAAACCTTCATTTCCAGCGACATCCTGCGCATGAGCTACTACTGGATGAACTCCATCCGTGAGGTGTATCGGGAATAAAACCCAAGTCGTGCCATTATCCGTGCTTCCTGACAATGAATAGAGACCGGAGATCGCATCTGTTGCAGTTGCCGACACATCCACTTCCGAGACATACCACCCATTCCTTCCATCCAGCGGCGGAAGAACAATATTGAGGTTTGGTGGCGTGCTATCCCGCTGCCATGCAGATGATCCACTCGCTGTTCGTCCGCTGGTCGAAGTAACCAGGTAACTGGCAGTTCCCCTTCCTTCCGGCAAGGGAAGACCGCAGGCGCTTCCGCATGTGAAGGGATTCCCATTCAAGTCACCACTGATCGTGACATCAAATCCCTGGGGATCACTGGCAGTTAATTCCAAAGACTCGGCCCCTCTGCACCAGCCGGCATCTCCCCAAAGGTCACAGACCACCTGTCCAACGATCACTGGCGGTAACGGCGTTGGCGTTGGAGAGGGTGTGTTTGTCGGAGTAAATGTAGGTGTAAAGGTCGGCGTATAGGTTGGTAATGGAGTCGAAGTAAAAGTGGGTGTGGATGGTGGTCCGATGTAGTTTACATCGACAGACCGAAAGTCCACGTAACCGCCAGAAGCTGAGATCGACCACGACCGACAGCCTGCTGGCACGGTTAATACCATACTGACATACCCAGGCAGGCTGCCCCCATTGTTATACAAATACCATGTACTGACAGCCGAACAGGCCCGAAGTGTCGCACTTCCCACACTGGAATCAGGGGTAAATTCCACCATGACCTCAAAATAGGAAACATCCCGATCAAAGGCACCACTCGCCACACCTCCATTGCCAAGCCGTGTGACCCACTCCGTACAACTTGAACCACAAGATGCTCCACCTTCCTCCGGGGGTAGAGAGGAACCATCTCTATGTGTGACAACTACATACTGTGCAGAACCGCTCCAATCAATGTAGCCGGTGTTATGCGCCTGGTCATACGTTCGACCTTCATTCATCGCAATTGCAGATAGCGGAGCGGCATTCGTAAAGGCCGCCGTCAGCAGGATGATGACAGAAAGTAAAGATGAAATAAAACCAATTTTCACTCGTTGCATACCAAACTCCAGCAAGATTAATATTCCTGAAAATCGCGCAATCCAAAATGAAAGAAGAAGAAAAACAATACTGCAAGCAGGACAAGAATGATGCAGGCGATATAGAAAAACTCAATCGGAAGCACAAGTCCCAGTAGAAAACCGACGAACAACCCGGCGATAAATCCGATCAGGAGTTTGAGCACATCAATCATTCCCTTCAGATCGCAGGATTCGAGCCAATGTGCGCGGATCGAGATCGCGCCACCAGGCAATCTCATTCAGGAGCAGGTGATATTCCCAGAACAAGCCCGGCATGGATAAAGTTCCAAGCCAACTCTTCAAATCATTTTTGAGACGATCATCCATGCTTCCTTCACCATGAACTGCGACTTCAACGTGAACCTGTCCCACAGTCTTCACCTTGCTGCTATGAGACTTCAACCATTCCAGAAACTTATGCAGGCGAACCTCATCCAACCGCACAGCTTGACTGGATATATCCGAAACCATTTGTTCAATCAGAACTTGCATATCATTCATCGTTCCCATCCATTGTCCCTACGGGACATGACCCAGGCAAAATATAAGACTCCGAAGGCTGTAATTGCACAGCCAAGCGTGCCGCCGCAGAACAAGAAAATAAAACGCAGAATCATCTCAATCATCAGAAACCCAGCCTCCGGTCGTCATCTTGTGGCGCGGGCTGCGAAACCCTTGCTTCCTGGTTTTCCAAACGCACCGCGAGGAATTCATCCAATAATTTCGATAATGCTGGCGGAAGCATTTCCTCCAAAGCTTTGGAGGCTTTTTCCTGCCAGCCATCGGCGGGCAGATAATCTTCAGGATGAGAAGCGATCACTTCCTCGATCAATGTCTTCACCCGACTCCCATCTGCACGCGGCAAGGGCTTGATCTGAGTCAAGGTCGGTGGCTGCCAACGACCACCAATACGCGCACGTAACCAACACTGCAAAGAGGGCAGATCAAGAGTCATGTTTCCATAGCGCACAGTGGAACTCAGTGTGGCGCGGATCAAATCGGCATCTTCAGGATCTGGCGAGAAGAACATCTGTGTGGAGGTATTCGCCAGCATGGCCTGCACGACGGGCTCCATACCTTCGACCTTGCGCATCATGGATAAAGACTGTGCCAATACGAACATGCGCGCGCCGAACTTGGCGCCCTCCGCCAGCATGGACTCCAGGCGCATGCCTGAACCGATCTCCTGTGCTTCATCCACGATGAAATAAAACGGCACAGGTTTTTCCAGGGTCGCGCGGCGATACGCGGCATCGAAAACGTTATACAAGACACCTGCTGTCAAGCGTGCGCCTTCACGACCCATCTCACCGGAAGGTAATCGCAGTACGATCCAGGCACGCTCCTCGATCCATTTGTTCATGTCCACGAAGCGTTCCTGGTGCATGGCCGAGAACAGCCAGGGCGAAAGTTCCAGTGCCATCACTTTGGAAAGCACTGGGCTGATCACTTCGGTAACCCAGCCCTGACTCCATTTATCGCCTTCACCGGTTTGTCCCAGTAAGGCGTCCAAAGCCAATGCCCCCATGCGTTCACCAGGAGGCAGCAGGGCCATTGCTTTATGTCTCCATGTTTTATTGAAAGCCATGAAGACCACGTGCAGGAGTCCAAGCCCAGCCTCTGGATGATTCTGATTCCAGACATGCGCGATACGGAACAATCCAAGCAATGCCGCCTGCATACGCGGACCCCAGTAGTCGTCCCAGATGCGCCGGCCAATTTGCACAATGGCATTGCCCGCCCAGGTGAATTCAGGTACAGCCAGTAAATTCAATGGAATAACTTGCGGTTGGTCCGGTGTGATGACCCGCAAGCGTTTGATCGCCTTCAGACGTTCTTCTTGCGGCAACTGTGCAATCGCATCGAGGAAGGCATCCGCCAGGGAGACATGCGGATCCACCAGAAAAATACCTGGAGCGTCATCCCCACGCACGATCAATTGTTCCAACATTGAATAGACAAAGGATGATTTGCCTGAACGGCTTCCACCTGTTGCCAGTCCATGTCCATCCGGGTCCACTCCAACCATTTCACCCGTTGCCACACTCTGCCCGATCTTGAATCCAGCTTCCAATAATGGTTGAGAAGGTGGTGGCGCAGGCACTTCCTGCCAGACTACGCGATCCAACAGTCCGCTGCCTTCCCCCATTTGCAGGGGAGCGATGAGTCCAGACAGTTCACCGGCTGGAAGTGGAAAGCCATGTTTTCGTATTTCAGGCCAACCATTGGTAAGCGGCTTCCAGGATTGTTCCCCAGCCATTAGCGGTAAATCCATTGGAGTCGATAAGGTCATCGCAATTTTGAGCAGAGGTTCCTGAATTCGTTTTTCAAGAATCTCCTTGGGGATCGAGCGCCATTCCAACCAACTGCGGATACCCCAGGCGGAGGCAATAGAAATCGCACAACCTGCGATGACGATCAGGCTGATAGGCAGCGGGTTGAACCAGCCGGCAAATAAGATGCCACCGCTGATGCCAGCCGTGATGATTCCAGTGAATAGTCCGGCACGCAGAAAGTCCAAATGCAGTCCCCACGAATTCGGGGTCTTATTTTCGACGCCGCCTTCGGTGCCATATGAATAAGATGAAAGTTCCCGCAGCTTTTCCTGTAACTGACCTTCATTCCCAAGCAGCCAAAGTCTGAGGCTTGTTTCCTGTCCTTCGCGCGCGGCGCTGATCAAGCGACTGCCAATGGCCAGCATTGGATCGCTATCCTTTGCAGAAGCGATTAGGGAAGGTAAACGATTGGATGGATGCAAGGCATAGCCAGCGCCTCGAAGATCCACAGTTCCTAAAGCACGCCAGCGTGAATGTTGTCCCGTCATGGCAGCCCAGACCTGCACAACTCCTTCCGCCACATGGGGCGGAAGATATAAACGCACGCGTAACCCCTTTGGCGAGGCGATCCATTCCACCACGGAGGGAAAGGGCAACTGTCCGATCCAACTCATGACCTGTGCGCGCAGATCATCAAGAGCATGAGGGGCAAACAATAACTCCCAACCCTGCCATTGACCGTTACATAATGGGCAATCCTGTGGACTGGATGCGAATTCAAAACCACAATGAATACAGATCATCGGATGACTCCCGTCGCACCCAATTGCTTCCAAAATTGAATCCATGCAGGTGGGATCGAGACCAACACCGGGAACAAAGCGCCGCGTCCTGCCGAGGGAGCCGCGAGGAAAACGCGCGGTGGTAATCGCGAGGTGGTTTCTGCATTCCTGCGCGCTTCACTTTCAGGAACACCGAGGGATCGATAAAAGGCGAAGGCCTCATCCGGTCCAAGCCGACCAATGAAGGCTGTGGAAGCCAGACTCAGCGAAGTGGGATTCTTCATCAGGTCGGCAGGCAGATGGGTGATGAGAGTCACTCCCACGCCACGTTTGCGTGCGCGTCTGCCCAATTCATCCAACAGATCTGTGAAAGGACCGCTTCTCAATAAGCGCCAACCCTCATCAATGAAGATGTCCATCGGCTGCTTGCCAATCGTGACCGCGTGGTATAGGAACCAAGCCAGGACCGAATGTACAATGGCGCGGTTCTCTTCGCGCAAAGAGGACAGATCGAAGTTCCACCATTGACCGGCTGGGAAGTGGGGAGAGAGAAGAGCTTTGGGTCGATCAAAGAAACCTTCAAACAATCCACCGCGCATGAATGGTCGTAGTAATGCCAATGGCATGGCCGCTTCTGGTGCGTTGATCGTTCCCAATGTTTCCACGAATTCCGCGATGGACATCGGACCGGGTCGTCGTTCCCAGCGTCGTTTCACGGCTTCATGCAATGCTGCTTGCACGCCGGGAGATAGAACCGATTCACCAGCGAGGGCCGCGATAAGAAATCTTGTTGCCAACAATAACTCTGCAGGGTTCTCACCTTGCAAAGGATGGATTAGGCAGGTTTCCTTATCGTCGGGAATTCCAGCCGGCACGACTCTTCCACCAACAGCTTCACATAGTTTGTTGTTCTCTCCTTCGGGATCAATCGAGATCACCGTGCGTCCCTGCAATAACCTTTGCAACATGATCCAGCGTAATAGGCTGGTCTTGCCTGCACCCGGTTCGCCAAGAATCAAAGTAGTTGCATGTGGTGGAGGCGGGACTGCGGGATCGAGTCCTTTGGTGAATGAAAAATGCACATCCCGTCCATCGCGCGCATGCGTACCGATCCAGACCGAATCATCTGTGGGTAATACCTGGCGGGAAGGGGCCGGTAATAACGGAAGCGCTTCTTCCAGAAAGAGAGTGGGTTCATCGAGGCCGGGAAATAACTTGCCGCCCGGTTGAAAATGATGCAGGGCACGCTCGGCAATATAGAAAAGCCTTTGTGCGGTTAATCCACGCGCGCGCAAATTTGATTCGATTACTCGTCGCGCGGCTTCGGCTTCTTCAAAGCGATTACGTTCGACAAAAAGTGCGGTCATCAATGCGATCTGAAAAGCCGGCTTGCCGAAGGTGAGTTCAGACTCTGCCGCGTCCATTGCATGATCGGCGGAACGTTCTGCCATCGAGGGTCGGCGACCCGTCTTTTCTGCCAGCGCCATCATGAAACCTTCGAAGAGTGTGCGACGCGCACGCAGGGAACCGCGCAAAACATCCGGCGGTTCGCGGCGTAAGGCGAAGGAATACATCACGGGAAGATTGGGATAGAAGACATCTGAGGTGAGGCGTGACCAGGGACGGTCCGCCATCCCCGGCACGCCGCTGCCACGCGCGGAAAGAGGTAGTAGATATCCACCCGGAAAAAGCAGATGATCTTCCAACACTTCAACGGCTTCGGATGCAATGGAGGCAGCGAATTGATCTTGTGGTTCAGGCATGGGCACATGATATAAAAAAACACGGACGGGTGATCCGTCCGTGTCGCTAAGAATTACCAGGTCAATCCCGGCCGAGCTGCTGATTGATCCGTCCCCAGGCTCAGGGCATTTCTGTCTTCAATGTTTAAAGCTCCGTCTGATTACTTTCGAGTCTATTTTGAGAAAATATTCTGCGGAAAGCGAAGTTCGCCGGTGAGTTAAAATTGCATTGCGTGTTTGATTATATAGCGCACTGGCTTCCAAAAAGATACCTTGTGGAAGTTGATCCCTGCCTGAAGTAAGTTTCTTGAAACAATCGCAATATAGAATGAAATCCCCAATATGATTCGGAGTGTATTTTGTTAGCAAGTCATCGACGATTGATGGGGTCAGCGATTCCAGATTGAGAAGTATAGAGTTGGAAATTTCTAATTTTTCTTCTTGCAAAAGTTCTGGTAGTTCGAAGACTCTACATCTTTTAAATCTCAGACTTAATGCATGAAACAAGGAATTAATAGCTGCATTAGTGAAGTTGTGAGCTGTGCAGACCAATCGAAATGAAGCTGTTTTTTTTGTTTCCCAAATTTCTCTGAACCATTCTGGATTCCCCCACTCATCTGCAAATAAAATGTGAATTTCTCTATCCTTAATATCTTTAGTAAACTCAGAAATCAAATTTGAAATTAAGATTCTCGGGCAGCTAGATATAAATGCCTTTTTATCAAACGGACAATTATCATAGAGCCTTCTTAAGAGAGTGGTTTTTCCAGAAAGTTGCCCCCCAAAGATGATCAGTGAGGAAATTGAATCTTCAAGATATTCTGCCGCAATATTATCAAGCCGTTTTGTGTAGCCGGTTCTTTCAATGAGTTTTAGCATCGATGTAATTGCAAAACCATTGCTTTATCTTGTCGAATTTTTCCCGGTCTTTTTTTGTGCATATTGCCGCGAACTTATCATGAATAATGGATTTTTCCACAGCACTTAAAGCGTTATCAAATCTTTGAATAACAAGCATTTTTGTATCCCTGACCCCTGTTTTAATTTTGCTAGTCTCTTCTTGAATTGCAGGCATTAAAGTTCTTGAGGAAAACTCCTTGTACAATTCCAGTCGGCGATAAAGGTCTCCTGTGGATTTTCCCAAATCCCTGCTCAACAAAACGGACAAATCGCCAATCATATCAACACTTGAGTGAAACAAGGCTTCAACTATGACAGCATCAGGCGTTATTGAATTTTTCCCCGAGCCCTTTGAGTAATCTTCAACGTGCTCCAAGTTTATATCGATTCTATTTAACAAACTCAAGGCTGAATCGAATATTCGAATAACCTTGGAGTATTCCTGAATAATAAATTCCGGCAGCTCCAAGCCAAAGATGATTTTGTCAGTTTGTTTAATGGCGGTATTAATGTCAATTTTTCCTAGTCCAAGTTGCCGCCTGGTGTCTATCAAGTTTTCTATTAATGGGTTTCCTGGAGATGGGGCAGTCAATAACAATAGGAGAAGATAAATGGCAGATATCATTCCAGCCAATCGGATCTCTGCGAAATTCGTGCCATTATTATCTGCATAAAATTGAAGATATCCGACAGTCAGATATCCGTAAATGATGAGTGCTATTATGTTTGGTATCCTGTACTTTAGTTTTTGCGGGACATTCTTTAGTAATGCAATTTCGTAATCAAGCAATCCGTCTTTATCCTGATCAACATCAAATCTAATGAGGCTAATTCCGAGATATATTAACCGCACTAAAGTCGCACAACCGTAAACGATAAACAAACCGATTGATATTTTCGGAACAAAATAAACATATGCCAAAAGAATAATCGCCGATCCCCTCAATGTGTTTAAAAGAAGTGCGGATCGCTGCCCTCCAAGCAATGAGGGTGAGTATCGATAAACTCTGTTTTTTTCAGGTAATGGCGAAATACTCTGGTTTATCTTAGTCAGGCCGTCAAGTGCATCGTATGCCGTTGAAAATATAACGAGCAGGATATACACGCTTGGAGCAAGAGGGTTTGCCTGTAAATCAACCAGTAATGACCCCAGAAGGGTCGCCAATCCCACCCATATTGCCCATATCGTCCAGCCAGGATTCTTGATCTCAGCTTGGATGAATTCAATTTCCTTGTCTAGAAAATTGCGAAAATAGTCATGATCGACAATTTTTGGACTGCTTGATAGTTTTATTAAGGGGATATCATCCATAGGTGTTTTCCTGAAAAACCAAACCTTTATTTTTGGAAAAAACATTCATCTCATCGAAGAGAGAACAGACATCCTTAAAGGTATTAGATAGAATGGCATCATCAAAAGGTAAACTACAATTATTTTGAATATTAATAGTGGATTCAAGAATGGATACAAATAATCCAAAGTAAACTTTCAATGTCTCTGGGTCTGAATCCATCAACTTTAGGATTGTAGTTGAATTTTTTTCATACTCTTCAAATATTTTGGCAAAAACCAGAAGATAGGAAGGTGTGGATATCCAGTCCGGATGCGAAAAATGATCTGTAATTCTGCCTGAAAACCCGTTGAACCATGTTTTTGACATTAATTCGGTCGGCGATGTTTTGATTAGAAATGTCCTTGAAAGATCCAATATGTAGGAGGAAATATTGGCATGGAGCATACCCTTTAAAGAATCGACCTTTAATTCAATCTCACTTTGAAGATTTTCATCAATATCAAGATAGCAACCATTTTGCTTTCCGTGACGCTGGTAGACTAGATTGGCTAGTTTTTGATTCTCAAGAAAAGCAGCTTGGAGTAGATTTTCTAATTCACTGCGATACCTTCCCCTAATGCTATTCATTACCCATTGAAAGAGTGGAAAAAATTTACATAACTCGGCATAGAAATAAATATAGGCCTGCATGTAAAGCGGGTAGGTTTTATCGCGCTCGTCGAAATAAGCAACCACATTCGGCCCATTTCGAAGCAGTTTTATTACAAACTCAAATTTGTCAATGTCCTCTTCCGGATAGATTTCCTGCAATTCTTCGACAGTCGTATTCCTGTCTCCCAGGATGTGATAGGCCTCGTAATCAAACTCTTGAAAGTTGGCCTTGGCATTTTGGAGCTTGAGTATGGCTTGAAAATTCTCCTCTCGCATATTTTTGGTATCATATGCACCCTTTTGCTGACGATTGAGGAAACTTGGAACCCTGGATTCGTACCCAAAATCGATGGAGGAGATTATATTCTTACACCTTTCGATGACATCCCAGTGTTTATTGATTTCGCAAGCTCCTGCAGAGAAGGCAATTCTCAAACCTTTTGTGACTGGATCGCTTTGGATCAATTCCCTAAGTTCTTCAAGGAATCTCGCCCTCACAAGAAAATTGTCGTCTGCCTGACCAATTCTCTTTAAATGTGGGTTGGCCAGGCAACGGGCATGGTACTCTTTATGGATCTGTGTGGCTGAAAACGGACGCCAAGGCGTGCCTTCACCAATTCGATAAAAGCGATGTATGAAACAAAAATCACATCGGTAACAACATCCGCGATGAGAATACGTATATTCTGTTTCCAGTAGATCCCTTCCATTAAGGTATTCCAGACTGAGGAGCGGCAATGATTTGACATCAACAAGTTTTCTCGGTTCAGTAAGTCTTATCGAACCGTTATCTGTGAATGCAATACCATTTATATTGGATAAGTTTTTTTGTTCTCTTAGGGCATCTACGATTTCAAGAATCGTAAGATCTCCCTCGCCAATGCAAACTACATCAACGCCAAATGACAATACATCTTTTGGACAAAAGGTGGGACCATATCCTCCAGCAATAATTGCCATCCTTGGATGTTTTATTCTAATTAATTCAACAAGTTTTTTGAGCTGCGGCAAACGCCATTGTGTGCAGCTAATACCCAGTATCAACCTTGGGTTTTCAAGATAAAAAGGAGTAATGTATTCAAAGATAGTTGTTAGTGGATCAGTTATTTCCGACTTATTAAAATACAGCCTATTTGAGTTCAACATTACCGTCGTCATGTTTGTATGACAATCGAGAGACGCTTTTAAATAGGCAATGCCAATATTATCAGTAATTGTCTTGTAGCGTTCCTCTTTATCCCATAATTCGACTAAAAGAACGTCGGCAGCCATTAGTCCACATCATGATCACAAACAACTGGCGTGGTGGTCGGATACATGGAAGGATTTCTACCTGGAAGAACATCCTGGAGAGTCTTATGGAGCACATTTGATACTATGGACCTGCCAGTATCACTATGATCGCCCCAATCACTCCAATCACTCGACCAGGAGCCGTTGGCGCTTGAATCATTTGTTGAACCTAGATATTTCTCCAAAAGATATCTAAGTCTTGGTGGGAGCCTATGTTTATGATAAACCTGGCCTTGAAATTCTATTTTTTCAGCTGAATCCTGATCTTCAATTTTATGGATGTCATCATTTTCCTTATTCATGGACAGCCTCCTTTTGAGCTTGAGCAAGAGCATCGTTGGTCATCTTTTTTATATCAGTAAAGATCGCTTGGTAAGCCGAACACAAGGGATCTTTGCGAAAAACAGTTCCGAATTGAGAGTAGGAGTGGTGCATGCAACCAGAATTGCATGTCA
Organism: Herpetosiphon sp.; assembly: GCA_020717985.1. Taxonomy (GTDB): domain Bacteria; phylum Chloroflexota; class Anaerolineae; order Anaerolineales; family Villigracilaceae; genus Villigracilis. Next base: position 11,490 of record DYDH01000062.1, on the reverse strand, counting down.
AATGAATATCGCACCTTTTGCAATCTGTGAGCACCTTATTCCGGCCCTGTAACATTCTCCTTTTATTTGACGTTACTATTTCATCGAATAGTTTGATTTTGTTGATGTTGCCGAAATGGAATTCAGGGTTGCCAAAAAATCTGGAACAAGGTCCAATCATGCCAAAAGAATCAATAGAATAAAATTCATCCGATTGGCAATTCTCCCGGAAGATGCATGATGTGGATACACCGCGCAAACACATATTTAAGTATTCTTCCATTGTATTATTTTCTCCCCAGGATTGTTGATCCTCCTCAAAAAACCATAGTCTGAACAATTTGATAATAGCTTCGCGATATTGAAGCGGATTAATTTTCAACTCAATTAAGCTTCCTGGAGTGTAAAACCACGGATTAAATTGTGAAAATAACCCCTGCAACTTGTAAAACTCATATAATTCATCAATATTTTTTATGTTGCCGGCACTCAACACACAGATTGTACTTACATGTCCAGAAATAGCCTTGTAAGCCAGGATTCCCTTGAGTGCATCATTAAAAGTGCTTTTGCCATCGGGGTAGACTCTTGTTTTATCGTTGAGGTGGATGGGACCATCCAGGCTAAAGCTCAGATGAAAGCCGTTCTTGACGAAAAACTCAGCATCCGTCCATGTCAGTAAGGTTGCGTTGGATTGCATGGCATGCTTGATTGCATACCCTTTTTTCTCCAAATTTGTTGTTAATTCAACCACGGCTTTGTAGAAATCAATTGTGGCTAGTAGTGGCTCTCCGCCATGCCAAATGAACTTGGCTGATCGACCGATACGGTGCGAATATTCCGAGACTTTAATTATTGAATTTTCGAGTGTTTCCAGGCTCATTCGGCTGCCTGTTCTTTGTTTTGGATGGATACAATATCGACAAGCCATATTGCAGTCATCAACAGGTGAAATGATTACCGTGACAAGTTTAGCCATGACTATTTCTCTCTTAATTATCAAATCTTATTATTGTCCACCAAAATACATAAAGTCAAGTTACATTTGTCATGTCTATTAATATCCTTCGGCCAAACCATCGTAACTTTACAAGACGAATTCAACCATATTGCGACGAGGAAAAGACAGAGGATGTTTCTTGACCATTAGCAATGGTCCCTGATGCAGAACATCAAAAAGATTAATAAGCGATTATCAAAGTTCCTTTTAAGAGACTTTGCCTGAAAAAACTTGCTGTTGTTTATATAAGCTTGAAACGTTTACAATTACCTCGATGTATATTCATCTCACCGCTCACTCCGCCTTCTCCTTGCAGGAAGGGCTAATGACTCCTGCTGACCTGGTGCAGGCAGCTCAGGCTCATGGGATGCCGGCTATTGGTCTCACCGATCACAATCTTTTGACAGGCGCGATTGAGTTTTTCACTACCTGCAAACAGAATGGAATTCAACCGGTCATCGGTTTGGAGATCGACTTTGAACACGGCCTCCTTAATCTTCTGGCAACCAGCCACCAGGGTTGGTCCAATCTTTGCCGTCTGAGCAGTGCGCTTGCCCTTCGAGATGATCCAGAAGCCCCTTGTAAATTGGATATGCTTTCAACATATTCCAAAGACCTGATAGCACTAAGCAGCGAACCGAATGCACTCAAAGAAATTTTTTCGGATCATCTATATGTTGCCCTGCGCGACCCATCCAGCGCTGCTTCTCTTTCAGGGCTTGCACGTACACTCGCATTGCCCACCGTGGTTACCCATCCAATCTATTTTCTCAACCCCGAACAAGCTACTCTACAACGGACTCTCGCCGCGATCCGCTTAAACAAAACCATCAGTACCATTGCGGAGGATGCAGTCGCGCCATCCAATTCCTGGTTCATGAGCTCGCATGAAATGGAAACACGCTTCAAGGAATATCCTGAAGCGCTGGCCGCGACAATGGAAATCGCAGAACGCTGTAATTTTGATCTGCCGATTGGTAAATCTCAAATGCCCACTGTTCCTTTGCCCGTTGGAGTTACTGCGGCGCAACACTTGCGAAATAAAGCCACGGAAGGCGCAAAGAATTTATATGGTGAAATCACTCCTATCATTCAAACCCGTCTGGATCACGAATTGGATACCATCGCCAAGATGGGCTTCGAACCAATCTTCCTAATCGTGGAAGACATCATGGATTTTGCCAGAAAAACTGGAGTTCCATTCTCTTCGCGCGGCTCGGCGGCTTCCTCACTCGTGGCGCACTGTTTGGGGATCACCAGCCCGGACCCGTTACGATTAAATTTATATTTCGAACGCTTCCTCAATCCAGCCCGCAGTACGCCTCCCGATATTGATACCGATCTTTGTTCGCGCCGCAGAGACTCTGTCATCCAGCATGTATTTGATACATACGGATCGGACCGCGTCGCAATGGTGGGCACCATCAACCGATACCGTCCGCGCTCCGCATTGGGTGATGTAGCCAAGGCATATGGATTGGAACCTTCGAAGTTGCGTGAACTTGCCAGCCAACTCCCGCATTCATGGTGGGCACGCTTCGAAGAATCCGAAGAAGGAAAAGACCCGCCATCTCCATTCGCAGAATTGCGTGCCACCCATCCAGAACAGTTCTATCAAACCATCTTCGATGACGCTGAGTCCATCCTTAAACTGCCGCGCCATCTCTCGATGCATCCGGGCGGTGCGATCGTAGCGCCGGGTACGTTGACCGATCTTGTACCTGTGATGCGTTCAGGTGGGAAAGGCGTCATCATCACACAACTGGATTTGGAATCGGTGGAGTCTTTGGGACTGGTGAAGATCGACCTGCTTGGCATTCGCGGACTGACTGTCCTAGGCGATGTGGCGGAATTCATTCAGGAGAGTCAACCGGATCGGTATCCGACTCCACTTGCTGTTTTGGATTCGACTCCATCCGATGACCCTGCGACAGCGCAACGGATCGAGAAGGGCGAAACGATTGGTTGTTTCCAGATCGAAAGTCCGGGCATGCGTGCCACCTTGCGAGAGATCCATGCGCGCAGTGAAGATGACATCATGGCGGCGCTGGCTTTGTATCGACCAGGTCCGCTCAGCGGTGGACTCAAGGACGCCTTCGTGCAGCGTTTCAAAGGCGAAGAGAAAGTCAAGCACCTGCATCCAGCACTTGCCCCATTGCTAGGTGAAACCTTTGGTGTGATCCTATATCAAGAACAGGTGCTGCGGATTGCCAATGAATTGGCAGGATTTAGTCTGGCCGAAGCGGACCTGTTGCGTCGGGCGATGAGTCATTTCGATCCTGGTAAAAAGATGCAGGAGTTGGAAAAGAAGTTTGTCGGTCAGGCACAGGAAAAAAGCGGCGTGCCACTAGAAATCGGCGGACGAATATGGGAAATGATGGCGGCCTTTGCCGGCTATGGTTTTCCCAAAGCGCATGCCGCCTCGTATGCAAGGGTAGCTTGGCGTTCAGCCTGGTGCAAATCGTATTTTCCAGCTGAGTTCATGGCGGCGGTGCTGGCCAATTGGGGCGGCTATTACAGCCAGCGCGTTTATCTCAGTGAAGCGCGAAGAATTGCATTGATCGTTCGTCCGCCACACGTGAATTATTCCGTGCATAATTTTTCAGTGAGAAAACTTATGGACTCTGATCAACGTGCGCTTTTTATGGGACTGGATCAGGTCAAGGAATTAACCCAGCGGACAATCAAGCGGATCATGCAATTCTCACCCTTCGTTTCTCTCGAAGATTTTTTGACGCGGGTCGATCCACGGGCTCAGGAGGCTGACAATCTTGCGCGGGTTGGTGCATTGGATGGATTGGGGAAAATCCCTTCGATACTCAGGCGATTGCAAAATGGCGGCTGGCAACAAAACCAGATGAGTCTCTTTGAGTGGACAGATACCAGCGAAGAAGACTGGACATTGGAGCAGAAAGTAACTGCCCAATTGGAGATCCTCGGAGCCAGCCTGGATGCTCATCCGCTTGAATTGGTCTCAGAGAAAATTATCGCATCTGGAGCGATCTCTACTCTTGAGGCTGTTGAAAGAATTGGACGCAAGGTGACTGTTGCGGGTGTGCGGCAGACTTCCCATCGCAGTCGAACGGCAAAAGGCGATTCGATGCTATTTCTGACTCTGGAAGACCTTGATGGTACATTGGATGCCATTCTATTTCCAGAGGTCTATCGCCGTGCCAAATCGTTGATTGATTCAACGAAACCACTTTTGATTACTGGGGTGATGGAGATGGATGCTGAACGCGGGGAACCGTTTTTGAGGGCAGAGAAGGTTGTATTAGTGGGATGAATTGAGTGAAGGCGGGTGCAAGCATAACGAGAAAATAATTCATCAAAGCCCAGCTTGTAAATAATTTTTTTACTCGCTTGATTGCTTGGTCAGAACCTTCGAAAATACTGCATCTCGGTAGAGGTCAGCCGACCTGAATTTTGCCGTCCCATTGTTTAGCCACCGATCCGACTCTTGCGGCAAGGATGTCGACATCCCTCTCCTGCAGGCAGAGGAAGTAAACGACCTGTGAAGTACGGAACCAATAGATCTTATGAGGGTTCAAATGCGCCTGAAATTTCATGATGGTGCGCTCGACAAACGATGTCCGTTCCTCCCGGCGGAAGTGTTGATATAGCAATATCGAGTGGCCGGCCTCGTAAGTCTCGTTCAGCTCATCCCAATAGACATATTTTGCGGAATTCCGCCGACCTTTCGCGGCTGACTTTATTTCGATGCCGTTATCAGGATCAAAAAAAATCAACCTGCAGTTTGAGAACTTTTCCTTCATTTCATTGAAATACTTTGTTCTATGGTTACGGGAGTCTGTTAGAAGTTCACTGTAGAATTCGGCTCCAGGTAGCATGTTTGTATTTTGTGCCAGGGCTACGTTTCGACTGCGATCAGATACCACCGATTTGTAAAGCAAGTCAAAGAGTTGTGGATCATACTTTCGCCAGACCTGTGGCTGATTGAGAAAAGAAGTGAATTTCCCATCCGTACGGCCATCGTCAGCTGTCAACATCCAGCAAACACCAATTTTATATTGGCCGCCATATATCAGGGTACGCAACAGTCCGTACTTTTGATAATCATTCACATCACCAAAATACTGATTTTTCATAGTGGATATCGAAGGTAGGTTGTCCAACTGGTTTCTTGGAGTCCCAAGTACAAATGGATTATAACGCCGGCGCTGAATATTCATTTGGATAGCAGGCAGACCTGAAATCCAAAGGCCTGACTCACTTTTGATCACATCGAGTGTTTTGACAAAAAAGTTCCTGCTGCTCAATAATTGGAGGTATTCGAGTGATATTCCAGGTTTGGATTGAGCACCCAACGGGTCAATCCCTCAACGGCAGGCTGATCCAGATAACGAACACGCAATCCAAAGCCGGCGCATAATCCGCTCAAGCCTTCCCACCAGGCAATACCTTCATCCCCTGGTAAAACAAATTCCAATACAGTGCGACGAACAAATGGCAATGGATATTCCTGTATGGCGAGCGTCAGTCCCTGATGTAATATATCCAATCCTTCCGTTCCTGGTTTGCTCCAATTTTGAACCTGATGTTGAAACTCCAATCTTGGCTCAGGGTCGGGCCAAAACAATTGCAGGATCCGCAGGGTCCAACCGGGTTGCATGGAAGAAAGTACAGCCTGATACCCTTCCTGCGGTCGTACTTCGGGGCGGTCAGGATCAGCATACAGCTCAGCGAACAGTCGACGCGTATCGTCTTCGCCGATTAACACCGCATGCGAGCCGACCTGTGTAAAGCCTTTCGCCAAAACAAATGTTCGCGTGGAACCAATGGTCTGTTCTGCCATTACAACATCACCTTGAAAATGGATTCAGGGATATTCAGATCCGTTGCCCGAAAGCCAGGACGCATAGGACGATTGCCGGTTGGTAATAATCCCTTGCCTTGCTCAAATTTAAATAAGGGAGAGAAGGATGGACGCGCGGCTGTGCGTTCCACGATGGTGGAGACTTCCACGATCTCGCGCACGATCTGGCCATGCTGTGGGTTGCGCTCGATATATACGGCAGCGGTAATTGCTTCTGCAAACGATTGTGCGATCTGGACCTCGGACATGCGCGCCGCGTCTGGATGAGCCTGCACTACTTGTAGAAAGCGCGGCCAGACATGTTCGGCGCTGGTGGCATGAATGGTAAAAGCCGAATGCCCATGTCCGGTTGCGGCAGCGCGAATGAGTTCCCAGGCTTCCGCCCCGCGCGCTTCACCGATCACCACCCCATGTGGACGTGATCGTAGTGCAGAACGGATCAGGTCATACATGGTGACTGGGGGTGGACCGCCACGAATTTCGGGCCGGGTCACGGTGTAAATAATATTGCCTGTATCCGTTTTGCCATCTCCATTCCAACCATTCAAGATGATTTCATTGCTATCTTCCACAATAAACAAGCGGATCGCGCCTCGCGGGTAATAATCCAACATTTCCTGTAATATTCTTTGGCCGACAAAGGTCTTGCCTGAACCTGTCGTGCCAGCAATCACCAATGTTCCGCCATGCACCATGACACTCAACAGGTAATTCGCGGCTTCAGGTGTGAGAATGCCATTGCCACGCGGGAAATCTTTTGGATCGAATTTTGGACGTGGTACGGGCGGGAGTCTATTTTGGCAAAGTAAAGCGAGACTCCCTTGTGTGAGGTCGGATGCGGTGCGGTAATTTGAGATGCGCAACGTGATCGTATCGCCATAAGGCGAAGCAGGCGGCATGACATAATTAATACGCACACCTTTCCTTCGGACTGTCCCATCCACAAGCGGGACCATGACTTGCAACATGGCGTCGGCAATTGGGTAATCAGGAGTCGGCGCACGCTGGCCGGCCCGGTCGATCATGACCCGCAAGGCATCGCCAATTCCATCCGGAGCTCGACCTGCATGTTCCCAGCCATTCGTGGTCGTGTACACATGGATATGTCCGAGGTTGATGGCGATGTCTTCGATGTCGGAACGGGCAATGAGTTCGAGCAAGGGACCCATACCGGATAAGTCGCCGATCAATCGTAGAATATATTCCGGTGGGAGGGTAACTCCCGCATCCACTGCCTTTGTGCTTACTTCTTCAAAGACCTGGCGCGCCAGAGCCTCGATCTCGGTGGAGGTCATGCTTTTTTGTAACGACTCAATCGCCTTCTTCGCGCGGCCTTCTTCCACGAGCATATTCCACCAGCGTTCCATCTCATCGGATGAACGCGCATCGCTAACGGGTTTTAGTGTCTTGCCAGTGATATCAAACATGGTTATTTCCCGAACCAGCCGCGCTTTTTGGTACCGTTAGGCAATAAGCCAATGCGTGATGCGCCTTCTCGAACAGCGGGGACAAAATGCGCGGCAAATCCCAAAAGTGAATCCACGAACGGCCCAAGTTCTTCCAACTTTTCTTTCTTGTATCTCCAGACCAGAATGTCCTCACGCCGATCCGAGTTAACTGCCTGCGCTGCAATCCGTGGGTCCACGATGGGAAGTATCCCGTTGGGGATTAACGCAAGGTCAATCTTGTCTTCGCTCAATGCCTGCTGCAGCATCTTATGCGCAGACTTGAAGCCATCGCCCACCACCTGGTTGTAGCAGAGCTTGACGCGGCTGCCAATGAATTCATGCGCGCTGCCTTTTCCAACCACACTCGCAAGAGAATTGATCATGCGTGCAATCCAGCGGCGGGTTTCAGCAAGATCAGGAATTTCAGGTTTGATCACAATCGCAATTCCTTCTGCGGCTTTCAAGGCAGCACGATGCACCACGTGGGCCGGATTAATGCCGACATCCATGATGACCACACCACCTGCGGCAACACCGGCTTCATACAAACCCTGAATGACTTCTGCAACTTTACTTTCCTGTTGCAAGACTTCATCTCCGAGGTCATCGGTAATCAAGCCAGGTAGAACACGCAAGGTCGGCAGGTTTTCCAATGGCGTAAATGCGTTGAGATATGCTGCACCGGAGGCGACATCGCCCATGACGCCCTTATTGGCTTTGGCGATCTCACGGCGTAACAATCCAATCATCGTGGTATTCACTCGTTCCATGCGCATGTGATATTGCAATGCGCCGGCGTTCCCATCGGCATCTACAAGATAAGTAGTGATACCCGATAGTGCGAGGGCTACTGCAAGATTCACTGCTACAGTAGTCTTACCCGTGCCACCCTTCGGGGACGTGATCGCAATCTTGCGGACCGCCATACCCGATTGAATGCGAGCTGACATATCACTGCCCAGCACGGCTCTGCGATATTGATCGTCCGCCGCGAGATTGCCGGCATCTGCTCTGCGCATCTCTTCATACAACTTATTGATATCCACATCCGAAGGCGGATAGGCAAGGGCCGGCACGCCTACACCATTTGCCCAGGAGGACATCCCATCCCCAACGCCTGCGATGACGAAGATCAACTTGCCGCGCTCGGCAGCCTGGATCAGACTCTCCGGGGAGACTGAGGATTCAGGCGAGACCACAATCAAGGCGCGGAAATCGAACAGGTCAATGTGTTGCGGTGTAAAAGCCGCGATCTGTGCAACCACGGAATGTCCCTGTTCCGCCAGCTGCATATTCAAACGGGAGGTAACTGTCCCCGCGCCAAGCAGGAGAACTTGCATTACTGCCCTCCTCCCAAAACATCTTCGCGATCCTTCTTGAACAGATCTTCGAAATCCCAATAAGTAAATCCAGCGGTGGGTGTTTCATCGCCGCGCGCCATGAGCGATACCACCAAACGATCACCCTGTTGAAGTGCAAGTGAAAGAACTTCACGACTTGCATTGGGAACCAGTAGGATCAACATTTGCGGTTGATCGAACGAAGTAAAGGATGAGTTGGAGTTGCTTGTATCAGTTGAGTCTGTTGGTGGAGGCAGGCCCTGCACGGAAATCACGCGCACACCCATCGGGAATAAATCCTTGGCAAGCGGCGGCAATGCGCGGCTCAATGCGTCGGCCTGTTCGATTTCCTGCGGTGCAGCAGTCGCTGTGGGTTCGATGCCATAACCAGGTTGGAGGATCGGTTCGGGCATGGCGGTTGGTGTTGTCATCTGTTGTGGACGGCTGGTGATCACCACTGTCACCCCAACCAGATCACCAGGTAAAAACGCTTCCGCATCCGGTGAGACAAGATTCATCGCATCCAAAGGCAAGGGGAACAAACTGTATCCAGGAAATTTTGCAAGCACTGCTGATAGTCGCGTACCTTCAGCAGCTTGCGCAACAATCGCTGAACGAAAGACGGGCTGTCCATTGAAGATCGGCTGTGCCACCACACCGCCGACAACCCCTGTGACTTCTTCGCCCGGAATATACAGGCTGGCATTGTCATCTTGAAAGACTGTCTTCACCGCCAGATCATTCGGAGTGATAACGTCCCCGATATTGAGATCATGGGTCGCGGATAAGACTGAAATGGTGGGTGGTTTTTGCGCCGCGCCCAAAGCGTTCAGGGCAATGAAGGCGACAAGAAAAATTCCAACCGACACACCCAGTACCACCAAGTTCACGCCGGTTGAGGCGATTCGTTTAAGCATTTTGTTTTCTCCAATCGTTGGGTTTCCAGGGCAGACTGCTCTGGTTGAATGCCTGCAACAGGGCAGGTGTTTGTTCAATAACTTCTTCGAGACTTTCCAGAGATTGACGCATCAGCCCATACAGAACCATCACTACAAAATCCGTTCGCAAATGATTTGACTTGAATAACTGGTGATGCGCCTGTGCAACGGTTCGCGCTACATCCATCACATCTGCATTGGCCAGAGCTTCTGCCGACATACGCGGCATGTCAGGGAAACATAACTGGATCAAGTCGGCTAATTCATTTTGGATGTGTTGTGGGAAATCTGCGGCTGGGGATGGCGATTCTGGTTCGGGCTGAACAGGTGGAATAAGCAAATCTGCAACGGAAGTATTTGGATTGACTCTCAATTGCTCCACTGCGCGCGGCAGACGCTTGAGGCCGGCTTGAATGGCTTCCCCCAATCTTTCCTGTGCCTGTGGAGGGAGGGCTGCAACTGCTTCCACATTGCGCAGAGATACTTGCTCGCGCAAGCCGACTGGTAAGGTCTCCAATAGACGCTGCCATCGTTCCCGTTTGGACTGATATGTCTCGCTCATGAGGCGTATGATACAAAAGTGTGTCGGAAGGTGTAGGTGTTGTGTCGCTAGGTGTGTCGGGTGGTTATTCCAAACAATTGATAATTAGGAGTTGGGAGCCATGAAAAAACTAAACACAAAAAACATGCCGTTATTGAGCAACGAGGAGGAATCTATCATTCAAGCCATCGCAGATAAGCTGAGCGAACAGATCAACCAGGCGGTGGCTGCTTCGTTGATTGAGTTGTTCTCGATATTGAAGGAAAACAGAACAAAGCCGGCTGATCTACCCCGACCTGATGAATTCCTGACTGCAGGCGACATTGCGGGGATTCTGAAGGTCAGCAAAGGGCTGGCATACCGAATGATACAAACAAAAGAAATAGCGTCATTTTCAATTGGAAAAACTGTGCGAGTCAGACGGGAGGATATGGATGCCTTTATTCAGTCACATATGGTTCGATAACACCTGTAATAATCTTGAAAAAACACGTGTACACATTTGATATCAGATATAAATTCAGTAAGTCTACCCATAGGTAATAGGGGCGTGAAAAACGTCGCATAAGGGTGAATTGAATTGTTTCTGCCGCCTACGTGCTTTGACAATTCTCCTCATCATCCCTATAATCCCGACCGTTCCTACTTTCCACAATCCATCCCCTCTCTACAGAAGCCCAGCCATTCGCCGGGCTTCTTCCGTTGTATCCATTCTCCATATCCCCACAACTGAAAGGAAACCATACTCACGAATTCAAAATTATATCCATCGCATTTTCCACACCAGATCTACAAGAAGTCGGCATGTTGAAAATATCCGTCTCTAAATTTCGCAAACAAGGATGGTACGCAATCAAATGGGAAGTAGGAATAAAAAAACCTTGCAGTATGAGGCTGGTTCAAGTCTCGTCAACACGCCCGCATCAAATCCCGACGCACCCTGATTCATAGGGCTGTGTCGGCAATTCGAATGCACGAATAAATCGTTCCATCCCTACACAGGAGGCACATTGAAACAATAGAACAATTGAATATCCCCTTAAGTCAAAAACGGGCGCTGTCCTGGGTTTATCCCAGGCGGCGCCCGTTTTGATTCTGCTCCACAGTGAGGACTCACCGGGGTGAGAGGCCCGGTAAAAAAAACGAAGACCACCCAGTTCGTAGCTGGATGGTCTGAGGTGAAACAATGTTCAAGCCAGATGATACCACAACCGTAAAAACCGTCAAGATTTCCGCGCCATTTGCTCTCAAGGCGTATCAACGTCTGATCATCGTGAACGGCAAAGCGATCAACATCGCTGCCTCCGCCGGACGACAGCAAGGCGACTACCTCTACTCCGCAATCGTTACACTGGTGCGCGAGGATGCAGCCGTGTATACCAGCGCCCCTTGCTGGGCAAGTGTGGA
>DYDH01000061.1:11721-23057 GCA_020717985.1 Herpetosiphon sp. | reverse complement strand
TACGCGCAGATCAGTTATTGGTCTTGCATTACGAACCTGTGAAGGCGTGATATAATGCCGTCCATGAAACAGACCTTCAAGCCCTCCGCTACCGCTCAAGCCGCCGCTGCTACGCGCGCATTCTGGGAACCTGCCACGGCTTGAGACTGAACAAAGAAATCCAGTCCCGAACTCTAAACAGGTTCGGGACTTTTTTTATGTCATTGCGAAGGCGATGTTCTTTCGCCCGAAGCAATCCCCACAACGTTATCGGAGATGCTTCGTCGGGCTATCGCCCTCCTCGCAACGACATGGCACTTGGTATAATTCCGCCACTAAATTTTCTCGGAGCAATTATGAAAAAACTAACAGGGAATCAAATTCGTCAGGACTTTATTGACTTCTTCGTCAGCCACGGACATACCGCCGTACCGTCCATGTCGCTTGTGCCGGGCGGCGATGGGACTTTGCTGTTCACCAACTCAGGCATGGTGCAGTTCAAGGATGTCTTTGTCGGCACAGACTCGCGCCCATACTCCCGCGCTGTGGATTCGCAGAAGTGTATGCGCGTGGCGGGCAAGCACAACGACCTCGAAGACGTGGGACGCGACGATACGCATCACACCTTTTTTGAAATGCTCGGCAACTGGTCATTCGGCGACTATTATAAGAAGGACGCGCTCGCCTGGTCGTGGCAGTTGCTGACCGAAGTCTGGGGGCTGCCCAAGGATAGACTCTACGCGACTTGTTTTAAAGACGATAAAGGCAACGTGCCGCAGGATGACGAAGCCGCCGATATTTGGAAGACTCAGCCCGGCTTCGACCCTGAGCATGTTTTGTTTTTTGGGCGCAAGGAAAACTTCTGGCAAATGGCAGAGTTTGGACCATGTGGACCATGCTCCGAAATTCATTTTGACCTCGGCGAAGAGCGCGATAACCTGCGCGGCACAGACCACGTGTGCGGCGTCAACGGCGAATGCACGCGCTTCCTCGAACTGTGGAATAACGTTTTCATTCAATACAATCTCTTTGAAGATGGCCGCCTCGAACCGCTGCCCGCCAAGCATGTTGATACGGGCATGGGCTTCGAGCGCATCGTCTCCGTTCTGCAAGGCGTCGACTCGAACTACAAGACCGACCTCTTCACCGGCTCGCTCGACGTTCTGCGTTCGCTCACGGGTCACAGCGAAAAAGACATGCTCGCAAACTTCACGCCCTATCGCGTCATCTGCGACCATGCCCGCTCCGCCGCTTTCCTCATCGCCGACGGCGTCGTCCCCGGCAACGGCGGGCGCAATTACGTCACCCGCATGATCATCCGTCGCGCCGCGCGCTTCGGCACCAAGATCGGACTCAAAGAACCGTTCCTCGCCAAAGTTGCCGAAGCCGTCATCACGGAATATGGCGACTTTTATCCTGAACTAGAAAAGAACAAGGCGACGATTTTGGACAACCTGACTCGAGAAGAAGTCCGCTTCGCGCGTACCGTTGAAGCTGGTACTGCCCATTTAGAGAATCTACTCTCCGAGCTTCGCGCCCAATCCCTACTCCCTAATTCCCAATTACCTGTTCTCAATGGACATAAAGCCTTCGACCTTTACGCCACCTACGGCTTGCCCTTCGAAATCTCGCGCGACATCGCCCGTGAGCAGGGACTCGACATCGACGAAGCAGGTTTCACTGCCGCGAAGAACGAACACAGCAAAGCCTCTGGCGGCGGCAAAGCCATGGGTAAACTCGGCGGCGAAGACTCAGAATACTTCGCGAACATCTTCAAAGACCTGCAAGCCAAAAATAAGATCGGCGCATCTGGCGTTGAATATGACCCATACAACAGTCCGCGTGTGGAAGGCGAAGTCCTTGCCCTGATTGTCAATGGCGAGTCGGTTTCCTCTGCTTCACTCGATGATGTGGTGGAAGTGATATTGCCCAAGACCGGTTTCTACATTGAGTCTGGTGGTCAGGTCAATGACGAAGGATATATTCGCGGCAACGATTGGGAAATTGAAGTCACTTCCGCTCGACGCGCCGCCGCTGGAACCATCACGCACATCGGGCAGGTGATCTCCGGTCAACCCAGAGTTGGCGATAAGGTTGTCGCCGAAGTGGATACAGTCCGCCGCCACAACATCATGCGCAATCACACCGCCACGCATTTGCTGCACAAGGCATTGCATGAAGTCCTCGGCGACCATGCCCGTCAGGCAGGCTCGCTGGTCTCCCCCAAATATCTGCGCTTCGACTTCACCCAACCCGACGCCATGACCCCCGAACAGATCGAGCGCGTCGAAAAAATGGTCAACGAAGCGATTGTTGCCGACATGCCCGTGGTCAAAATAACCAAGTCTCTCGATGAAGCCAAAAAAGAAGGCGCGATGGCGCTCTTCGGCGAAAAGTATGGCGAGATCGTGAGAACGGTCAGTATTCTGGACTCGGACAGCTTGTTGTCCGAAAGCACAGACAGCAAGCTGTCTGACTCCAAAAAATATTCCTTCGAACTCTGCGGCGGCACACACATTGACCGAACCTCAGATATCGGCGCATTCCTCATTGTCAGTGAAGGCTCGGCTGCAGCGGGCATCCGCCGTATCGAGGCAGTCACTGGGAGTGGCGCGTATGAATTGATTCAAAAACGCTTCAAGACCCTCAAACAAACTGCGGGTGTGTTGAAGTCTGCTGTGGAAGAAGTCCCCGCCAAAGTGGAATCTTTGCAGGATGAAATCTCGGACCTCAAGAAAGAACTTGCCAACCTGCGCGCTCAATCTGCTCTTTCAACCTTCAACCTTCAACTTGCCAACGTTCAACTCGTAAAAGATGTCAACGTGCTTGCGTTGGAAATCCCCGATTCAAACGTGGACACCCTGCGAATGCTCGCCGACAAGTTCCGCGAGAAATATCCCAAAGCGGGAGCCGCTGTCCTCGTGACTGGACCAACTGTCATCGCGGTGGTGACCGAAGACCTCGTCAAACGCGGACTCAAAGCAGGCGACATCATCCAGTCCATCGGCGGCAAAGGCGGCGGGCGTCCCAACCTGGCGCAGGGCAGTCTGCCTGACGGCCATGTCAGCGATGCGCTAGGGAAAGCCGCAAGAGCCGTTGAAGAGAAATTGAAGTAGTAAAACAACAGGGCGATTGCAAATCGCCCTGTTGTTTTTATCTCCAATAAATTGTAAGATATGATTAATTATGTTTATTTCATCGTTTGCTGATCTGGGCGATAAGTTTTTTCATTACAAACGGCAGACCTACCTTTTTGCATTTCCTCTTGGGATCGTCATTTGTGTCTTGTATATTCTGGGGTCGTTGGGAACCTCAGGAATTAGAGTTTACATTGCGCTGGCGATGATCGCGGAGTTGGGGGTGTTTACTGTTTTACTGCTTTTTCGTCCGCGCCTCACGCGCGTAATTGAATATATCCTTTACATTTCATTTACCCTCAATTTCCTTGTGTTGACCCAGATATCCATTGACACCTTTCTTCTTAATGGAGAACTGGGTCCAAGCCAGTTGGCCGATGTATTGAACAGCCTGTCCATGTGGCTGATCGTGTTCGCGTTGGGGGCATATCTTACGACCGACAAGGCTTTTGTCAAAATTTTGCTTGTTTTTATTTTTATGGGCATGTCTTTGATGGCGGTCCATAATCTTTGGACGCTTTCATCCCTGGGGCTTCTTAACTTATCTTTTATCTTTCGCTGGATCAATCCCTTTTCCAGCCTTGCTCTTGCAACCTTGTTATTTCAGCGCATGGGAGTGTTGCAACAAAGTTATGCGTCGACCGATTCGTTGACAGGGTTATTGAACCGCCGCGCTTTATATCAAATTTTGACGATGGAGATGGAAAGGTCAGTTCGTTACGCCAAGCCGCTTTCCATCAGTATCTTTGACGTGGACCATTTCAAAAGCATTAACGATACCCACGGTCACACCGTTGGGGATCGCGTGCTGAAAAGCATCTCTGATCTGGTTGGCAGGGAGATACGCCAGGTGGATTATCTGGGCCGCTGGGGCGGGGAGGAATTTCTGATGATTTTGCCTGAAACAGATATTTCCTCAGCGAAACTGCTGGCAGAGCGAATTTGCTGCAAGATCGGGCAAAGTCAATTTGAAGATGTGGAGCATGTCACTGCAAGCTTTGGGGTGACGATCTTTGGCGGCGGGCGGGGGCTGGATGATATTTTGCGCGCCGCCGATGTAGCCATGTACCAGGCAAAGCAAAATGGACGCGATCAGGTATGTGTATTTCAAGAAGGGTCGGATTAAGATAAAATCCAACGCGCGAATTCGCGCTCATGGCATGGTTTTCAAATTGATTCAATTATGAGCGGGTCGCGAAGTCTTTATTTCTGTTTTCTTTCCCGGGATGGAATCAGAAAAAACCAAAATCTATTAGTCTGGATCATCAGGAATGCTTTTTAACTCTTTTCAATTTGCCGTATTTTTTCCGGTCGTCTCAATTTTATATTTCCTGCTTCCCCATAAACATCGCTGGTGGCTTTTGCTTGGGGCAAGCGCCTATTTTTATATGGCGTTTGTGCCTTCTTATATTTTGATTCTGGGCGTCACCATTGTTGTTGATTATCTTGCGGGGATTTGGATAGAAGAAGCAAAATCCTCGCGCAGAAAAAAGACCTACCTGTTGATGAGTCTGATCGCAAATATTGGGTTTCTTGCCTTTTTCAAATACTTTAATTTTCTTAATTCAAATATAACCTCGCTGGCGGAGGTGATTGGCTGGAACTATCCCGTTAATAATCTTAATATCATTCTGCCCATCGGCTTGTCATTTCATACCTTCCAGGCCATGAGCTATACCATTGAAGTCTTTCGTGGACATCAAAAAACAGAACGTCACTTTGGGATATACGCGCTTTATGTTTTGTTCTATCCGCAGCTGGTTGCGGGTCCCATTGAACGACCGCAAAATATGCTGCACCAATTCCATGAGGAACATTATTTTGATTATCAAAGAGTCGCCGACGGCTTAAAATTAATGGCTTGGGGGTTGTTCAAAAAAGTCGTGATTGCAGATGGACTGGCGTCTTTGGTAAAGCAATATTACGGCAATCCCCAGGGGTTTTCAGGTCCCGAACTGGCATTGGGAACGGCGTATTTTGCAGTGCAGATCTTTTGTGATTTTTCAGGGTATAGCGATATTGCCATTGGCGCCGCGCAGGTGATGGGCTTCAAACTAATGGTCAATTTCAAAAGGCCTTATCTGGCGCTTTCCATTTCCGAGTTTTGGAAACGCTGGCATATTTCACTCTCGACCTGGTTCAGGGATTATTTATACATTCCGCTGGGGGGCAATCGGGTTCCGCAGTGGCGCTGGCAGTTGAACCTTCTGATCGTTTTCCTCGTCAGCGGGTTATGGCACGGCGCAAACTGGACGTATGTCATCTGGGGTGGTTTACATGGGTTGTATCTGATCCTGGAGATCAAAGCCCAAAGGATTTGGGATGCCATCCCCGAAAAGATCCGCGCCATTCCCCCCGCGTGGATGCTGCGTCTTTTGCAGAGGATCATTGTTCTCAGTCTTGTCGGCTACGCCTGGATATTCTTCCGCGCAGAATCGCTTGAGACTGCCTGGTATATTGGGACAAAAATATTCACCGGCTGGACGGATGGCGCATCCCTATTGAAACTGACTCGTGCCACATTTAATAATTATGAATTACTAATCACCTTTGCCGCGATTCTGGTCATGGCAATTGTCCATCAATTTCAGGAACGCGTTTCACTCAGGGCGATGCTTGCGCAAAAGCCGGCCGTTTTGCGCTGGGCGCTTTATATTGGGATTTTGGTTTGCATCCTGATCTTCGGAAAAATTTACTCGGCCCCCACGGATTTCATTTATTTCCAGTTTTAGATTGTGGAAGTTCTCGAATATGTTCAGACTCACTAATAATTTATTTGCTCTTGGTTGTATCGTTGCGCTGGTCATCACGTCAATCGTGCTGGCAAGTCCGCATGATATGGATAATTACATGGCTGCCGCCATTGATAAACATCGCCTGCTTGACACGGTCAAGTCACCCAGGATTATTTTGGCAGGGGGGTCCAATGTGGCATTTAGTGTCGATAGCCAGAAAATCGCCGATTATTATGAAATGCCAGTCATTAATATGGGGTTGAATGTCAATCTGGGATTACGGTATATGCTCAGTGAAGTTCAACCCGCCTTGCGGGATGGGGATATTCTCATCATCCTTCCCGAATATGACCACTTTTCCGGCTTTTCATTGGATGGAAGGTCGAGAGAGTTGGGGACTCTGATCAAACTATGTCCCGAGTGTATTTCGGGAATTACCACGCCGACCCAGGCTTTCAATGTGGCTTTGGGAATCTTTGAAGCGTCAGAGAGCGATATTTTACGGGCCATTAAACAACCTGAAAAAGAGTCCAAAGTTTATATCCGTCAGGGGTTCAATGCGTGGGGAGATATGGTTGCCCACCTTGACCAGCCTTCCCCGTCGGGGTTTTCCGAGCATATATCACGGGTTGAGATTTCGGCCGCCAAGCCCGCAATCGAACTGTTGAATACATTTTATCGGTCGCTGGATGCGAAAAATGTTCAGGTCTTTGTCATGTTTCCCTCCATTCCCATTCGCCAATATAAGGCTCAAAAGGAAAATTTCAACGCTTTGTATAAACTCATTGAGGCGGAGCTTGCCCCCCCTGTCATTGGCGCGCCACAGGATTTTGTCTACGCCGGAAATTTATTCTATGATACGCCTTATCACATGACTCGCGCCGGGCGGGACGAACATACGATTCACATGATTGATATGTTGGGTTCGGCGCTTCAAAAGTAACCAACAGCCGTCTTCCGAAGGTTGCCGCAAGATATTATATTCACTCTGTTCCGATTAAATTTTTTGGGACAGTCCATATTATCTGTTTCCGATACTGTCTGGTTTTAATTGGAAGATAATCAAACATGCGCAAGCTCACGTCCAATCTGTTTTCTCTTGGTTTAATGGTCGCAGCAATCATTGCCGCGATTGTGGGGATAAGTCCTCACGACGCCAATAATTATCTGGCTGCCGCAATTGACAAGCATCGCCTGCTCTATTCAACCGGGTCCCCAAAAATGGTTTTAGTGGGAGGGTCAAACCTTGCTTTCAGCGTGGATAGCCGGAAGATCGAGGAACGCTTTGGTATTCCCGTGGTCAATATGGGATTGCATGCCGACGTGGGGCTAAGATTTATGCTCAATGAAGTTGAACCCGCGTTGGGGAATGGGGATATTGTTGTGATCTTTCCCGAGTATGAACATTTCTATCAAGTATCGGTGGATGGACTGCCGAGAGAATTGGGTTCAGTGGTCAAATTTTGCCCTGAATGTATTTCAGGGATACGCACGCCAGGTCAGGCGTTCAATATGATCACGGGTTTCCTCCAAATGTCCGAGAGCGATATTTTACGGAGCATAAAAGCCCCTGAAAAGCCCGAAAAAATTTACTTCCGTCAGGGTTTCAACGAGTGGGGAGACCTGGTTTCTCATCTCAAAAAAACGGATAAACTGGCGCCCAATAACCATGTGTATGATATCAGGGTCATATCCCCGAACACGGCGATGGACTCACTGAATTCATTTTACCGATCACAGAAAGAGGCTGATGTCAGGATTTTTTTCATGTTCCCGGCCATACCCATGGATGAATACAGTGTTCAGGAGGAAAAGTTTTCCGCTTTTTATGATCTCCTTGCCGCAGAACTTGAAATCCCGATCATTGGAACACCAAAGGATTTTATCTACCCCGAGGAATTCTTTTACGATACGGTTTATCACATGAACCGCATTGGGCGGGACGCACGTACAGACCGCATCATTGAACTGTTGAGTTCGGCGCTTCACAAATAAAGGGCAGCCCGCTTATTTATTTAGGGCCATTCCGCCGAAGCCATCCAAACGGATGGCTTCGTTTTTTTTATTCATCTTTTTTCATGAGCGCAAAACAAAGTCAGGTTGGGGAACTTTCTTCGTTAGCATACGTCATTCAATAAATCGCTAAAGTTTTTTTGAAAGGAGAGCCTATGATGTGACTTGATCTGTGAAATCTAACGGGACGCCGCCCGTTGTCTTTCTTGTTGTGTTTCACCAAATATTCAAAGGAGATGAAGAAATGTTTACCTTACGCAAGACTATCCGCTTGAGCGTTCTGCTCGTGTTGTTGTTTGCAACCGCTTGTGGCGCCGCCGCCCCTGCCGCCACTGAAGTGCCTGCGAGTCAGGACTATCACTATGAAGCGCCCGCTGCCACCGAAGCCCCTGCCGCTGCAGAGTCTTACTTTTCACCCGCGCCGACCATGTCTGCGCCGTCTGCCCAACTCCAAAGCGGAAAGACCACTTCAGGCAACGAACCCTACGATATGTTCTTCGAGGACTATGGAGTCAATCCGTCCATAGATACCGAGGATGACAACCTCTCCACCTTCGCGCTGGATGTAGACACGGGTTCATACACCGTCATGCGGAATTATCTCAACGATGGGAATTTGCCGCCCGCTGACTCTGTCCGCGTCGAGGAGTACGTCAACTATTTCGAGCAGGGCTACCCGACCCCATCCGACCGCCAGACCTTCGGCGTCTACGTGGACGGCGGTCCCTCGCCCTTCACCCAGAGCGAACGCTACGACATGCTCCGTGTCGGCATTCAAGGTTACGAAGTTTCCGAGGAAGAGCGCAAGGATGCGAACCTGGTTTTCGTGATCGATGTCTCTGGCTCGATGGACATGGACAACCGCCTCGGGCTGGTCAAACGCTCGCTGGAACTGCTCGTCGAGCGGCTACATTCTGATGACACGGTCAGCATTGTGGTCTATGGCTCGGAAGCCCGCGTGGTGTTGGAACCGACTCGCGGCTCGAAACAGGGCAGCATCCTCGATGCGATTTACAGCCTCGAACCCGAAGGCTCGACCAATGCCGAAGCCGGAATCCGCCTGGGATACAAGATGGCGATGCAGGATTTCAAATCTGACGGAATCAACCGCGTCATCCTTTGCTCGGACGGGGTCGCCAACGTCGGGCAGACCGAAGCCGACTCCATTCTCGAAGAGATCCGCGCCCATGTGCAGGAGGGCGTGCTGATGACCACCATCGGCTTCGGCATGGACAATTACAACGACACGCTCATGGAGCAGCTTGCCAACGACGGCAACGGATTTTACGCCTACGTGGATGACATAGATGAAGCTGAGCGTCTGTTCATAGATGACCTGACCAGCACCCTGCAAACCATCGCGCTGGATGCCAAAGTGCAGGTGGATTTCAACACCGATGTGGTCATGCGCTACCGACTGGTCGGCTACGAAAACCGCGCAGTCGCCGATGAAGATTTCCGCGATAACACGGTGGATGCGGGCGAGATTGGTGCAGGGCATACCGTGACCGCGCTGTACGAAATCAAGTTGTACCCCGATGCCCACGGCAGAATCGCCACTGTCAATATGCGCTGGGAAGATCCCGACACTCATCAGGTGACCGAAATCTCAAAGGACTTCGATACCAGCGATATTGCCTATGACTTCCGCGAGACCGACCCCTACTTCCAACGCGCCGTGATCGTTGCGGAATACGCCGAAATCTTGAAGGATAGTTATTGGGCGGAGGAAAGCTCGATGGACGATGTTTATGACCAAGCCCAACGCCTCAGCGACGAATTCCACCGCGACGAAGTCATGGATGAGTTTGTGGAACTGGTTCGCCAGGCGCGAAAGATGAGAGACTAAATGTGAATGTTGGAGTCCAACGACCCCCGTTGTTGGCAGTCAAAAGTCAGGACGCGAAGCGTTTGACTCCGTGTCTAACAAACAACTCCCTGTTCTCACGAATGGGGAGTTGTTTGTTCCCGCGTTTGGAAGTTTATATAATCATGCAACGGGCAGTATAATCACTCAACTTATGACCAAACAAAAAGTGGTTGTCGCCATGTCTGGCGGCGTGGATTCTTCGGTGGCCGCGGCCCTGCTCAAACAGCAAGGCTATGATGTCATCGGCATGATGCTGCGCTTGTGGTCCGAGCCCGGCAAGGAGGAATCCAACCGTTGCTGCACGCCCGACGCCATGGCGCAGGCGCGGCGTGTGGCGGGGATGCTCGATATTCCCTTTTATGTGATTGATGCGAAGGATGTTTTCAAGGAAACAGTTGTGCAGTATTTTTTGGATGGATACGCTCGCGGCGAGACTCCCAATCCCTGCCTGATGTGCAATCGCCAGATCCGCTGGACATTTCTTTTGAATCATGCGCTGGCTCTTGGCGCAGAATTCATGGCCACGGGACACTACGTTAGAATACAGAACACGCAACACGCAACATTCAACCTGCTCCGCGCCGTTGACCATTCCAAAGATCAATCTTATGTTCTGCATGTCTTGAAACAGGATCAACTTGCCCATGCGCTTTTTCCTGTGGGTGAGTTTCCCAAGCCCGAGATAAGACGCATCGCCGCTGACTTTGGCCTGCCGACTGCTTCGAGAGCAGATTCCCAGGACCTGTGTTTTCTCGCTGGCGATGACTATCGTCATTTCCTCCAGCGTCACACGCCCGAGATATTGAAGCCGGGTGAAATTACGACGACCAACGGCAAGGTGATCGGACAACATGACGGACTGGCAAACTACACCATCGGCCAACGCAAGGGATTGAACCTCGCATCGCCTGTGCCGCTTTATGTCATCACGAAACATGCAACAAGCAATACGCTAATCGTCGGCACCCTGGATGAACTCGGTTTCACAGAATTAACCGCGCGCGATGTCAACTGGATTTCAGGCGAAGCGCCGCGAGAATCGTTCCGTGCATTGGTGAAGATCCGCTATTCGGCGAAAGAGGTCGAGGCGTGGGTCAACCCAATGGAAGCGGACCAGGCATCGGTTAAGTTTGATGCGCCTGTTCGGGATGTAACCGCAGGCCAGGCGGCAGTTTTCTATCAAGGCGAGGTGATGCTCGGCGGCGGCATCATCATTTAGTAAGAATTTGCGCGTAGTCAGAATGGAGTTATAGCCAAGCTATGAAAACTGCTTTGTGGATTACGGAGTATCATCCTTCACCCTTTCTTCCCATGACCATCCCAGTCCTTCTTTTTGCTTTACTAATTGCCTTGCTTTGCGGCGCGCTGTTCCACATTCTGCGCGGCGGAAGTGGATGGCGTTTGCTTTTGTATTTTGGGTTAAGCGTATTGGGTTTTGCTGTCGGGCAATTGGTCAGCGTCTGGCGGGGCTGGCATTTGCTTATGTTCGGCGCGTTGGATATTGGCATGGGCGTGATCGGGAGCGCGCTGTTTTTGGCGCTGGGTGAGTGGTTGAGTAGGATTGAAACGACAAATGAAAGCGGTGTATAATCTTCGCCCGTT
>DYDH01000061.1:5272-11701 GCA_020717985.1 Herpetosiphon sp. | reverse complement strand
GCGCTGGGTGAGTGGTTGAGCCGGATTGAAACGACAAATGAAAGCGGTGTATAATCTTCGCCCATTGGCTGAAAGGCTTCGAAAAATCGGGCGCAATAAATAAAATAAAAAAATTGAAAGCGAGTAAATAAAAAATGGAAGTTGTAACTTTTTTGATCGATCTGTTCCTGCATTTGGATACGTATTTGGATACCATCATCACCCAGTATGGCGCTTGGACGTATGGCATTTTGTTCGCGGTAATATTTGTCGAGACTGGACTGGTGATCATGCCGTTCCTGCCCGGCGATTCATTATTGTTTGCGGCGGGCACATTTGCGGCGCTCGGTTCGTTGAATCTCTGGTACCTGCTTGGTCTCTTGATGGTTGCAGCAGTTCTTGGCGACACAGTAAACTATTCCATTGGTCATTATTTGGGCGAACGCGCCTATAATATCAAATGGATCAAGAAGGAATATTTGGATAAGACGCACGCCTTCTTTGAAAAGCATGGCGGTATTGCCATCTTCCTTGCGCGTTTCGTTCCCATTGTGCGTACCTTTGCTCCGTTCGTGGCGGGCATTGGCAGGATGTCCTATGGCTATTTCATCACTTATAACCTTGTGGGCGGCATTACATGGGTGGCGCTATTTACCTTTGCGGGATATTTCTTTGGCAATATTCCATTCGTGCGCCACAATTTTGAATATGTGATCATCGTGATTATCTTGATTTCAGTCCTGCCGATGGTATTCGAGTGGCTGAAGGCTCGCCGCGCAGCGAAGGCAGAGAAGAAGCAAGTGTGATCTGATCGCCAGGTATTAAATTTTTTCGGGTCGGGTTTCCAGCCCGACCCGTTTTTATGAAATATATCAGTGTTCTTTTTTTTATTTTTATCATCACCGTTATTTTTCTTGCGGACAATGGAAGCCTGCCGCGCTCCGTACGCGCGATCTATGATTTTCCGAATGGAGATAAACTCGGACACTTCATCCTCTACGGCCTCTTGAGCTATTTCATCACCCGTGCATTTCTCTCCACGTTTCCTTCCAAATCCCGAAGCCGGGTGATGCTTTCAATTGGCTTGACTCTGGCCCTGTTGATCGCACTCGAAGAATTCTCGCAGAAATTTTTCTCCGCGCGCACCTTTGACCTGGTGGACTTGCTCGCGAGTTACCTTGGTTTGCTTGTTGGGGAATGGGCGGCGTATAAAATAAAAATTTCCTAAAGATATAAAAAATTCTCACCACCCCACATTGTTCTGTAGAAAAACTTTAGGTCTGGTTTTTCAGGTTGTACGTATGGAATGGCGGGGATTTTTGATTTTTTCCCTGGGACAGATAAGTGACTGGACATGGATGCAACACTTCCGCCGATTTCTCGTATAATGAATACAATGAACATGATCCACACTTTTGAAATCGAAGGCTTGGCAATCCAAACAGGCGACATAATCTGCACCAGTAACGGCAAACCCGATATTCTGCCGGGCGAATTCTGGCGTCTGGTGGGGCGTCTCGTGCCCGGTGATGTGGACCATGTGGTCATGTATGTCGGTCCTGGCGGACGCTGTATCGAAGCAGGGTCGCGCGGCGTGATCGCATTTGACATGCCCGATTCCAAGTGGAATACCGAGCGCATGGCACGTCAACGCGGACTGTTATTTGACACGTTTTACGGCATCGCCTCCCCGCTGGATGGTCAAGGTCTCTCTGAAGAAGAGGAAGCCCAAATGCGCACCATCGTTGCCAGTTATTGCCTCGCGCAGATCGGCAAGCCATACAATTTGAACTTCCTCAATGCCGAAACCGAAGATGCCTTTTATTGCAGCCAGTTGATCTACAAAGCCTATCAACAGGTTGGCATTGATTTGAACACAGGTTTATCCATGGAACAATTGCCCGGCACCAATGCCATCATCTATCCGCAGGAGATTTGGGGAGAGTGTATGCATAGATTGTCAAGAAGTAATGGCAAGCAACCCGCCTCAAATTTTTGAACTGTGACCTTATCAAGCTGCCTTGGCTGACTCACCCTTTCCTGAGTCAGCCAGATAAGCGCGGCTTTATGAGTCTTGACCCTGCTTACTCCACTTCTGCACAGCCTCATGAAAAGCCTGCTTTAGCCCTTCATCGGGGATTTCCTCCACGCTGGCATACATCTTTCCGTTGACCCAAATTTCCAATGAGCCGTCCTTGCCGGTCCCAAGGTCAATTTCGAATTTATTGAACGGATCACTGTCCAGTTTCGCGCGCAGAATATCCTCGATCTGTTCGGCAAAGGGTGCGGCAAGTCTTTCGCCTGAATCGTGATCGAAAAGTGTCACGCCTTCATCGTCGGCGCGTGTCGCATCCATTGTCTCCTGCGGCGGCGCTGAGTGCATCCACTCGGGCTTGTCTTCCGTCTTGCCGGTCAACTGCACTTCGTTGGATTTCATAAACACCAAGGCGACCAATCCAACCAGGATCAAAACTACAATACTGCCCAGTACCATTACTGTAATTGCCATATCAGCCTCCGTTTCCAGCATTATAAAACATTATAATCGTCCCATGTTTGCACGCCTCGCCATTAACGTCCCCACCATCACCAACCTCTTCGATTATTCCATTCCCGCCGAACTCGAAGCACAGCTTCAAGCGGGCTGCCTTGTCACTGTGCCTTTTGGGAATCAAACGGTGCAGGGGATTATCGTCCAGTTGATTGACTCTCCCGCGGTGGAGAATCCCAAACCGATCATTGATCTGCTCGACCCTGCCCCCGTTCTGACTCCGCCCCAGCTTGGTCTGGCGATTCTATTGGCAGAATCCACGCTGAATCCGCTGGCATCCATCGTCAGCCTCATGCTGCCCACAGGGCTGAGTCAACAGGCAGATGTGTTGTATCAGACGGTAGACGGTAGACCGCAGACCGTGCAAGACGGTCCATCGTCCATCGTCAATCGTCTTCTCAAATTACTCAACGAACGCGGCGCGTTACGCGGACGCCAAATTGATTCCCACTTTGCCAAAATAGACTGGCGCAAGACCGCGTCATTTCTTGTAAAAAAAGGCGTTCTTTCCTCGAAACATGTTTTGCCTGCCCCGCGCGTGCGACCAAAGTATTTGCGCGTTGCCCAACTCTCTGTCCCGCCTGAAGAAGCCGAAGCGGAGATGCCCAACCTCGGAACAAAGCAGACTTTGGCGCGTCGTCAGCGTGCGTTGCAATTTCTGATCCAACAGCCCGAAGCCATCAACCTTTCATGGGTCTATGCCGAAACAGGTTGTAACCTCGCCGATTTGCAGGAACTCGAAGAGCGCGGCTTGATCCGCCTGTTTGAGAATGAAGTGTTTCGTGACTCACTGGAGAGAATAGGTAATCAGGTAAATAGGGAAACAAGTAATCAGGTAATTAGGTTGACGCCTGAGCAGGATGTCGCCTTGCAATCAATCACGGAACACGTAACACGCAATTTATCCTTCATCTCTCATCCTTCATCCTTCCTCCTCTACGGTATTACCGGCTCCGGCAAAACCGAAATCTACCTCCGCGCCGCCGAAGAGACCATCAAACGCGGAAAGCAAGTCATTATCCTTGTGCCTGAGATCGCGCTGACTCCGCAAGCCGTGCGGCGATTTCTCTCTCGATTCCCCGGTCAGGTGGGACTAGTCCACTCGAAACTTTCAGAAGGGGAGCGCTACGATACATGGCGGCGTGCGCGTTCAGGCAAACTCAAGGTCATCATTGGCGCGCGCTCGGCTTTGTTTTCGCCATTGCCCAACGTCGGCTTGATCGTTGTAGATGAGTGCCACGACTCCTCGTTTTATCAATCGGAGCCGCCGTATTATCACGCCGTCATCGCCGCGCAGGAATATGCGCGTTTATGTGGCGCGGTCTGCGTGCTTGGTTCTGCCACACCGACCATCGAACAAAGATTTCAAGCAGAAAATAAACAATTAATAAAATTGGAACTTCCGCGCCGTATCGTTGAAACAGGCCTTCCACCCGTTCAAGTAGTAGACATGCGCGAGGAACTCAAAAACGGCAATCGCGGAATTTTCTCGCGTGTGCTGGCTGAATCACTTGCGGAGACCATCTCGCGCGGCGAACAAGCCATCCTCTTTCTCAACCGTCGCGGCACAGCCACTTATATCTTTTGCCGTGATTGCGGAACTGTACTGAAATGTCCCAACTGCGAAACGCCGCTTACTTTGCATTTGGAAGATAAAGCGCATTTGCTTTGTCATCATTGCGGATATACGCGTCAAAGACCAAAGACCTGTCCAAGTTGTCAGAGTGTACAAATCCGCGAATTTGGGCTGGGCAGCGAAAAAGTGGAAGCCGATGTGCAAGCCATGTTTCCAACTGTTCGCACCTTGCGCTGGGACTGGGACACCACGCGCCAAAAAGACGCGCACGAAATGATTCTGACGCATTTCTCCAATCATCAGGCAGATGTGCTGGTGGGAACGCAAATGCTTGCCAAAGGTTTGGATTTGCCGCTGGTGACTCTGGTTGGCATTGTGCTGGCAGATGTGGGTTTGAGTCTTCCAGACCCGTTTGCGAGTGAAAGAGTCTTTCAAACGCTGACTCAGGTTGCAGGGCGCGCGGGGCGTTCATCTTTGGGCGGCAAGGTGATTTTGCAAACGTTCATGCCTGAACATTACGCCATTCAATTTGCCTCCAACCATGATGTGAATGGGTTTTATCAGCGCGAGTTGGAGTATCGCAGACAGTTGGGGTATCCGCCATACGCGAAACTTGTGCGGCTGGAATACCGCCATGCCGACCCGCTCAAAGCGGAGGAAGAGTCACAGAAAACAGCGACCAGACTCAAAGTTAAGATGGAGGCGGAGCGTCGTCATCAAACGGAGTTGATCGGTCCCGTCCCATCCTTCTTCTCAAAAGTGGACGGCATCCACCGCTGGCAAATTATCGTGCGCGGACCCGATCCGGTTTCGTTGTTGCGCGATATGAAACTAAAGGATTGGCGGATTGAAATTGACCCGATAAGTTTGCTATAATCGGTGTATCTTAAAAAGGAGTGTGGATTATGCAAAGCTTTTCACGTGGTTGGTCTTTTCTTAAGCAGGCTTGGGAGATGGCTTTCAAGGACAAGGATTTGCTCAAACCTTCGATCTACGCACTCGTGGTTGGAATGATTGTTTCCGTGATCGGCATCATTCCCCTGGCTGTCGGGTATTTTTTTATTAGCGGTAACAGTGTCGGTAATTTTGTGCTGTTCGTGATGGGCGGTATCTTGGTGTTTGTTCAATTCGTGGTGACGTATGTGTTTTCAGGCATGACGGTTTATCTGATCTATGGCTATCTGTCAGAAGGTGACGGCAGAATGGATAAAGCCTGGGCAATTGTGCGCCGCGATTTTTTTGATATTCTTACTTTGGCGGCGGCTTCGACGCTGGTGAATATGCTGAAAAGCGCCGCGCAGCGTAATCGCAAAAACAGCATTGCCGCCAGCCTTGCGCGTTCGGCGGCGGGACTGCTCGAAACCCTGTGGACGGAAGCCGCGCTCCTTGTTTTGCCCGCGATGATCATTGATGATTTGAATCTCAAGGATGGGATGCAGCGCGTTTGGAAAATCACCAAGGAAAATCTTTTGCTGGTTGGTATTAGCACAGTAGGCGTGCGTTGGGTGACAGGACTGATCAGCTTTATATTTGGCGTAATTGGTTTTGCCATTGCATTCGCCATTGGCGGCGGAGCGGCTTTTGTCTCTGGCGGCAGCGCTGCGGTTTCTATCGCCGGTGTTGTGATCGGCGCGCTGATCTTTTTTACATTTGTAATGGTGGCGAGTGTTTTCAGTTCATATACCAACACTGCTTATCACACCTGTTTGTATATCTGGGCGCGTGAAGTGGAAACTGCAAATGCTGAAGGCAGTTCTGTGCCAGTAAAGGCTCCCGCTCCATTGGCGGCGGCGCTGGCGTAAAATAAAATACAAGACCCTAAAGGTTTTTAAAACCTTTAGGGTCTATTTGATAGATAAAAGGAAATTCATGCAACCTGAACCCCGCCGTGAAATGATCACCTGGCAAGAAGTGGATAAATTAATAGACTACTTGCTCCCTCAATTTAAACGTGAATTTACCGCGATGGTGTTAATTACGCGCGGCGGTATCATCCCGGGCGGAATGCTCGCCGAAGCCATGGACATCACCCACATCCTGACCGCCGCTGTGGATTTTCCCGCGCAATCGAAGACGGAAAAATCCAACCTGATGGTCTGGCCCGAGTTTATTCAATTCCCTGCGGAAGATAAATTGCGCGGACGCCCGACCCTGATCGTGGATGATGTGTGGGGTTCTGGGCGGACAATCACCGCTGTAAAAAATCGCGTCTCTGCGGCGGGCGGATTCTCCGAGACTTGTGTTCTGCATTTCAACCCGTATCGCAACCTGTTCGGAAGTGTGCGCCCCGATTATTACGCGGCAGTGACCGATGCCCGCATTG
>DYDH01000061.1:0-5094 GCA_020717985.1 Herpetosiphon sp. | reverse complement strand
AAAACAAAAGACCGAATTAAGGTATTACGCGGCAACGAATATTTTGACGACCTT
The DNA here is from genome assembly GCA_020717985.1 of Herpetosiphon sp. Classification (GTDB taxonomy): domain Bacteria; phylum Chloroflexota; class Anaerolineae; order Anaerolineales; family Villigracilaceae; genus Villigracilis. Next base: position 5,040 of record DYDH01000061.1, on the reverse strand, counting down.
CCTGAAACCATGTTGCAGGAAATTTCAGAGCACATGCATCTGCGCGAATATTCGCGCGGGGATGTGCTTTTTTGGGAAGGTGATCCGTGCGATGGTTTGCACATTGTCAGTCAGGGGAGCGCGAAGATATTTCGCCTCTCGCCGCAGGGACGACAGTATATTGTCCGTATTTTGCAGGAGGATGATACATTTGCGGAGGTCCCCGCTTTTGATGGCTCGACAAATCCTGTCAACGTGGAGGCGCTGGAAAATTGCCGTGTGTGGGTGATTAATGGCGAGATGCTGCGCGGACTTATTATTTCACATCCGCAGTTTGCGCAAAAAGTGCTGGGAAATTTTGGGCGGATGTTGCGCGGCATGGTTCATAAGGTCAGCGAGATGGCTTTCTATCAGGTCACGCATCGGCTGGCGCGTTTGATCGCGGAAATGTCCGAGGAGAAATCCACGCCGCATTGGACACAGGAACAACTCGCCGCACGGCTGGGAACGGTCCGCGAGGTGGTGGCGCGTTCGCTCAAGGAATTGGAGCGCAGCGGCGCAATCAAAATCGAAGACCGTCGCATTCAAATTGTGGATAATGAAATTTTTAGCCAGTGGTCGAGTTGAGGGGAAAAGTGATGAGTAATGAGTAATAAGTGATGAGTAAAAAGGAATACCATCTGAGCGTCTTTTTTTCATTTTATGCAAAAAATTACAGAACAGATTAATAAAGAAGCGCGTCACCTTTAGCGGGTGACGCGCTTCTCACTTCTCACTTATTACTCGTTACTCATTACTTAATTACTTCTCGTAATACGTTCCAGTAGTCAGCAGGGATGTATCGCCAATGGATTGCGCCGCGAACATCTGAGCCTGACGCGCGCGGTTGGTGGCTTCTGCCAAAGTTTCCAGCGCATATTCGGGGTTGTGGAAGCCGGTGCTGTTTTCAGCAGAGACAATGTCCCACATGTATTGCGCTTCGCGGTGAAGTTTGCGGGCTTGGTCGAGCAATGCAGGGTCGGCATTGCCAGCGGCGACAGCGGCTTTGATGGCATTGACAGCGTCAACAATCGCGTCTTCGGTTGTGATCTTGGTACTGGCAACCTGCTCCTGAATAATGTTCACGCGTTCGACAACATAATTTGTATCGGCGTGGCACTGTCCGCAAGATTCTTCGGGATTGAGCAACGGGCTATGTACATCATGTGAGGAGTATTTTGTTGCGCCATCGCTGGTGTACGGCATGTGACAATCGGCGCAGGAAACGCCCGCGTTGGAGTGGGTGGAGCCAGCGGTGAAGAATTCATATTCAGGATGTTGCGCCTTGAGCATCGGCGTGCCAGTGTCGGGATATTCCCAATCTTTGAATCCGACTTCTTCGTAATAGGTCAGAATTTCTTCAACCTTTGTGCCGTTATCCCACGGGAAGGTCAGATACTTGCCGTCGCCCTTGAAATAATATTCAACGTGGCAGTTCGCGCAGACCACAGTCCGCATTTCCTGACGGGTGAAGGTTGTCCAATCCTTGCCCTGACGTTCAAAGGCTTCCTTGAGCGCGGGGTTGGTCACGATCAGGCGCATGGTTCCCGCTTCGTGGCAGTTGGCACAGCCGATGGTGTTGTTGATGTTCGGCGTCATTTCGTTAAACGACATCTTGTCGTACGCTTCCATGCCCATTCTGTCCCACAAGCCAGGGTTGTCAGATGACTTGCAGGAATAGCAGGTGGCGGGCGTGTGCTTGGGGTTGGTATCATCCAAATTCAAACGCTTGGTCGCGCGCACATCTTCGAGCATGTTGATGTGACCGCGGTCATCGTTGTAATCCTTGCTGAACGGGTAGCCCGCAAACAAAATCACCTGGCGGGGATCACGCTCCAGCCACGAAAAAGCCGACGAACCGCCGTACACGGTATCCGTATTATTTGTCTTGGTCTTCATCAAGGTATCATACTGATTCGGGAAATTAACCGCCCACTTGGTTGAATCAGGTTCCATCGGCTTGATCTCAACCAACGGCTGAACAGCGCGTTGCTCGGCAGGCTGATTCTTCACATAAGCCAGCACGCCCACCAGCACAACAGCCAGAACAATCACAAGTCCTGCCAAAATAAGATTGATATATTTTTTCATTGAAGCATTCTCCTTTATTTAATCGGATAAAGTGTAGAGTCTTGATAGGGGATATTCGATGCGCCGCGCGTGCCGTGCGCCACATTGCGGTGGCAGTCCCAGCAATAACGGTCAAAAGGCTGCGCGCCCATCACAACCGTTTCAGAAGTTGATTCATGACAGCGGACGCAATTCTCTTGAATGATGCCCTTCGTCTTATCATTCGCGCGAATCGCCGCGGGAATCCTCCCCGTCACAAATGCAAACGTATCCTTCGCGCCCTGCCTGCCTTTTTCGGCGTAATACACTGCAAAATTATCGTGCGGCAAATGACAATCGGTACACTTGGCAAATTTTTCATGCCCTCCGTGATACCAATTCTCGTACTGCGAATCCATCACATGGCAATTTGCGCAAGTCTCTGGCGCATGCCCGCCGTAGGCGGGCGCGTCGGTGACGAACACAAAAAATCCCAACGCTAGAATCGCAGCCGCAATGGCAATAAAGAATGGAAATTTCGACATTGGCTCTCCTTGGAAAAAGTTAACGTACGTTTAATATAAATTACTCACTGAAAAAACGTTGTGATTTTTGTCACATTTTCGGGAGGAAACTTAATTTTGAATAAGAGGTAAATTTACCTTGATTTATCATATTTACAAGGCAAAAATTCATTTGTTGGATGAAACCCCGCCTCACGCCCCGCCCGAACCCGATTCTGTTTCAATTGTTTTTTTCTCTCCCCCAAACATTCCCCGTTCTGCCAGTGATACAATCTCTTTAATTGGAGTCCGCAAGTTTTACTTGCGGATCGCTCCAGAAGTAGAACTTCTGGACTCCAAAAATTTTCAAATCATCCATCATTGGAGCCTGAATGAAAAAACCTCACCTGCGCGGACGTTATCTCCGCATCCTTACCTTTTTTGCTGGCGTAATCCTTCGCTTTATCTATTGGGAATTGATTCTGCGCAAGGTCGGCTTTCGTCAACTTGCAAAGAATACGCGTTCTGAACGTTTTCGCGGAGAAGCAATCCGTTTCCGCGCGTTGGCGTTACGCATGGGCGGCGTGATGATCAAGGTCGGGCAATTCCTTTCCTCGCGCCTCGACATCCTTCCACCAGAGATCACCGACACCCTCGCAGATTTGCAGGATGAAGTCCCCGCTGAAAGTTTTGCCGACATCCGTCAACTGGCAGAGCAGGAACTTGGCGCGTCGTTATCAGAAAAATTCGAATGGTTTGATGAGAACCCTCTCGCAGCCGCATCCCTCGGTCAGGTTCACCGAGCCAGGCTGCGAGTGGATGAAGGTGCGAACTTCACCAATGTCGTTGTTAAGGTTCAACGTCCCAGCATCGCATCCATCGTGGCAATTGATTTATCTGCCTTAAAGCGGGTAGGGAAGTGGCTAATGTATTATCGCCCGATCCGCGAACATGCGGACGTGCCAGCCTTGCTGCGCGAATTCTCTGACACTGTGTATGAAGAGATTGATTACAACCATGAAGCTGACCATGCCGAAACATTTTTCGAGAATTTCAAAAACGATAAATATGTGAATGTGCCGCGTGTGGTGCGGAGTCTATCCACTTTGCGCGTGCTGACGCTTGAAGATGTTTTCGCGATCAAGATCACCGATTACGAAGCCATTACCGCCGCAGGCATTGACCGCAGCGATGTGGCGCGCAAATTATTGGATGTCTATCTCGAACAAATTTTTGAAGACGGCTTCTTCCACGCCGACCCGCACCCTGGAAATTTATTCGTCACGCCGCTGCCGCCCGCGAAAGGCAGTAAACGAAAAACTGCGCGCTGGCAATTGACCTTTGTGGATTTTGGCATGGTGGGGCATGTGCCCGAGAATCTTCGGATGGCGCTGCGCGAGACGGTGATTGCTGTCGGCACACGCGATGCGGCGCGGTTGATAAAGTCATACAAGGAATTGGGATTTTTATTGCCCGCCGCAAATACGCAGGCATTGGAGCAGGCTTCTGCCGCAGTGTTCGACCGCTTCTGGGGCATGTCAATGAGTGACTTGCGGAAAGTGCGCCCTGATGACGTGCGCGACATTGGCCATCGTGTGCGAAATGTGATGGTCGAGACGCCGTTTCAAATTCCCAATGACTTGTTGATGCTGCTCCGCACGCTTGCCATCCTTTCGGGCATGTGTACTGGCTTGGATGCGAATTTCAACCTGTGGGAACAACTTGCTCCATATGCGAGCAAACTCGTACAAGAGGAAGCCTCATCCGCGTTTAGTTTGGATTCCATCCTCAAACAGGTAGGGGATGTGGTGCAAGCCTTTATCGCTTTGCCATCGCAAGCCAGCCGCGTTTTGGCGCAAATGGAATCGGGCGGGCTGGTGGTTCAATCTCCGCAGGTGACGCGCGAAATCCGCACGCTGGGGCGCTCGATTGACCGCCTGACAGGCGGGGTGATATTTGCCGCGTTCATGGTCAGCGGGGTGATGTTGTTAAATAGTGGGAACGGTCAACTTGGGGCGGGCTTGCTCGGAGCCGCAGGCGCGACTTTGTTGTGGGTTGTGTTTGGGAGACGGGGCAGGAATTAAAAAGAGTTAAACACAAAGGACACGAAGTTCACAAAGGAAAATATTAAAATCCTTCGTGTTCTTTGTGTCCTTTGTGTTTAATGATTTTGAATTTTCGTTACGCTTTTTCTTCCATCTTTTGAATCGCCGCATCGAGCAAACTACGGACGGCCAGCATCATCTCTTTGCGGGCGGCGCGGCGGTGTTCCATGAAGCCTTCGGGTAACAAACCTTTGACAGCCTCGCGCATTTCCGCGCGGGCTTTTTTGTAATGCTTGCGGGTTTCTTCGGGGATTTCGCGTTTGAATTTCTTTTCGCTTTCAGTTTTCTTGGTAGCCATAGTTAACTCCTTTTTATCTCTACTTTTATTATAGCACTTGGTGGGTTAAGGCGCTTTGGTTACTGTG
>DYDH01000295.1 GCA_020717985.1 Herpetosiphon sp. | reverse complement strand
TTTGAAAAATTAATTCTTGAAAGAAACAAAGGAGACTGACATGAAAATAATCGACCTCAAAAAACAATTCAAATATCTCTATCAACCTTCAGCAAAAAAGATCGAAACTGTGCAAGTTCCAAACCTGCAATTCACCATGATCGACGGCGCAATTGAAAAGGGACAAGCACCAGGCACATCTCCCATTTTTGCCGACGCCACGCAAACCTTGTACGGACTTTCGTACACGTTGAAGTTCTTGCTCAAAAAGCGCAAGACCAACGCCATTGACTATCCCGTGATGGCGCTCGAAGGCTTATGGTGGGTGGAGGATGCCAACTTCGACATCCGCGTGAAGGATAATTGGTTCTACACCTTGATGATCATGCAGCCCGATGTCATCACGGAGGAAATCTTCGAGGAAGCCCGCGAGCAAGTCCGCAAGAAGAAAGGGGATAGCGATCTGCTCAACAAGGCGCGGCTTGCTCACTTTGAGGAAGGACTGTGCGTGCAGACCATGCACATTGGCCCCTACGCCACCGAACCCGAAACCCTTGACCGCATGAAGGAATTTATGGCGGAGAACGGCTTGCTGGATAACGTCGGTCCCAATGGCAAGCATCACGAAATCTATTTGAGCGATCCGCGCAAAGCCGCACCTGATAAAATGAAGACAGTTTTGAGACATCCAGTAGTGAAGAAGAAGTAAGTAAGTAACAAGTAATAAGTGAGAAGTAAAAAGGAAGGCTATGAACTGTTTTTATCATCCCACCGTTTCTGCAATTGGGTTATGCAAATACTGTCAACGCGGACTGTGCGCCGAGTGCGCCGCGGTGGTGGATGATGTGCTTGCCTGCAAGCATCGCCATGAAGATGAAGTTCATCAACTCGAACAACTCACGGCGCGCAACCTGTTCCAGTCCAAACGGGTTGGGTCGGCATACACGCGCAACGCCATTTTTTATGGTCTGGTCGGCGTATTGTTCACAGGCTTTGGAGCGGTTCAATATCGCTTTCTTGGATTGCAAGCCGTATTCTTTATCATGATCGGACTGTTCCTGCTTTACGCGGCAAGCGCAAATTATTTTGAAGGAAGAAAGCATAAATGAAATCAAAAAAACTGCTCCTCGTTCTGATCGTAATCTTGCTCGTTTTCGCGGCTGGCTTCGGCTACTATTACAACAGGACACCGAGCGCGAAACCATTCAATGTTACGGGTAAGGAACAGCCCGTGAAACTGATTCCGCTTGCGGGTGCAGTGGCAGATGCGTCGGCGGAACTCTCCGGGTCCGCGTGGCATGGCGATTCGTTGATCCTGCTCCCGCAATATCCCGAACGATTCGGCGAGGGTGACGGCGCATTGTTCGCGCTTCCCAAACAGGATATCCTGAACTATCTCGATGGAAAGTCCACCGAGCCGCTGACGCCCACCGAGATTACGCTGGCCGCAAGCGGATTGAAGGAAAGCATCCCCAACTTCCAAGGCTACGAAGCCATCGGATTTCACGGCGATCAGGTTTTCATGACTATCGAAGCCGGCGACGGCACGGACATGCACGGCTATCTGGTCAGCGGCGTTTTGAGTGGAGACGAGATCAAACTGGACACAGCCAAGGTCGTTGAAATTTCCCTGCCCATCGCCTCGGAGAACCATACCGACGAAGCGATAATCGTGACCGAGGATAAGGTGCTGACTCTCTTCGAACTCAACGGCGCGGATTTGAATCCACAGCCCGCGGCGCAAGCCTTTAACTTTGAGTTGGTCCCCGAACCAAGCATTTCCTTCCCTCATCTTGAATACCGCGTCACCGATGCGGCTCTCGACTCCGATGGGCAACTTTGGGTCATCAATTATTTCTACCCAGGCGATACAGACATGCTGCCCAAAGTTGATCCGCTGGCGCAAACGTACGGCGAAGGCGAAACCCACGCGCAATACGATCATGTGGAGCGGTTGGTTGAACTGAATTACAACGACTCTGGCATCACGCTGACAGATACCGCGCCGATTCAAATATCTCTCGAAAAAGACAACGCTCGCAATTGGGAAGGACTGGTCTTGCTCGATCAACGCGGATTTTTGATGGTGACCGATAAATTTCCCGGCACATTGCTTGGGTTTGTTCCCATGCCATAAATTGACAAACTGTCAGGTGCAGTCCCGAAGGTTTGTGGCAAAATATAATTGAATCGCCCAAACCTCCGGGACGTTTCTGTATGAGAGGTAAGTTATGAAAACAAAAATCATTTTTCTATTCGTAACACTTCTTTCGGCGGCAATGATCGCATCCTGCAACCTGCCTTGGCTGATCGCCAAGCCTACGCCGACATCCTCGTCAACTTCAACCCCAAGCATAAAAAATACAGCCACGATACAAACCACCATCAGCAAAGAAGCGCCGTCCCCCACTGTCACAACCACCTACATCGCCGGTGATCTGGGTTGGGGATCGATCCACGGCAGGGTCACAGATGCCGGGGCGGGCGCACCCATCGTCGGCGCGAAGGTGACTTGCTGGCACTATTCCTACACATCCCCCGCACGCTGTAATGCCAGCATCCTAACAAATCAAGATGGTGAATTCGTCTTCACGGACATCTACTTCCACGATACAGATCACATACAAGTAAACGTGGACGCAATTGGCTACACGACACAAACGATTGATGCCAGATTCTTCACGTGGCCATCCCTCACCGCAGACTTCGCCCTCGTCCCCACCGTCAGCGTTGAACCTCCGTCCGCAGTCTGCACCCGACCCGCCTGCAGACCGTACGAAGCGCTCACCTGTCCACAAGGAAATTGCACCGGCGGCTGTGGATATATCTGCGCCACGCCCGCCGCAATCTGCACGCCGCCGGCCTGCGCCATTGGCACGAGTGAGGTATATTATTGTTCCAGCGGCGCGTGCGCGGGCGGATGTGGAACGACCTGCGCCACATTTACGCCGGGACCGTGAGGTTGCGGGTTGAAAGTTGAAGGTTGAAAGTTGAAGGTTGCAGGTTATGAGTTCGGTCCATTGTCCATCGTCCATCGTCCACGGTCCATCCAAGGTGAAGCATGTCAACAAATGAAATTGTCTTCAAACCCAAATACAACGGCAGTATGCGCTTTGCCATGATCCTTTATCCCGTGTGGGTGGGATTGTTTGCGTACTTTCTTTATGAATTCTTTGTGACCCGCTCATACAGCCCCCAGGGACTTTTGACGGTCATTTTTGGAATCATGGCTTTCTCCCTGCCCTTTCGCGTTTTCAGGGAGGCGCGTTTTGGCGACAATATCACAGTCAAACGCTATCTTTTGCCTGACCTCATCATCGAATACAAAGATATTATCGCCTTCGATAAAATGAGATTGGATACGGCGAACAAGGGCATTTCGCTGTACATGATCCATCCTGATAGTTTCGAGGAGTTCGATAAGATCATCCATGGTTTGATGAACGCGAGGAAAATCAAGTTAAAGAAAAAATAAATTAACCGCTAAGAACGCTAAGAGCGCAAAGAAAATCTTTTAGAATCTTCGCGACCTTCGCGCGCTTCGCGGTTCAAAAATAAATTACCCCCAAGAAAAACAAAAGAAGGGAATTGCTATGAGCCAAGAAATCGAAGCCATTGCCAGGGATATTGTGGATTGTGCCTTCAAAGTTCATAAAGAATTCGGTCCAGGGTTATTGGAGTCCGCGTATCAGGCGTGTCATGCATATGAGCTCCGCAAACGCGGCAGGATTGTGTTAACTGAATTGAAACTGCCAATAATCTATGATGGGCAAGAATTTGATGAGGGCTACAGAATAGATGAATTGGTGGATAATCTTGTTATTATTGAGAATAAAGCAATTGATACTGTCCTTCCAATTCACATGGCACAACTCATCACATACCTCAAATTGAAAAACTGTAAACTTGGCTTTCTGATAAACTGGAACGTAAAACTAATCAAAAACGGAATCCAAAGAGTCGCAAACGGCATTGAAGAATCATCTTTGCTAGTCAAATTTACAAAAAGAGATTAACCGCTAAGAGCGCGAAGTTCGCTAAGAAAACCCTTTAAAAATCTTTGCGCTCTTTGCGTGCTTCGCGGTTCAAAAAAAATGACACCTCCCTTCACCCCCCGACCCTCCCAACAAAACATCCTCCGCTACAGTGGCGGACGGCTTGGTATTGCCGCCGTGCCTGGCGCGGGCAAGACGCACATCCTCTCGGCCCTCGCGGCGCAGATCATTCATGAGAACCAGTTGCAGGACGGGCAGGAAGTTCTGATCGTCACGCTGGTCAACTCGGCGGTGGATAATTTCGAAGCGCGCATCAAACGCTTTTTCGATAACCCCGTGCAGGCGTTGTATAAATATCGCGTCCGCACCCTGCATGGGCTGGCGCATGACATTGTCCGCGAAAAACCTGCGAGCGTGGGACTTGAAAATCAATTCAGCATCATTGACGAGCGCGAAGCGGATTTCATCCGCCGTGAGTCGGTCAATGCGTGGCTGTCGGCTCATCCCGATTTTCTCGAAGACTACCTCGACCCCGCGCTGGATCATTCCAAACGGGATTGGGTCAAACGTCAGCAACTGCCCAATTTAGTGGACTCGCTCGCCCTGGCATTTATCCGTTCCTCGAAAGATCGGCTCCTGACTCCCGATAGCCTGCGTGCAAAACTCGA
>DYDH01000060.1 GCA_020717985.1 Herpetosiphon sp. | reverse complement strand
CATTCAACGCCGCTACGAATCTTTGGATGCCCCCGAAGATGTGACTCAGGACAAGGACGGTGTTTGGCACATCAAGACCGGCACACGCGTGAAAGTAAACATCACGATGTCGGCGGATAATCGCCGTTACCATGTGGCATTGGTTGACCCGCTCCCCGCTGGCTTGGAGATCATTAACCCGGCCTTGGCTGTTTCGGAGAGTATTCCGCAAGACCCAGGCAGTCCCGATTATCGTTATGGCTGGTGGTGGTGGGGTCCGTGGTACGAGCATCAAAACATGCGCGACAGCCGCGCCGAGGCGTTCACTTCATTATTGTGGGAAGGCGTTTACGAATACTCCTACAACGTCCGCGCCACCACGCCCGGCACATTCATTGTCCCGCCGGCCAAAGCCGAAGAAATGTACTCGCCCGAAGTCTTTGGTCGCAGTGGAAGCGATTGGGTGATCGTGGAATAACCGGAGACTCTATTTTTTATAAAAGCCGGAGTTGTTCCAAACAGTAAGCCCCACGAGCAGACCTGTAACGGCATCCATGCCGGATGTATGTCCAACTTGCATGGCAGTTTCAGCGATGTCGAGAAGGCTGTCTACATTTGCGCCATTACAAATCGCCTCGGACAAAGTTGACAGGCGGCTTGAAACCTGACCTCGCGCAGCATGGTAAAGATATGTGCGGCTGATGTCGTTCGTCCCGCGCGAAAGACCAACCACTCTCATGCCCAGATCAGAGATAAACTTTTCGCGGTCATACTGCCCCCGAACCGCGCACCACAATCCGGACAGATAACCTGCCAGCAGATCATCTCCGCTGGGGGTTAATCCGGAGCCCAGGCCGATCAGGGCTCGAACCAACGGAGAAGCAACGGTCAGGTCATATTGTTGTGTGCCCCGTACAAGACCTTGCATGGACTCCCAAGCCTTTCGTGGCACGCCCGCCCGCAGCGTCTCATGTGAACGGAAAAAATCATCTGCGACGATTTCCGCACCTGAATGCAATTGTCGTTTATTCAGCGCCTGCCAGGCAGACCTCCAGGCAGATTCCACTGCCGGGTTGGCAAGTTCCGCATTCAAGGATGGCAGGTCACACTTCCAGGTTCGCGCTTGACGGAGATCAATCGTCAGAGAAAGGCTCTCAAGGCGCAAGAGGCCATCCCGGCAAGTCTGTGATTCCCCCACACACAATCCAGCAAAGGAAAAGCCCGTGGGCGTGTTCAACCGGATACCCTGAGGCAGATCCGCTTCATCAGCGCCAACCAGCGTTAGTAGTTTTCCGCCCTTTGTCAGGCGCAGATTTGCCGCGGACTGGAAAACACTGTGAACGCTTGCATCGAAATCTTGCCGGGGCAGTGCATAACCGATGGAGAAAGCCTCAAGGTACATAAACTCTGCTTCTTTAAAAGTTTTGGTCTGGACAAACATATCGCCCAGACCAAATCCATTCTCATCCTAAGCCGCAGTTACCCCAACGGCTCGAATTTCAGTCCGTAGACATCTTCGCCATATTGAACGCGGATCGGTTCCCAACTGGGCTTTACCTTCATGCCAATCTTCAACTGATCGACAGAATCGGCCTTGATCTGTCCCATGGCTTTGACTTTGTTCTCGAACTCAGCCACCCCGATGACGAGGAAGCGCTGATCAAAGCCCCACGGCAAATTGAAAATTGTTGTATAGGTCAGAAGTTTGGCATTCCCCTGAGGTTTGATCTTCTCGAACTCACGTCCTTTGCATTCGAGGCAGCGGTCATGGATGGGGTAATGCAACTTCCCACATTTTTTACACTTGTAGGCTGTAATGGCAATTTCATTTTTCATTACTGCACTCTCCTGAGGATAAAGCATAAAACGTTATTCCCGAAGCCGCCAAAGTTAACTGTCAAGCCAATTTCAGCGTTTTTCACCTGTCGATTCTCAGGTAATTCATGGCGCAATTGCCAGACGATATCCACGATCTGAGCCACGCCGGTCCCACCCACGGGATGACCGCGGGCTTTCAAACCACCCGAAACGTTGATCGGGATCTGTCCACCGAGGCGGGTCTTACCGGCAACAGCAGCCTTCCCGCCTTCGCCCTTCTTGAAGAAGCCAACATGTTCACTTTCAGCGATTTCCAGAATGGTAAAGGCATCATGCAATTCGGCCACATTGATGTCAGACGGTTTAAGTTTTGCCATCGCAAAGGCCTTCTGCGCCGCCAGGGTGACAGCTTTCAGGTCGGTGGGGTCGTCACGCTCTGCTAAAGTATGCGTATCCGTAGCCTGTCCGAAACCGGCAATGACAACGTACGGCTTGCCGATTTTTTTAGCCATATCCACCGTGCATAAAACCAACGCAGCGGCTCCATCACTAACGGGACAGAGATCGTACAGGTGAAGCGGATCAGCCGAGATGGGATTGTTAACGACGGCGTGCGGGCTGTCGAATATGCCATTGCGGTCAAGCGCCATCTCAACGTGTGCGTAAGGATTCAGTGTGCCCATCTCCTGATTCTTAAGCGAGATAGCCAGCAGGTGCTCGCGCGTAACGCCATATTTTTCCATATACAGACGGGTGAACATTCCGGCCATTCCGGGCAGGGTGATCCCGTAGGGATACTCCGCCTGCGGATGCGTCATGGTAGCCACAAAATCGGTGGCACGCCAACCGGTAACTTCACGCATCTTCTCGCCGCCGACCACCAGGACTGTATCGTAGTACCCGGAAGCAATCGCAAGTAGACCGTTCTTGACCGCCGAAGCGCCGGACGCCGGCCCGTTTTCGATCGTCTCTGCCGCGGCTGGCAACAGGCTCAAGCGATCCACCAGCGAACTGGCAATCGCCGACTGGTGTTGGAGCATTCCGCCGCCCATGTTGGCAACGTAAACCGCGTCAACAGATTTATCTCCCAGCCCGGCATCATCCAACGCCTTCAGCGACGCATAGGCCAGCATGTCCATCAGGGTGTCTTCATCACGCCGGCCAAAGGGGATCATGCCGGCGCCGATAATCGCAACGTCTCTCATTGTCTCATCTCCCTTTCAGTCCGGCAATCCGTTCACGGATGGTATCGTCGTCAGCAAACTTGATATCGGCCATGGCCTCATCCATCAAGTCCTGGGGCACTGGGCGGTCACCTACCACCAGACGCGGCTTTGCCTTGAGGTAAATTTCGCGCGTCAGGCGATATGAGTCGCCGCCGCCCAACTCGTGCGGGATTTTGGTCGCTTCCAATGGGTATTCGACCATCCAACGCCGGAAACCAATGGGGCTTTCGGCCACGATCAAGATTTCATCCTGTCCCATGTAATCCAAATGGTATTCCATTTTGGCAGCAAACAGGTGTGAACCAATGCGCAGGCCGCGGTCAATCGCCAGAGTGTGATAGCTCATGCCAACTTTCTCATTCTCCAGCCGTCCATTGACAACACCCACCAGGTAACCATCCACCTGCCCCAATAGACAATATTCGCTCTTTACGCGATAGCGATACCAGGCCAGTAATTCGCCATATAAACGGGCACTGACAATATCGTAATAATCCCGCTCGATGAACAAACAGGGATGCACAGACTTAAGAATCGCCGGCACATCCTCGCGCGAGGCCTGGCGAATAACCATTTTCTTGCCGTTCGCCAGGGTGATCAATTTGGGCGGGTAAGGCGGCATTGGAATTTGTGGCGGACGCAAAACCATTTCGAGTTCCATATCAACTGGCATATTATTTTCTCCTTATCTCGTATTGCATATCCCGCAACACGTTTAAGCCATATTTTCCTTGCTGAGTTTATTAATACTCTCAACGTGAGCAGGATCAAACGCATCGCCAAATTTCGTCTTCGGCAGGGACTCCTTCTTTGCCATTAATTCATCATATTCGGCGTCATCCACCATCGCCACACAGCGCGAGATACAGGATTCGCCATCTACGAAGCGCCAGGGGAACATGCCAATCGTCACGCGCCGGTTGAGCAGCAGGTCAAGTTCACCGCCCAGACATTCGGCGTGGATAATACCGTAAGGGAACATCTCCAGATGCATAAGCTGGTATTTGCTGTCGTCAAAGAATTCAGCCAGCGGCATACCATATTTCTTCTTGAAAACCTTATCGGCCTGACGGGCCTGGCGCGGCATCCAGTCACGGATGATGGTATTCATCGGGTGGTCAGCGCTTCCGCAATCCACACCGATCCAGCGCAGTTTTTTGGCTTTGGCCCAATCAGCAAATTCACGGTCGGGACCGGGATGCATGACCATGTAGCGAATTTCGTTGGCGGTGGGCATGTCCCAGCCAAAATGATGGTAACCAGTATGGATGATGAGAATATCGCCCTCGCGGACCTCAACACGATCCTCGATCATTTTACTGGTGTAGATATCGTAATCACCGCAGATGTCGCTCAAGTCAACGACTGCAGCCTCATGCACCAGGAAATCCATATCCAGCGAGGCAATATCCTTGCCAGGGGTATGGAAATGAATCTCGCCATCCAGATGGGTGCCGAGATGATTGGAGTGAGTAAGCACTTGCCCATTGGCACCGTTGGGTGCCAGGCGTTTGAAATACTTCAATTGCAACGGTTCATACGTTGGCCATGCCGGGGTTGCAATTCCGAGGGGGATCGTGAGATCAATGAATTTCATAGCTTTACTCCTTTTCTATCGTTGAATTGGTTGAAATGACATAAGGTATGACTACACTTAAATACATGTAGGTTATTTTTCCGCAAATTCACGCGAATTTTCGCCAATCTAAAACCAATTCGCGCAGATTTGCGAAGATTAGCGGATTATTTTTACTTGTAAATAACTTCCATGTTTAACTATGGTGTTACCTGACATAAACTATGTTGGTAAATTCTACATTTCCTGCAAAGCTTGGAATGCGTCTTTAAAGCACTTTTCGGGCGCGCGCAGAATGCCCGCCCCGACCATACCCACACCAGGGTCTTTATGGGCGATGCCGGTATTGATCTGTGGCAAAATACCGGTCTCCATCACTTTTCGCACATCAATGCCGAGCGGAGTACCGCGGAAATTCAACACGGGGATGGTCAGGTTCTCATGCTCGCCAAAAGTGATTTCATACATTTCAAGGGTGGTCTGGGTTGCCAATTGCGGCGTACCGCCTACAAACTGGGTAATGGCGGGCGCAGCGGCCATCGCCATACCGCCATATCCAGCAGTTTCTGTGATGGTGCTGTCGCCGATATCCGGGTTGGCATCTTTTTCCGTGTACTGAGGGAAATACAGTCCTTGAACCCTGCCAGCCGGCGCAGTAAACCAACGCTCCGGCATACTCGACAAGCGAATCCCAAAGTCGGTGCCATTACGGGCCATCACAGTGACGATCGTACTGCCTGCAATACCCTCCGCTGGTTCGAGCATGGCTTTTCCGGCAGGCATGGACAGGTTCAGGAAAAAGTGGTCATTGCGATCAATGAACTCGATTATCCTGGCTAAAACTTCGTTGTCCTGATTTGTGCGGGCCATGGCTGGACCGATTGCGCGCAAAAATAGAGACGTGGCGGCGCGATTGCGGTTGTGGCATTCATCTCCCATGTGGAGAGCCTGGGCGATGATGCTTTTGATGTCAATTCCATTTGGCAGGGTTTGTAGCGCGCGATCCAGCGCGGGGTATAGATCGGTCTCCATCCATTTCAGGCGGGCGTACACTTCGGGTCCCATTCCGCCATAGCGCAAAACCTTCCCCAAGCCTTCGTTCTGGGTGCAGTAGGCGCGGTTGCCAAAGGTTTTATTTTCGATGATGAACACCGGCATACTGGGAGAAACGACACCCGCCATTGGACCAACCGCATGATGATGGTGGCAGGGCGAAAACTCAATCTCACCGGAGGATGCCAACTTTTTAGCTTCCTCTTCATCCTGCGCCAGCCCCTCGTAGATCAACGCGCCCATCACTGCTCCACGAGTCGGCCCGCACATGCGCTCCCATTCGATGGGCGGTCCGGCATGGAGAATCATGCGGTTGTGCATCCCGGGAATGACATCCCGGGCGATTCCCATCCCCGCCAAAAAAGCCTGCCCGCGCCGGATGCGATTCACCACTTCCTGATTGGCTTCGTCCATACTCACCCCGGCTTTTGTCATATGCAGGCGCGGGATTCCATCTTTGGGAGGCCGCCAATCAATATCAACCACCTTCACCCCCTGGTCGCTGACCGACTTTGCCATGCTCGCAAGTCCAAGATTGACTACAGACAAGTCTTTTCCAAACACATCATTGATCTTTGTCATATATGCTCCACGCTCAACCTGAAACAAGCATACTTGTTAGACGTGCCGCGGCTGCGTTGCTCTTGCAAACAATCACGCCCTTTTGGGTCAAAGTCGAGATGGTCTGATTCAAACCTTGAGGGTCGCCTTCAGTACCGGTCACGGAAGCGACCACCAGCAGTTCGCGTCCCTCACGACGTGCCAGACCCTGCGCATCCTCCACAGCTTTACCCAATTCGGCAGCCGGATCAGGGTGTGCGCCATAGCCAATGACCACATCCAGCATAACCACCGCCACCTGTGGATCACGGGCTTCCTGAAGCAAACGACGGATACGTAAATCATTGTCAATCATAGGATGCGGGCGGCCAACTGTAAACTCTTCCTCACCGAGGTCCACAGCCGTATGCTCCTGGCTCTTCGTTGAATCAGACAGGACCAGTCCGCCTGGCAGTGGCGCATTGGAATAGACAGGACTGGACAGAAGTTCCTTCCAGATAATCTGGGCTTCATAACATAGTGTGCCGCCGGAAAATAAACCGCGCAGATAACGCTGCCCACTGTTTAATTTCTTCTTGAGTCCATTAGCTTGCCCGACAAGTTGAGTATTCTCAGCTTCAAGATAGGACTGCATCGTTCCCATTTCAGGATTGACTATCCGGGCTGCCAGAAAAGCACACTCCTGCAAAGTTCGCGCCGGAATCACGTTGGGAATATTCTCTAAAGACTTCGCATCCCCGCCTAAAAAACAAATTACAGTCGGCTTGCTGCTTGCTGAAACCTGCTTGAGGATCAATTGCACGACCGCATCAGCGGGAGGCTTGCTAACAAGTACCAATACCGTCGTAGCCGGGTCCTGTTGAAGCGCTTTCAGAGACTCCAACATCATGATGCCGCCGACTTCCTTTTTCAGGTCGCGGCCGCCGGTTCCAATCCCCTGGGTGATGCCCACCCCATGACGGGCAAGCAGTGTACTGACTTCCTGCAAACCGGTTCCGGCAGCAGAAACAATTCCCACCGGCCCGGCGGGAATCACATTTGCAAACCCCAAGGCAATATTGTTCAGGATGGTTGTTCCAGCCCCTGGACCCATCAGGAGCAGACCGTGATCGCGCGCATATTCCTTGAGCGCAATTTCATCCTCCAGTGAGACGTTATCGCTGAACAAAAGTACGTGCATTCCTTGCAGTAAGGCTTCCCAGGCTTCATCAGCAGCATAACGGCCAGCCACCGAAATGACTGCCACGTTTGCCGCCGGATGTAAGGAATGTGCGCCTCGAATGGTTTTGGGCTTAAATTCACCCGCTTCGCTTGATGCGGCTTTCTTCTTTAAAAGGATTTTGGCCTTTTGCAGAGCGGAATCGGCCACCAATGCAGACTGTGTACTGACTGCAATGATCAGGTCACTCGGGGTGGCAGCCTTGGCTTCATCTGTCAGCAGCCCGGCGCCCTCCAGGATGGATTTATTCGCCTCGGTAGCCATCATTACAGCGGCATCCTGTACTCCCTCCAGGTTGGAAAGCTCGCGGGCAACCAACATCAAACTGACAGAATCATGATATTCACTGGGCTTGATCAACGTTTTTACTATCATCGTCATCACTTCCCGAAGGTCCCAGCATCGAGCATGGCTAGATAAACTTTCTCTGCTGTAAAGGGCGGTCCATCAAAACGGACGCCAACGGCATCGTAAATGGCATTGGCGATCGCCGGGATAGTTGGCACCATCGAATGTTCTCCAATTCCGCGCGCGCCCCAAGGACCATCCGCTTGCGGGACTTCGACGACAATGGACTGCATCTCAAAATCGGCATCCGACACGGTGGCTATGCGATAATCCACAAAGCTTGGGTTCTGCATGACACCGTTTTTTAATTGGATACTTTCAAACAGCGCAGAACTCATTCCCTGAATAAATCCGCCCTCCATTTGAGCTTTCACCAATTCCGGATTAATCGCTTTTCCAACATCAAAGGCAGAGACACTCTTGAGGATGTCAATACGACCCGTATCCAGGTCCACTTCCAATTCCACAGCCTGTGCGCCGGTGGTGTAATGGACAACAGCGCGTTCCCCTTGTCCGGTTTCTGAATCCAAACCGGTGACATAAGTGGGCATAAAATTACCGCGCCCAACAACCGGGCCGCCACTCCAACCCTGATCGCCTGGCTTTGGCAGTCCATATATCACAAGGTTTTTCAAGGGGATTTCCTTCTCGCTTTTGAACGAGACCACCACGCCATTGACAATATTCAAGTCATCAGGATTTTCGCCCCAAGCCTCAGCCACTGTATCCAGTATCTGGCGGCGCGCATCCTTGGCGGCATTGACAATCGCGTTCCCCATGCTCCAGGTAAGGCGGCTGGCTACGGTCTGCCACTCGTACGGGCTGTAACGGGTGTCAACCGGGGTTGCAATGCGAACTGATTCGTAAGGTACGCCCAAAGCGGCAGCGGCCATCTGGGCGGCCACGGTAAATACTCCCTGTCCGATTTCCTGACCGCCAACGCCCACGTTAACTGTACCGTCTTCAACCAATTCGACCCAGGCGCTCGAACCTGCATTGGGCGGCATGGCCGGGGCTTTCCACATCAGAGCCAGCCCTTTGCCGCGTCGTTTGTTGGGCGCGCTTGGCGGGGACTTTGTTCCCCAGTCAATTGCTTCAGCAGCCTTTCTAATACATTCCGATAAACCTGTTGGGTGCATTTTGCTGCCGGTCACCAGGGTACTGCCTGTTTTCAAACAATTTAACTTTCGGAAGTCAACCGCATCCATCCCAATTTTGAAAGCCAATTCGTCAATGCACTGTTCCAATCCTGCGTGCATCTCTGGCATTCCAAAACCACGCATTGCGCCCCCAACGGGATGATTTGTATATATGCAATAACTATCGGTCTTGACATTGGGTACTTCATAAGGTCCGCTGCTGCTGTAACCTGATGCGCGGGTGATATTAACGCCGTATTCTGTATAAGCCCCGCCATCCCAATAGAACGTATTCTCCATTGCCAGAAGTTGACCTTTTTCATCACAACCCACTTTGAAATAAGCCACCAACCCCTGACGAACGAAGGCTGTGAAAAATTCTTCTTCACGCGTCAGGAGAAGTTTTACTGGACGCCCTTTTACTTTGGTGGCAATTGCAACCGCCAAGGATTCCATGCTTACGCCAGCTTTGCAGCCAAAGCCGCCGCCCACATAGGGCGCGATGACTCTCATTTTGCTTTGGGAGATTCCCAGTGATTGGGCAATGAGATTGCGTTGCGCGAAAGGCGATTGTGAACTCCCCCACAGCGTAATCTCTCCCGACTCATCAACTTTGGCAATTGCAATATGCGGTTCGATGGGCACATGCTGAATGTGGGGAATCCGGTACTTGTGCTCAACGATGGCAGCGCACTTGCTCCATGTATTTTCCACATCGCCCTTACGGATTTTGAAATGATTGGAGACGTTCGTTCCTGCCTGTGGGAATATGAAATTAGCAACCACGTACTGGCCGAGTTCGGGATGAAGCAGCGGAGCTTCGGGAAGGGCGCCATATTCAGGATCGAAAACCGGCTCAAGAATTTCATATTCCACTTCGATCAAGTCAAGGGCTTTTTCGGCAATTTCCTCGCTGACAGCAGCCACGCCGACGACGGGATCTCCCACATACCGAACACGGTCACGGCAGAAGATAAACCTGTCCCGCAGATACAATCCAATATAACCGGGGAAATCCTCGCCTGTGACAATCGCTTTCACGCCAGGCAATGCGCCTGCTTTTTCGCTGTTTATTTTCTTAATCAGAGCGTGAGGGTGCGGACTGCGTTTGATGCGTGCATATAACAACGAATTTCCAAACTGGATGTCATCTGCATAAATCGCAGCGCCAGTCACTTTTTCGCGGGCATCAATGCGGGTGGTGTTCTCTCCGACTGGGCTGGAAATATTCTGTGTATTATTTACCATAAGTCATCTCCTCATGGAACTGCAAACTATGGGTAGACAATTGGTCAATAAATATGCATGGTAAAGGATCAGGGAGTAACCCTTTGCTTTTTGGCTGCTTTCTTTATGCTTTCAACAATTCGCACATAGCCAGTACAACGACATAAATTCCCAACCAATGCCTGACGGATATCATCTTCAGTTGGATTTGGATTACGATCCAGAAGCGCCCGGGAAGACATTAGAACCCCGGGTGTGCAAAAACCACATTGGACACCGCCCTCCTGGATCATCGCTTCCTGAATTGGGTCGAGACGCTTATCGCCGGCAAGCCCCTCCACGGTGATGATGCTCGCCCCGTCACTTTCAACAGCCAACACCATACAACTGTTGACCGGTTCTCCATTCAATAATACTGTGCAGGCGCCGCACTCACCGGCAGAACAACCATTTTTTGTGCCTGTTAGAGATAGACTTTCACGCAACATGCGCATGAGGGTCATGTTCGATGGAACAACCACTTGTTCGAGTCCACCATTGACGGTGACGTTTATTTTGTGAAATGCCATACTGACCTCCGGGAATGAATCTCCGAAAAATCACAACTAGTCAAGTTGACATGGAATCTATTTCCCCAGTTTTTCCCAAACTACAGCGAGCGCCTTTGCAGATAAATTCCTCACCATCTCTTTACGATATCGAGCGCTGCCGCGCACATCATCAATCGGTGAGCAGGTCTCGGCGGCCAGGCTTGCGGCTTCGCGCAAAGTTTCGGGGGTAATGGATCGATCTGTCAGACAGGATTCAACACCTGTCACGATAAGCGGTATAGGCGCAACCGAGGCAACAGCCAGCCGGAAGCAAAAACCCGACGGACGGCTGGAGTCAGGATAACCAAGAGCGGTCACGCCGACGATACTTAGATCGCTCAATTTGTTGCGCCCCAATTTGAGATACACTCCCTGACAACCCTTGGGGGGGAGAGGGAAATGGATGGAAGTCACGACATCGCCAGGTTTCAATGTGGTCTTGCCGGGGCCAAGGAAAAACTCAGCCAGCGGTTCTTCGCGTGGTCCATTTATTCCATGGATATGAAGCGCTCCATTGAAGACCAGACAGGCTCCGAGTGTGTCCCCGGCAGGGGAAGCGTTGCAGATATTACCGACAATGGTGGCGCGATTGCGCAATTGGTAGCTGGCAACCGATTGGCAAGCCTCGGCCAACAAGGGATAATGAGCCCGCACTTCTGGAGAGGAAACCACCCTGTTCATGTTGACCGCAGCCCCGATGGTCAAACCCGTCTGTGGGTCGAAACGCAGGTCATTCGTACCATTTAAGTTTTTAACATCAACTAGAAATTTGGGAGTTAAGAAGCCATCCCGCATACGAACAAAAACGTCCGTTCCTCCAAGAAATGGACGCGCCTCAGCAGCGTGGCTCGCCAAAAATTCACTGGCTTCGGCCAAGGTTGCCGGTTGAACATATTCAAATTCGGGAAGCGCCGGATGTGAGTTTATGCCCATAATAAATTCCTCGCAGGTCAATAACTTCATCTTTACGGTGGAAGAGCGGTGAAACGTTCATGAATTTTTTCATTCGAACGTTTCACCGTCAAAGCCGTCACATGCCAGCCTGTAAAAGGGCCGGCAAACTGCAAGCTGCTACAAGTTGAGGTTATCGCGTTCGTCCACACCGAACATGGACGGAGGCAGCAACAGGAAGAGCACATTCATCAGGATGCCGACGAGGGCGGCAAACACGATCGCCGGTATGCCATTCGGGAACAGTCCAGGAATCGTGAAGGGGAATATGCCATTCGGAAGGGCAAGATTGCCGCCGATGCCGCAGATAAGGATGGTGGCGCCAAGGGCAAGATTCTTGGGGTCAAACAAATTGACTTTTTCAGACTGGATCAAGGCAATACCTTGCATACCGATGATGCCGAACAGGTAAATGCCAAGACCGCCTTGTACAGCAACCGGCAACGTATTGACCAACGCCGCCAACTTGCCGATGAAGCCAAGCACAATGGCAATACCGCCGGCAGCCATCAGCACTGGGACAGAGTAGTTACGGGTAATCGCCATCAAACTGTTATTTTCGCCGTAGTTGGTGCCTGCACAGCCGCCCAGGAAACCAACAATGAGGTCGTCGGAACCGTCAGCAACCAGATTAAGACCGATGAGTTCCTTGATCTTTACCGGCTCACGGCCAAGTTCTTCGGCTAATTTATCAACGTACAAGCTCATTTGATAAAGATGAGCAGTACTCTCTGGGATGGTGGCAATGGCAATCAGTGAGATGCTGACCACCATGCCCCAGGCATTTGGATCAGTAAAAGCCGGGAAGGTAATGTGCGGCATACGGACCCAGGACTCGGCGAGTACCGGGCTGAAATCCACCAATCCAAATGGAATGGCAACCAAATAGCCGAAAATTGCCCCAAGCAAAATCGGCAACATCCCGATCAAACCTTTACCTTGCAGGTAGACCGAGAACAGGATGGTGGCAATCAAGGTAATAAAGGCCACCAGCCAGAACTTCCAGGCCAATTCCGGAGCAACCCCGATTGACGAGCCGCTGGCATTGTTCAGGGCAGCACCGGCCAGCATGACACCGATTACCAGAGCAATCGAGCCAGTGACAACAGGCGGCAGGACGCGGTCAAGGGATGCCTTGCCAATCCGCATGATCAGCAAACCGATCAGGATTTCAAAGACGGCTGTACCGATGATGCCCACTTGTACAAGACGCACTCCTTCCGGGCAGTATACGGCGGAACTACTAAAGCAGTCCTTGGCATAGAGCGACATGGCAGTAAATACAACTGCAATATACGAGAATGAAGAGCCATAGTACATTGGGATTTTGCGTTTGGAAACCAGCAAAGCGATAATCGTGCCCAATCCCGAAGCCAGCAACGTAACGCCGACATCAAACTTTGTCAGCGCGGCAACCAGCACGGTTGCAGGGAACATGGTTAACACCTGTTGGAATCCCAAACTAAGCATAGCCCCCACAGGAGGGGTATCACTCGGAAGATAACCGACGATATTATTCTTAGCAATAGCCTTAGCCATTTTATTCTCCTTTATCTTTGGGTTGGAAAAGAATGAAACAAGAACATGGTCAAAGGTAAACGTAAGAGTGGTTACACCTCCTTTAATTCGGTTTTTGCTTTTACAACGAATAAAATCAATTTCACCGCCCAATATCCTGGTCAATTCGGTCAGCGAAAGGCTGAAAGACCGGGAAAACAGAATCCAAGCAGATGGCCTCTGACATTCATTATACAAGCGCCTAAGCCCTGTTTCAATCACCAAAAATTTGGGTGCAAGGTAATACAAAAATAGTATAGCAAAATATCATCATGCAAAGCATGTGACATATGTCATAAAAACGATAACAGAGGACCCCCAAACAAATTGGCATGTGGTTTATAGTGGCGAAAGATTTTCCAGCAGACCATACAGGCTTCATAGATAAAAAGTCAGCGAAGCGGCATTGCGTTGTTCATCGGGACAGGTGTGTATAATCTGTGGATTGTATTTAATAAATCCCACCCCCTCTGAAGCGGATGAGGCATAGTAAGTCACCTTACATAGAGCGTCACACCAGACGGGTAGTCTCGTACAGTTAGCAAATCCGCGGCAGCATTTCACCTGCCAGCATATCCACGATGCGAGTACTGCCCAATGCGGTTTTGAGAAGCACGCGCGATTTTGGTTCAGCGGTGACCTCACCGATGATGACCGCGCCTTCGCCGTAACGTGTGGCGCGCATGGCTTTCAGCACGGACTCGGCATCTTCGCGCGCAACCATTGTCACCAGTTTGCCTTCGTTGGCAACATATAACGGGTCGAATCCAAGCATCTCGCAGGCTGCACCAACTTCAGGGTGGACAGGAATCGTTTCTTCGTCCAGCAAAATGCCCAGGTTGGACTGAGTCGCAATTTCATTTAATGTAGTTGCCAATCCGCCGCGGGTTGGATCACGCAAAACGTGGACGTTGTTGCTTGCGTCAAGCATGGCATCAATCAAATGATTGAGCGGAGCCACGTCACTTTGCAGGCTGGATTGAAAACCCAGTTCGCCGCGCGCGCCCAAGACGGCAATGCCGTGGTCGCCAATCGAACCAGAGAGGATGATGACATCGCCAACTTTGGCCTGTGCTCCACCGATGTTGACTCCCTCGCGCACCACGCCCACGCCTGCGGTGGTGATGTACAACCCGTCCGCTTTGCCTTTTTGCACAACTTTGGTATCGCCTGCTACGATTTTCACACCCGCTTCATCGGCTGCGGATTTCATGGAGGCGACCACTCGCTGGAGTGTTTCCATCGGCAGACCTTCTTCGAGAATAAAACCCGCTGTTAAATAAAGCGGCTTTGCGCCAAGCATTGCCACATCGTTGACCGTGCCGCAGACTGCCAATTTGCCAATGTCGCCGCCGGGAAAAAACAACGGAAAGACAACATGCGAATCGGTGCTAATGGAAAGATTGGCGTGCAAGTTAGATTCAAGCCGCGCCGCATCATCACCCGCGCGTAAAGCGGGGTTATCGAATGCAGACATAAATGCCTTTTGAATCAACTGATGACTCATGCGGCCGCCAGCGCCGTGTCCCATGACAATTTGCTCGTTATGAGTCAATGGCGGCGTACAGACCGCGCCTTCAATGTTGATTGTTTCGTCAGTCATAAAACCTCAATTGAAATGCAGAATGAAGAATGCAGAGCGCAGAATATTTGATTTTCCATTCTACATTCATCATTCTGACTTCTGCATTTATCTTCCATACTTATAATACGCCGCGCAAGCTCCCTCGGATGAAACCATCGTCGCGCCGAGTGGATTTTCAGTGGTGCATTCCTTGCCAAACGCGGAACAATCGTGCGGCTTTTTCAGTCCCTGCAAAATTTGACCTGCGATACACAGCGACGATTCTTTCGTGTGGATGTCACCCACGTCGAAACGCTTCTCGGCGTTGAACTGGTCAAACTCAGGGCGCAGACACCAGCCGCTCATGGGGATCATGCCAATGCCGCGCCAGGTTCGGTCACATTCCATAAAGACTTTGTGAATGGCATCCTGCGCGGGTTTCAGACCATCAAAAGTCACAGCGCGGGAATATGCATTGGCGATTTCAATTTTGCCTGCTTCGAGCAATTGCACGGTGGTCAAAATTCCCTGCACAATGTCGAGCGGCTCGAAGCCCGTCACGACCATCGGGATTTTGAATTCCTCCACCAGCGGCGGATATTCGTGATAACCCATCACTGCGTTGACATGTCCCGCCAATAAAAATCCCTGCACGCGGTTATGCGGTGAACCTAGAATTGCCTTCATGGCAGGCGGCACGCGGACATGCGATACCAGCACGGAAAAATTCGTCAGCCCAAGCCGCTGCGCGTGAATCACGCTCATTACATTGGGCGGCGCGGTGGTTTCAAAGCCGATCGCAAAAAATACAACCTGCTTATCGGGATTTTTCTCTGCGAGCGCCACAGCGTCCAGCGGAGAATAAACTACGCGCACATCCCCGCCCTGCGCCTTGACCGAGAACAGGTCACGACCAGAACCAGGTACACGCAGCATGTCACCGTAGGAACAGAAGATCACATTCGGCTGTGAAGCAATCGCCAGCGCCTTGTCAATCAATTCCAACGGAGTTACACACACCGGACAGCCAGGTCCATGCACCAATTCAATTTCGGGCGGCAGCAACTGGTCAATGCCGTGACGCACAATGGCATGAGTCTGCCCGCCGCAAATTTCCATCAACGTCCACGGACGCGTGACAGTGCGGCGGATCTCTTCGATCACGTTTTTCACCAATGCCGCATCGCGGTATTCGGTAACGTACTTCATTGCGTTGGCTCAGGCCCCAGTTCTTCTTCGAATACCCCCATCTGACGCAGCAGGTCAAGTGTTTCCATCGCATCTGATTCGCTCAACAGGCTGATCGCAAATCCAACATGGATAATGCAATACTCACCCACTTGCGCTTCGGGCACATAGTCCAAACAGGCTTCGCGGAAAATTCCACCGAAGTCCACTTTCGCCATTCTCAATCCGCTCTTATCGCTTATCTCAACAATTTTTCCAGGTACGCCTAAACACATATTAGTCTCCTCGTCTGCTATTTTGCTAATCGGCTGGCGGCGATGATCGCCTGTCCCAGTGACAATCCACCGTCATTCGCCGGCACTTCTTGATGTATGTATACACTAAAACCAGCACTTTCTAAAAGTGACAAAGTGCGTCCTAATAGGGTGATATTCTGCCAGACTCCGCCCGACAAAACCACCTCATCAATTCCCATTTCAGATTTTATTTTCAGGCAAACTTCCCGCACAGACTCAGCCAGACCATTATGGAATCGGGCGGATATTTTCGAGATGTGGACTCCTGCCATCACATCCTTGACCAAAGCCTCGACAACGCCTCGCGCCTCAATCCGATCCTGATTCAGTCCGAAGGAGTATTGCCCCGCCTCAGCAGGATCTGCCAATGCCTCGAACTCGATTGCCGCCTGTCCTTCATAATTGACCTTCTGCCGCACACCCGCCAATGCCGCCGCCGCATCGAATAATCTTCCCATTGAAGAAGTCATTGGCGTATTGATCTTCCTCTCCAACTGCGCGCGCAAAACAGTTTGGTCTTGGGCACAGAATTCAGTGACAGAGTCAAGCCGTTCATCCCAGTCCAAACCGAGACTCCACAGCAAGGCCAATGCAGTCCGCGCGGGTTTCTTGATCGCCGCATCTCCACCTGGCAACGGAAAATATTCCAGATGATAAGCCCGTTGATAGGATTTGTAATCGGCAACCAAAATCTCTCCGCCCCAAATTGCGCCATCGTCACCATAACCTGTCCCATCAAACGAGACTCCGATCACAGGACGCGAGCCGTCCAGTCCATGCTCAACCATGCAAGCGGCAACATGCGCGTGGTGATGTTGGACGGCAATCGCGGGAAGTCCTTCGTTATCCGCCCGTTGCAGCGTGTAGCGTGTTGCGAGGTAGTTGGGATGAAGATCGTGGGCGAAGGCGATTGGTTTGACGCGGAACAATTTCTCGAAATGCTCCACGCCCTGCTCGAAAGATTTGAGTGTTTCATAATTTTCCATGTCGCCAATGTGATGACTCAGAAATGCATAGTTCCCATTCGTAATACAAAACGTATTTTTCAATTCAGAGCCAGCCGCGAGGATTTGCGGCGCAGTAAAAGGCAGTTTCACAGGAAATGGAGAATACCCGCGTGAGCGACGGATTGGATAAATCGAGTAACGAGAAATGAGTTGCAAGTTTTTTTCATTTTTCGGTAACTCGTTTCTCTTCCACTCGTTACTGAAAACTCTCACCACTGAATCATCACATCGAATATGAATATCACGGTCGTGCATGAGGAAGGCGTCAGCGAGTTTGGATAATCGCTTTCGCGCGTCGTCGTTATCGGTGGCGATGGGTTCTTCGGATAAATTTCCACTCGTCATTACAAGGACGGTGGACAATGGACGGTGGACGGTTTCGCTAATATCTACTGTCCCCGGTCTACGGTCTAATATCAAATAATGCAATGGTGTATATGGGAGCATCACTCCGAGCCAGTCTTGTTTGGGAGAGACCTCTTCTACAATATTTGACTCTTGCTTTCGTTTCAGCAAGACAATCGGGCGCGCTGTAGATTGAAGCAGGTCACGTTCTGCATCGCTGACAAGGCAATGGCGTTCAATGGTTTCGATGTCGGGCATCATCAACGCAAACGGCTTGTCCACGCGCAACTTGCGGTTGCGAAGTTCGGTGACGGATTGCGCGTTGGTCGCGTCACATGCCAGGTGGAATCCACCAAGACCTTTGATCGCAAGAATTTTCCCTTCGGCGAGAAGGCGTTGGGTTTTGGCAATGGCGGCGTCGTTCTCCGTAGTGACGACTTCAGTCGCTCTTGGACGACTAAAGTCGTCACTACTATTTTCCAGCCAAACATGAGGTCCGCAGACGGGACAGGCAACGGGCTGGGCATGAAATCTGCGATTAGTTGGGTCTTTGTATTCGCGCTCGCAATCGGGACATAATGGAAATCCCGCCATTGTCGTTTTGGGCCTGTCGTAGGGAATATCTTTGATGATGGTGAAACGCGGTCCGCAGTTGGTGCAGTTGATGAAGGGATAGCGGTAGCGGCGGTCGGTTGGGTCAAAGAGTTCACGCAGGCAATCGGGACAAATGGATACATCTGGCGAAATGGGCTGGAACGCGCCTGCAACTGATTCAGAGTGGAGAATGTCAAAGGAACTGAATCCGTTCGCGGGGCGGAAGGAGGCGGAGAATTCGTCTATGCGGGAAAGTGTTGGGGCTTCGTTTCGTAATTTTTGGGCGAAAGATTCCAAGGCGTCTCTTTCCCCATCCACTTCTATATCAACGCCTGCGGACGTATTTTTTACCCAGCCTGTAAGTTCAAGGCGCGTGGCAAGGTTATATACAAAGGGTCGGAAGCCGACACCCTGAACAATACCTGTAATATGAACACGCAAGCCTTGCATGAGCGATTGGTAATTGGCGATTGGTAATTACTACTTACCAGTTACCAATCACGCCTTTTTAGCATTTTGAATGATCCAATCCACCCAGGCATCAAGCCCTTCGCCTGTACGGCAGGAAAGCGGGAAGGTAGTCACTTCGGGGTTGAGGACTTGCACACCGCGCTCGAAGTAATCCATTCTAAAGTTGACGTAAGGCAGGAGGTCAATTTTATTGATGACCAGCGCATCCACGCCGCGATACATGCCAGGATATTTATAAGGTTTGTCGTCGCCTTCGGGGATGGAGGCAATCAACACCGATTTATGTGTGCCAAGTTTGAAACTGGCGGGGCAAACAAGATTGCCGACATTTTCAACAATGAGCAAATCGAATTGCGTGAGGTCAAGTTGATTGAGCGCGCCATGCAGCATGACGGCGTCAAGATGACAGTCACCGCCTGTATTAATTTGGATGGCGGCTTGAGCGCCAGCCGCAGCGGCGCGATCAGCGTCAATCGAAGTGGCAATGTCACCGTCAATGGTGGCGACGCGCAATTTGTCTTTCAAGCGCGGCAGGGTTTGTTCGATGAGCGAGGTCTTGCCCGCGCCAGGGGATGCCATGATATTGATGGAGAATACGCCCGCCGATTCAATGCGGACGCGGTTTTCCTCTGCCAAACGATCATTGGCATTGAGAATATTTTCGACGACTGATACACGTTGGGTCATTGGTACTCCTAAAGGATGAGGGACGAATTACCTGTTTATTTTTTAATCCACATCTATTGCTTCGAGTGAGAATTCTTCGCCTTTGATGATCTTCGCGCCGACGCCGTTGCACTTGGGGCAGACCAGTTCCTTGTCGGTGGGATGATATTTCTCGAAGCAGGTCATGCACTGCAACTCGGCTGGCACGCGACGGAAATGCAATGTGGCTTGCTCGGCAATCGTGTCCTTGGCGATGATCTCCCAGTAGAACTGGATCGAGTCGTCCACCATGGTTGCGAGTTCGCCCATGACAATATGCAAATCAGTGACACGTTTGGCGTTTGCCTTTTCTGCGTGTTGCAGGGCAATTTTCAAAAGGGATTCGGTGATGGGCAATTCATGCATGGGTTACATTGTATTCGATGATGGGGGTTTAAGCAAAACGGGGGAATTCAACGAATCGGCGAGTCTGCGGGGAAAATTTGTAGGTCGCGCTTGCAGGATGAGACTTTCACATTACAAACGCGACCTATATTGATAAATCTCAAGTTAGGCAGGAATCAGGGCGCGGGCAAAATCTACGGGCAGAACGCCAGGCGTTTCCACTATATTCTGGGCGTAGAAAATCTCAATGGCTTGGGCAATGGCTTCATTTTGTGCGGGAACGCCACTTAGCATCTGTTCGAGCTTCGGCAGATTCTCGGCGGGATAAAAGAAGAAGTCGCCTGAAATATGCACATCACGCAGAACTCCATCTTCATTGACAGCAGTGACGCGGATCAATCCGCCTGGAGCCTTGAACATATTTTGGATGACGTACACGCCCTCGCGGATTTTCACCTGACGCGCGTCGGGACGGCGGCGGTCATTGGCGAATAACCACTCGTTGGTATGGCGTTCGATCTGTAATTCTTCGGCTTTGGCAACCAGGTCTGCGTCGGGCGTTGTCTTCAAGGTCATGGGACCAAGAATGGCTTCATAACGTTTCACAAGCGCATCGCCCAATTTTCGCGTATCGGGCACTGAACCAGTCTCGCGCAGCATGGTGCTGAGGTTATCCTGCAAGGTCTTGAAAACCTTGTCGCGGAATTTTTCATCAGGCACACGCAGACACTTGCTCATCATCTCGTAGTTGAAATCAAGGATGAAATTCCCGACAATGATGATCATGTCGTTGATTTCAGCCGCGCCGTTGCCCGAGACTTTGCGTCCGTTGGCAATGATGTCGTTAATGGGTTTGTACTCGGCGTTAACTCCAAACTCGCGATATGTTTCCACCACTGGCATCAGGAACTTGCGATAGATCGCATCCTTGTCTTCAGGTACCTGCGGATTATCCTTACGGAGGATAAGTTGATAAAACAACTGACCACCATCGAGGTAGACCGCGCCGCCGCCCACTTCACGACGAAAAACAGGGACGTTATTTTTGTTTGCAAATTCCAGGTCAATTTCCTGTTCGGCATCCTGATGAAAGCCAATACAGACATAAGGCGTGGCAGGTCTCAAAATGAAGAGAGCTTCGTGTCCCAGATATGCTGCAGCGTGATACAACGCCTGACTGTGTTCCCATGAAACTTTGTCGAGGAAATAGTAATCCATTCTTTATTCTCCTTTGAGTATTGTTCTTTTATGCCTTTATTTGACCAATCCCCATTCACGCAAAACCCGCTCAGCGCGTGTCATGATTTCAGGTATGACCGCTTCGATTTCCGGGCTTACGCCATAGCCAATGGACATATCCACCGGTTGCGCGCCTACAAGATGCAAATGTTTCGGAAATTTATCTCGAAACTTGACCAGCCCAAGCACTTCCTGAAAAGTGATCTGGTGGTCAGACATTTTGATATTGCTGTACAGCGGGATTTCGTCTTTGGATAATTCCATCACCTGACCCGGCAGGGAAAAGCGGGAGACTATCGAGTCCAGTACCAACAGATGTGACGCTTCCTCCACCCAGGGCAGCAGGTTCAATCCCAACGCACCGCCGTCAATAAATTCGACCTCGGGAGCGCGATCCGCAAGTTCCTTTTCCAGTAAAGCCAGCGCATGTACCCCCAGCCCTTCATCTTTATTTAGCGTGTTCCCCAACCCCATTACGATCTTACGGTTAAAGTTCTCTGTCATCTGAGTTTCCAGTATTTAAGATTTTTCCGATCTCCAATAATCCAATCACGGAGCGAAGTTTCACATTTATGTTGCCCTGCCTCCCCTTTCGAAAAGGCAGGGCAACCAGGAGAATGCTCACGGTCATAAAATTGCCCAATTTTATAACCGTAAGATGACTAAAACAGGGAGACTTACCCCTGGATTAACTTATGCAAACGTTCATGCCGGTTGCTACTTCACCGAGGTCGTTGCCGTCGGCATCAACCATGTGGATGGCGCAAGCCATGCATGGGTCAAACGAGTGGATGGTACGCAGGATTTCAAGCGGCTGATCAGGCACGGCGAGCGGCGTTCCAACCAGTGAGGCTTCATAAGCGCCAGCCTGTTCCTTGTGATCGCGCGGAGAGGCATTCCAGGTGGTTGGGACAACCATCTGGTAGTTGGACAGTTTTCCGTTATCAATCACAGACCAGTGACCAAGCGCGCCGCGTGGGGCTTCCATGAATCCAAAGCCTTCGGCGTGAGCGGGCCAAGTGGACGGCTCCCATTTGTCGCCGTTGAAGGTGTCGGTTTCGCCAGCCTTGATCGCGTCAATCAAACCATTGTAGTTCTTAAGCATTTCATCGGCAAAGACCACAGTCTCGATACCGCGAGCGGCAGTGCGTCCGAGGGTCGAGAAGACGGCTTCGAGGGGCGCGTCAAGCTGCTTGAGGACGAAATTGGTCAAGTCCTGAGTCTGCTTGTGACCGCCAGCATACATGGCAAGCACACGCGCGAGCGGACCGACTTCCATCGGCGCTTCAGCCCAGCGTGGGGATTTAAGCCAGGAATATTTCTGCTCGACTTCCAATTGCTCGTAGGGCGCACTGGGACCCGTGAAATTAAATTTGGTCTCGCCCTTGAACGGATGCAAGCCTTCTTTATCGCCAGCGCTTTGCTCATACCACGAGTGAGCCACGTATTCTTTCATCAGCTCGAAGTCGTTTGGATTCGGTTCTTCGATGTGGGTCAGGTCGCGGTTCATGATGACCGCGCGCGGTACGACAAATTTCGAGGTGTCGCTAATGTCTGTGTCGGGCAACTCACCCCAGGTCAGGAAATTTCCGAGTCCTTCGCCGAGTCCAGCATATTCCAGATAGTACGGAGCAATCGCCAGCAGGTCGGGGATATAAACCTGATTGACGAATTGGATCATGCGGTCAATGCTGTCTTTGATGATGGAGAGACGTTCGGCATTGAGCGCGGTATCGCTGTTCGGGTCAATGGGCATGGGAACGCCACCGACGACGAAGTTCGGGTGCGGATTCTTGCCGCCGAAGATGGTGTGAATCTTGGTGAAGGTCTTCTGCGCTTCGAGCGCTTCGAGGTAATGCGCCACTGCCAGCAAATTGATTTCGGGCGGCAGTTTATAGGCGGGGTGACCCCAATAGGCGTTGGCGAAAATGGAGAGTTGTCCGCTTTCGGCGATGCCCTTCACTTTGTTCTGCACATCTTTGAAATACGCGGGGGAGGAATTCGCCCACGGCGAAATGCTCTGCTGAATGGACGAAG
>DYDH01000059.1:22762-23043 GCA_020717985.1 Herpetosiphon sp. | reverse complement strand
GTGTGCTGACACCCAAAGCTGTGCTGGAGCCGGTGGAGATTAATGGCGTGATCGTCAAGAACGCCACCTTGCACAACTTTGACTTCATTGCCGAAAAAGATATTCGCATCGGTGACCGCGTGTTGATCAAGCGTGCGGGCGAAGTGATTCCGTACGTCATCGGTCCCGTAGTGGATGCGCGCTCTGGCAAAGAGAAATCCTACAAGCCGCCCACGAAATGTCCTGCATGTGGTCAAGCAGTGGAACACTTTGAAGGCGAAGTGGCGTGGTACTGCGTCAAC
>DYDH01000059.1:21504-22733 GCA_020717985.1 Herpetosiphon sp. | reverse complement strand
CATCGAACACTTCGTCTCACGCGGCGCGATGGACATTACCGGGCTTGGCATCAAAATTGTGGAGCAACTCATTGAAGCGGGTCTGGTCAAAGATGTGGCGGACTTGTTCACCTTGAACAAGGAACAATTGCTGACGCTCGAAGGTTTTGCCGAGAAAAAGGCGGAGAATCTGCTTGGGTCGTTGGAACAGGCCAAGGCGCAGAGTCTGAACCGCCTGCTCGCGGCGTTGGGAATACACGGCGTTGGCGAAGTCATGGCGGGCGACCTATCCCGCGCATTCGGCAATCTATCCGCCTTATCCAAAGCCAGCGTGGATGAACTTCAACAGATCGCAGGTGTAGGGCCCAACATCGCAGAATCCATCGTGGATTGGTTTTCACAGCCGACAAATCAAAAGTTGTTGAAGAAACTTAAAGCCGCAGGCGTGTGGCCTGAAATGCAAAAAGACGAAAAGAAAAAAGAAGGCGCGCTGAGCGGACTTACCTTTGTGGTGACCGGCACGCTTCCCACTTTGTCACGCGATGGCGTGAAGGAATTCATCGAACAAAACGGCGGCAAGGTGACGGACAGCGTCAGCAAGAAAACCAGTTACCTGGTGCTCGGCGAAAACCCCGGCTCGAAGGCGGAAAAGGCTCAATCGTTGGGCGTGAAGATATTGGATGAGGATGGGTTGAGAAAACTAACCCTCAACCTGTAACCTTCAACTTTCAACTTTCAACCTGCAACCCTCTCTTCACATTCAACTAGACAGAACCATACCCCTAGACTAAACTTGCAACATTCTAATTTCGGAGGCAATCCATGGATTTTCACAACACCGATGACGCTGTGACCCGCCGCATCAAAGCCATGACGGATCGCGTTTCCCATTTGAAAGCAAATGACCTTTATTTTTACAACCAGCCCGCGCAAGAGATTCTTCCCAATGCGAAGGTTTTGGTCAATGGACGTGAGATGGGCATGTACGCCTCTTATAGTTATTTGGGACTGGTCGGACATCCGCGCATCAATGAAGCCGCAAAAAAAGCGGTGGACAAATTCGGCACCGGCACGAACGGCGTGCGGACTCTGGCTGGCACACTGACCCTGCACAACGAACTCGAAGAGACCATCGCGAAC
Organism: Herpetosiphon sp.; assembly: GCA_020717985.1. Lineage (GTDB taxonomy): Bacteria > Chloroflexota > Anaerolineae > Anaerolineales > Villigracilaceae > Villigracilis. Next base: position 21,614 of record DYDH01000059.1, on the reverse strand, counting down.
TTCAAACATACCGAAGCCGCCATCACCTATTCATCGGGATATGCCACCAACCTCTCGGTCATCTCCACCATGATGGGACGTGGCGACTATGTTTTTTCGGACAAGATCAA